>DASUSM010000107.1:0-9982 GCA_036375115.1 Gemmatimonadaceae bacterium | reverse complement strand
CCCGGCCTCGAGCTCGTAGCCCCGCGTCAGCCACGCCAGCGCGTTCGCCACCCGCTGCGGCGTCTTCAGCAGCCCCGCCCGCTCCGGATCCTCCCCCAGCAGCTCCAGCTGCCGCCGCACCAGCCCCTCCAGCTCCGCCTGCGCGGCGTCCGCCTCGTCCGCGGCGGTGCGCACCGTCTCCGCGGCATGCGGCGCCAGCGGGATCGGGGCGAGCGCCCGCTCAGCGCCCCTCGTAGTCGACATAGTTCCTGTCGGTCTCCCAGAGCCGGAGCCGGGTGAGGCGCCCCGGTCGGACGTGGGGCTCGAGGACGCGCCAGCAGGCGACGACGATGTGCTCCGTCGTCGGGTTGATGCCGCGCATGAAGTCCACGTCGAGGTTGAAGTTCCGGTGGTCCGCACGCTCGACGATCTCCCGCTCGACGATGTCGCGCAGCTTCCCGAGGTCGATGACGTAGCCCGTCCGCTCGTCGATGGTTCCCGTGACGGACACCTCGAGCGTGTAGTTGTGGCCGTGCCAGTTCGGGTTGTTGCATTTCCCGTAGAGGGCGCGGTTCTCCTCGTCGGAGAGGGCGGGGTTGTGGACGCGGTGCGCCGCGTTGAACTGCAGCCGCCGCGTGACGGTCACCTCGGGCATCGGGCTCCTGGATGAGCGATCGTGTCTTAGTTGATCCGGCGTACCGACAAAGTCAAGCGACGCGCGAACGGATCCCGCTCCTCTGGCGCCGGCGCACCGGTGCGGTGATCTTGCACCGGCCGCGCGCGACGCGGCGCCGCACGGTCCGCTCGGCGGAGCGGCCGGTACACGCAAATAAAACGAGCGCGCCGCCCGGATCGGACGGCGCGCTCGAGAGAACGGAACGAAGAGGGTTTTTTGAAGCCCCGTCGGAAGATGAGGCCCTCACCGCTCGCTTCGCCTTCCCCCGCACTGGGGGCGTGACGTCACGCCCGGATTGTCGAACCCACTCGAAGAGACTTGTTGGCTCAAAAAATTGAGCTCTTCGTCCCACGTTCGTGCTGCAAGGCAATATAAGGGCCACCACCGGCTTTATCAATCACGACGGATCGCTCATGACCAATCGCTCCGACCGATCGCGCGGACGCATTGCCGCGCTCGCCATCCCCGTCGGCGTGCTGATGCTACTCTTCTGGACGATCGCCATCCTGACGACGCGGACGCCCGGATGGATGCACCTCTTCCTCACGCTCGGCGTCTTCCTCGTCGTCTGGGGCATCGTGCGCCGCGGCACCCCGCCGGGGAGGTGAGCGCGCGCGCGCCGCATCCCGTCGCGCGGCGCGACGCCCGCTTCCAGAGGACGCGCGAGTCAGCGCATCATCACGAGCGTCACGGTCCCCCAGACGAGGGTGAGCAGCGTCACGGGGATGCCGACGCGCAGGTAGGCGCCGAAGCCGAGGTGCTCGCCGCGTGCCGCGGCGCGCTCGGCGACGATGAGGTTCGCCATCGAGCCGAGCAGCGTGAGGTTTCCCGCGAACGTCGCGCTCATCGCGAGCACGAGCCAGACGAAGTCCGCGTCCGGGAGGCGCGGCACGACCGGGGTCCAGAGGATCACCGCCGGCACGTTCGAGACGATATTGGAAAGCGCGGTCATCGCGGCGCCGACGACCGCGGCGTCGTGCAGCGGCTCGCCGCTCAGCGCGCCGACCGCCGCGGCGTCGAGCGCCCGGAGGAGCGGCAGGTCGCGCACGCCGCGCATGACGACGAAGAGCGCGCCGAAGAAGAGGAGCAGCGACCACTCCACCTTCGCGAACGCCTCCGCGGGGTCGCGCCGGCCGACGAGCAGCATCACCGCGCCGGCGGCGATCGCGACGAGCGGCAGCGGGAAGCCGGCGAGCCATCCGGCGAGCGCGCCGCCGAAGACGACCAGCGCGCGCGTCACGAGCGCGCGGTCGAACGGCTCCTCCGACGGCGTCGCGGCGACCGCGATCGGCCGCGCGAGGTCGCGGCGGTGCACGACGGCGAGCACGCCCCAGACGATCGCGAGCCCCCCGGCCGCCGGAAGGAGCATCGCCGCGGTGAAGCGCGCGAAGGAGATCCCGCTCGCCACGCCGACGAGCATGTTCTGCGGATTGCCGGTGAGCGTCGCCACGCTCCCGACGTTCGAGGCGAGCGCCACGGCGAGCAGGTAGGGGAGCGCCGGCAGCCCGACCGAGCGCGCCGCGGCGATGACGAGCGGCGTGAGCGCGAGGCAGACGGTGTCGTTGACGAAGAGCGCCGACAGCGTGCCGCTGACGACGACGACCGCGCCGAGCAGCGCGCGCGCCGATCGCGTGCGGCGCACGACGTGCGCGGCGGCCCACTCGAAGAAGCCGCCGAGCTCGAGGTAGCCGGTGAGGATCAGCACGCCGAGCAGGAAGACGAGGACGTCGAGGTCGATCGCCGCGTACGCGTCGCGCAGCGGCAGGCCGCCGAGCGTGACCATCGCCGTCGCCCCGAGCAGCGACGCCGCGGGCCGGTTGAGGCGGATGTGCGGAAGCTGCTGGATCGCGATCAGGAGGTACGTGACCGCGAGGATGGCGAGGCGGATGTCCGGCATGGCGGGCGGGAAGCTAACGTGGCTGAACGAGGCCGGGAGTCGTCCGCGGCCGGCCGGTGCGGCGCGCACCTTGCAGCGAGCTGGGCCGTTTGGTCCGCCGCTGCGCCAGCCATCACCCGACCGCTGCCATGGCCCGCCCACCGTCGACGCCGACGCCGCTCCCTTCGGGTCCCGAGCGCCTCCGCCGCTTCACCGACGCCGAGAACGTCCAATGGGCGGCCTGGGAGGTGGAGGTCGCCTACATCGCGGAGAACGCCGCGCGCCTCCAGTACCTCGCCCCGGAGCTCGCGGGCGGCTGGGTCGCCTTCGAGAGCGACCGAGGGGAGCGCCGCCGCCTCGCCCCGGTCCCGGAAGGGTGGTACGAGGCCGAACCGAGCGGCCTCCTCGGCCTGCTCGAGCGCGCGGACGTCGTGCACGAGCGGCGCACGCCGCTGCACACGCCGGCGGTCCCGATGACGCCGCTGACGAAGGACGAGAAGCGCCCGGACGACCGCGAGCCCGCCGGCGGCGACGGTGCGTCGCTCTGACGTGCGGCCGCCGACGGCGGTGTCCAACCGGCGCGCGACCGCGCGACGTTGCGCGAGCGCGAGGCCGCGCGTCGCCCCGATGCGCCGCGGCCCGCGCGACGGGCCCGCGGCGGCCGTTCACGTTCCTCCACGCCCCGCCACGCGGCCATGACGGCAGAGAGCCACGAGCGCCGCTCGTCGATGAACGAGCCGCTGCGCGATGCGTTCGACGAGCTGGTCGCCTCGCTCGAGCGCCGCGAGGGCGACGCGGTCGCGCGCGTCGCCCTCCGTGCGTGCGCCGAGCGCGCGCGGAGCGGTGGCATCCCGCCGGAGCGGTTCCTCGTCACGCTCAAACGTTTGCTCGCGAGCCGCCCCGACCTGATGGAGCGCCTCGCCGCGGTCGCCCTGTACCGGAAGCGGCGGAACGCGTATGATGAGATCGTGACGTGGGCGATCCAGGCGTACTTCGGAGTCGCCGACGGCTGATGCCGCCGCACGCGGCGCTCTCGATGCCGGGCGCCGCCACCCTGCCCTCCCCGCGAGCCGGCGAGGGCGAGCACGAGTCCCCACGCACACCTCGCTGCCTCGAGCACCGGACGATGCCGTCGGTGCGCGGAAGCACCACCACCGCGCCTCACCATGCCCGCATCCCATCGGATCGACCGCGAGCAGGGCGTCGTCCTGTCCCGCCTCTGGGGCACGCTCACCACCGCCGAGATCGAGGAGCACCGCCGCAGCATTCGCGACGACCCGTCGTTCGCGCCGCACTTCCGCTACATCGTGGACATGCGCGGGGTGACGGTCCTCGACTACTCGTGCGCGCGCGTCCGGCACGTCGCCGCGACGCAGCACTTCCGCGGCGGGCAGCGGCGCGCGATCGTCGCCGCGGCCGACGAGGCGTACGGAATGGCGCGCATGTTCGCGACGTTCGCCGCGCTCGAGGGAGAGGTCGTCGAGGTCTTCCGCGAGTGGATCGACGCGGTCGCCTGGCTCGGCGTCTCGGGCGAGCTCGCGCAGGATCCGGGACTGGCGGCGGCGGTGGACTGACGGCGCGCCGCGCGCTCGTCCTAGATCTCCCAGTTCGACAGCACGATCCCCTCCGCCGGCCGCGGCTCCTCGTGGCCGACGAGGGTCATGCGCAGGTCCGTCCACCGCACCCGCGCGCCGAGCGCGACGAGGCGCCGGTAGGCGTCCGCGTACTCCCCCTGCAGGCGCACCGCCACCCGGCGCGTGCCGCTGCGCCGCGCGAAGTCGCGCAGCAGCCGGAGCATCCCCTCGAGGTCCTCGGCGCGGCGCACGACGAGCTTGAGCACGCGCAGCTCCTCGCGCGCCCGCCCCTCGACGAGCGGCACGGTGTGGCACAGCGCGAAGCCGGCGAGCGCGCCCTGCTCGCGCAGCAGCACCGTGTCGCCGAGCGCGAGCGAGTCGGTGAGGAGGATCTCGCGCGAGAAGTCGTAGCCGGGCAGCGTCGCCGCGAGCAGCGCGCGGCACTCCTCCACCGCCTCCTCCTTGTCGCGCGCCGGGAGGCGCCCGAGGAGGATCGCGTGCCGGTCCGCCGCCGCGGCGTCCATCGTGATCGTCATCGTCAGCCGCCCCGGCATGAAGCCCAGCCGCGAGTAGAAGCCGATGTTGTCCATCGTGCGCGGCATCGTCTCGAGCCCGATGACGTGTGCGCCCCGCGTGCGCAGCCACTCCACCCCCGCGCGCACGACGGCCTTGCCGTTCCCCGCGCCCTGGCACTCGGAGCGGACGGCGAGGGGGCCCATCCACCCCTCCGCGCCCGACCGGTGCGCGATGTTGAACGCGCCGATCTCCCCCTGCTCGTCGCGCCAGAGCATCGCGCCGCCGTCGGCATCCTCGATCGCATAGCGCCAGATCGCCGGGTTCAGGAACGGGACGCGCACGCCGACCATCCCGTCGCGCCGGTAGCGCTCGGTGAACGCGTCGCTGAAGACGCGGTTCAGCTCCGCGATGTCCTCCAGCCGCGCCGGGTGCGGGCCGTCGAGAGGGCGCGTCGTGCGCCAGGAGCGCGAGGTCGCCATCAGTCCGCGGCTCCCGCCTGTTCGGTCCAGCGCGCCGCGCTCCCCGAGGCGCCCGCCGGCGCGCCGGTGATGTCCACGTGCTCCACGCGGCTCGCCCCGCTCTCCTCGTCGTAGCGCACGGCGATCACGCGGTCGAGGCCATCGCGGACGCTCTCGATGTGCGTGATGACGATGACCTGCTCGAAGCGGTCGCCGAGCTTGCGCAGCAGGTCGACGACGTTCTGCCGGCGCGACTCGTCGAGCGAGCCGAAGACCTCGTCGAGGATGAGGAGCGAGAAGGCCTGCCCCGCGCGCTCGGCGATGAGCTGCGAGATCGCGAGCCGGAAGACGAGGTTGGCGATGTCCTCCTCGCCGCCGGAGATCACCGGCTTCGGCACGCCGTCCTCGAGCACGATGATGCGGTATTGCTCGTCGAGCTCCATCTCCGAGTAGCGCGCATCGGTGAGGTCGGTGAGGAACTCGCTCGCCAGCGCCGAGATCTCGGGACGGAGGGCCTGGTTCAGGTCCGAGCGGATGTCGGAGTAGGCGCGCACGAGCTCCTCGTTGAGCCGCTTCTCGACCTTCAGGTCCTCGAGCTCGGCCTGGAGGCGCTCGACGTCGCGCTGCGACTGCTCGGCCGCGTCGCGCGCCTGGCGCGCGACGTCGGCCTCGCCACGGGCGGCGACGGCGGCCAGCTCGGCGACGCGGACCTCGGCGGCGGCGCGATCGTGCGCGTCGCGCACGGCCGCGAAGGCCTCCTCGGAGAAGGCGACCGCGTCGCGCGCCTGCCGCAGCCCCGTGCGCCGCGCCTCGAGCGCGGCCGCCCGCTCCCGCACGCCGGCGAACTCGCGCGCCAGCGCCGGCTCGCGCTCAATCTGCGCGCCGAGGCGCGCCGCGCGCTGGTCGAGCGGGGTGAGGCGCTCGAGCTCCTGCCGGAGGAACTCGTGGCGCGCCGGATCGTAGCCGGCCGGCACCGACTCGAGCTCGGCGAGCAGCTGCGCGTGCCGCTGCTCGCGCACGGCGAGGTCGCGCGCGACCTGGGAGAGCTCGCCGACGGCGAGCTGCACCTTCGCGAGCCGCCGCTCGAGCGTGCCGACCTCCTGGAAGGTCGTGCGGCGGCGCTCGTCGAGCTGCTTCACGTCCTCCGGCATCTCCTCGAGCTGCTCGAGGCGCGACTTGTAGTACGCGCCGTCCACGCGCACCGTCTCCACCTGCTCGTCGAGGAGGTCGAGCACGCCGCGGTAGTGGCCGCCGAGCGGCCGGTTGCAGGTCGGGCACATCCCCTCCTCTCCCGCCTGGACGAGGCGCTCCCGGTTCTCCTTCAGCTCCTGGTACTGCGCGCGCAGCGCCTGGCGCTTCGTCTCCGCCTCCTGGCGATCGCGCACCCACTCGGTGCGCCGCGCCTCCAGCACCCCCTGGAGCTCCTCGAGCTCGCGGCGCTTCGTCTCCAGCTCGAGCGTCACCTCCTCCTCGAGCGCCGGCGCGGTCTCGAGCCGCGCGCGACGGTCGCGCAGCCGCGCGATGTCCTCGCGCAGCTCGCGGTCGCTGCGCAGCAGCGTCTGGCGCCGCCCCTCCTCGCGGTAGAGGACGTCGAGCGACTGGAGCTCGGAGACGATGCGCGGATACGGCTGCAGCGCCTCGAGGACGCCGGCGAGCTCGGCGCGGGCGACGCCGACGTCGCCGAGCTCGCGCTCGAGCCGCGCGCGGTCGCGCGCGACGCCCGCCGCCTCGCTCTCGGCGACGCGCAGCTCCGAGACGATCTCCTGGAAGCGGTCGCGCTCGAGCTGCGCGCGCTCCCACCGCGGCGCGATCTCGGAGAGCCGCGCCGCGCACTCCTCGCGGCGCTGCTCCGCCGCCGCGAGCGCCGCCGCGGAGAGCGTGAGCCGCCGATCCGTGTCCTCGAGCAGCCGCGCGACGGCCTCGGGGTCGGGCATCCCCGTCCGCAGCCCGTTCATCGTGTTGACGATGTCGCGGCGGCGCTCCTTCGCGAGGTCCTCCGCGGCGCGCAGCTTCTCGTAGCCGAGCACCTGGGAGAGGAAGCGGGCGCGCTCCGGGGCGTTCATCGCCGCCATCGCGCTCAGCTCCTTCTGCCCCGTGAAGTACGTGTTGAAGAACTCCTCGCGGCTCATCCCGAGGCGGCGGCGCAGGAACTCGTCGACGCCGCGGATCGAGTTCGCGATCGGCGCGTCGGAGCCATCCAGGTAGAGCTCCGCGCTCGTCAGCCCGCGCACGACGCGGTAGCGGTGGCCGGCGAGGTCGAAATCGAGCTCGACGCGCACGCTCGCGCGCGCGCCCGCGCGCGCGAACCGAATCGTCTCCTTCGTGTTGCGCGCCGCGGCGACGCCGTAGAGCGCGTACGCGACGGCCTCGAGGATCGTGGACTTCCCCGAGCCGTTCGGGCCGATGATCCCCGTCAGCCCGGTGTCGAACTCGATCGCGCTGTCCGCGTGCTGGCGGAAGTTCTGGAGGCGGAGGGCGTGGAGTCGCACGCTACGGCTCCTCCGCCGCGGCGGGCGCGAGCTGCTGCTCGCGCGACTCGCGCTCGACGCGCTCGAGGTAGGCGATGCCGAGCGCGATCAGCGCCTCGCGGCTCACGTCGGCGTCGAGAAGGCGGCTCTGCAGCCGGTCGCGCACGATCTCCTTCAGCGACGGGCGCCGCCCCGGCGCCGCCGAGCCGATGACGCGGATGATCTCGGGACGCCGCAGCTCGAGCTGGAAGTGCATCGCGCGGCGCTTGTACTCGCGCACCGCCTTGTAGTCGAGCTCGCGCGCCGTGTGGCGCGAGACGTCGTGCACGACGAGCCGCACGATCCTGTCCTCGATCCCCCCCGCGCACCCCTCGACCCGCTCGCGGATCTCGGCGTCCACCTCCGACGCCGTGCGCCCCCGCGCCGAGAAGGCGGGGAGTGCGATGAGCGCGCGCGACGGGGCGAGCGGGTGGAAGACGTGACGCCCCGTCACGAGGTCGTGCTCGATCAGCCCCTTCCCCGGCACGCCGAGCTCGCGCTCCTCGTCCAGCTCCCCCCAGGTGTTCGCGCTCGTGTAGTCGATGGAGCCCGAGTAGTACGCGTTCGGCGCGATCTCGCGGTACACGTGATAATGCCCGAGCGCGACGTAGTCCCAGCGGGACGCGCCGAGCTCCGCGCGCGAGATCTCCGCCGTCGCGCGGTCCGCCGGCACCGGCGCGCGGAGCACGCCCTCGACCTCCCCGTGCAGGAGGAGGATGTTGTGCCGGTACGCCGGGTCGGGCGCGAGCGCAGGGCGCGGCGCGCCGCTGTCCGGCACGGCGAGGATCGCGAGGTCGCGCGACGGCACGACGACGCGCCGCGCCTCCGCGTCCACGACCTCCATCCCGAGGTCGGTGAAGAGCTTGAGGATGCACCCCGTCTCGCTCGACCGCGGCGTGTCGTGGTTCCCCGCGACCATCACCATCGTCGCGTCGGGCAGCGACTGCCGCAGCCGCGTGAACTGGCGAAACGCGTGCAGGATCGCCGGGTTCGTCGGGCGGACGTTGTGGAAGATGTCCCCCGCGAGGAGCACGAGATCGGGGCGCAGCTCGATCGTGCGGTCCACCGCGCGCTTCAGCGACCCCGCCACGTCCGCCTCGCGCTGGTTGATCCCAGTCGGAGTCAGACGCTGATACTGGCGGTAGCCGAGGTGCAGGTCGGAGAGATGGACGAGGCGCAACTGACCGCGGGGAAGCGGGAGGAGGGACGAGGGAAGCGGAAGGGCGGGAAAAGCGGCGGCGGAAGCGCGGGCTGCAACGCACGCTTCGCATCCACCGGCTCTTCCATCTCGCCTCTTTCCTCTTCCCTGCCTCTAACCTTTTGACCGACAACAACCTAACACAAGTACCGCGCCACCTCAAACGAGGCCGCCGTCCGCCGGCGTCAGGGGAGCGCCCGGAGGCGCTGCGAGATCCTCATGACGAAGCGCATCGGCGGGTCTCCGCTGTCCGCCGGCGGCGTGAGTGCCGAGCGAATGAGGATCTCCGCGCTGGACTCGGTGATCCACCCGCGCCGCAGGTCCACGAGCACGAGCCCCTCGACCTCTCCCCGCATCGAGTACGTCGCCCCGGGAGGCAGCGGCGTCGCGCTCGAGTCGCGCGTGATCGAGCCGCTCAGCGAGACGAAGGCGCGGCGGCCGTCGCGCGAGAGCGAGTCGAGGCGGAAGTCGGTCGTCAGCTCTCCGGCCTGCGTGCCCGTCGGGTCGCCCGCGACGGGGATCGCCATCACCTGCTGCCAGCGGTCGCCGACCTTCACGACGTGGTTCGGGAGCGTCGCCGGCATCTGGGCGACGAGCGTCCGCAGCGCGCTCGTCGTCTCGAGCGGCTCCTCGACGATCTGCGTCGAGCCGTCGGGGGCGAGCAGCAGGTGGAGGTGCCGGCCGACGAGCGCGCGCCGCAGCGTCTCCTCGTTCAGCGCGGAGCGTCCTCCGGTCGAGCGCACATCGAGCGAGTCGGTGAACGCGACGACGCGCGTCGACTTCCCCTCGCGGCGCTCCGGCACGATGCGGCCGAAGACGACGATCGTCGTCACGACCGTCTTCGACGAGTCCGCGGCGCCTCGCACCATCGTCCCCGTCATCTCCACCGTCTGGTCGAGGCGCGTGTGGATCGTGTCGCCGGGACGCGGCCGCACCTCGAGGCGGATGCCCGTCTTGCGGACGACGCCCTGCGCGTCGGCGGGAGCCGGGACGAGGGCGAGCAGCGCCGCGGCGGCGGCGGCGAGCGTGCGGCGGGCGGCCCGCGGAGTGCGCGTGCGCATCAGAAGCCGTACGGGTCGTCGCCGGGAGGCGTGCGCAGCGGCGCGAGCGGCGCGCGCGCGGCCGCCGGCTGCGTGCGCGCGAGACGGCGGAAGCACCCCGCGAAGAACTTCTTCACGTCCTGCGGCCGCTCGCGCAG
>DASUSM010000106.1:0-6810 GCA_036375115.1 Gemmatimonadaceae bacterium | reverse complement strand
GGGCTACCGGAGAGGACGACCGTCCCCGCGTCCGTGGTCACGGACGCCGCGAGCCCGGTGCGCTGCCCGCAGCGGGGGCAGAAGGGGAGCGCCGGGTCCACTGGCGAGGCGCAGTGCGGGCAGCGTGCCGCGGCGGGCGACGGCGCCGCCGCTGGGGAAGGCGCCCCGTGCGACGGCGCGCCGGCGAACGGCGTCGCGGGTGCCACGGGCGTGCCGCGGGGCGACGTGGCGCTGCTTGGCCTGCCCGGCGCGGCCGGCCCGGTCGCGGGCGCGACGAGCGGCGAGACCCGCGTCGGGGGCACGACGGCGCGAACGAGCGGCGCGTCCGCGGACCCTCCGCGCGCCGAGGGGACGGCGGCGGGGCGGGACTCGGAAGCGCTGGCTGGCGACGGGGAAGGGACGCGCGCGGCGGACGGGGTGAGGGGCTTGCCGCAGTCGATGCAGAAGCGTGACTCGGCGTCGTTGTCCCGTCCGCAGAAGGCGCAGGGGCTCACTCGGGAGGGCCTCCAGGCGGGAACTGCGGGTCGAGCGCGAATATAGAGGCGCCCGACGAGGCGGTCAATGTAACGAGACGTGCAACTCGTTGTCGCGCAACGCGGCTCCCCGCCTCGCGCGGCTGCCGTTACCTTGCGCGCATGTCGCTTTCCAACACCCCTGCGCGTCCGGCGCGCCGGACTTGGCGCGGCGCCGCGCGTGCCGCCGCGGCCCGCCTTGCCGCCTGCGCCCTCGTGGGCGTGTCCGGCGCCTGCGCGCCCGCGCCGACTCCGGAGCCGGCCCCGGCTCCCGCCGGTCCCACGCCCGGGGTTCTCCCCGCGGTGCCGCTCGTCGAGGGCGCGCTCGAGCCGCGCGTCGTCTATCCGCGCGCCGACGCGCTCATCGCGACGCGCGACTCGAACTTCATCTTCGGCTCGATCGGGCACGGGCTCGCGACGTTGACGATCGACGGCGCCCCGGTGCGCGTGCTGCCGAACGGAAGCTTCATCGCGTTCCTCCCCGTCCCCGCCGACTCGAGCTACGAGCTGGTCGCCGCCCTCGGCGCCGACACGGCGCGGCTCTCGCACCCCGTGCGCATTCTCCCGCCGCGCCCGGCGCTCGGCGACACGGCGGTTCTCGTCGTCGACAGCGCGAGCGTCGCGCCTCGCGGCGGGCTCGCGCTGCGCGGCGACGAGCCGGTGCGGGTGAGCGTGCGCGCGAGCCCGGCGGCGACGGCGTGGGTCGAGCTCGGCGTCGACACCGCGCGCGTCGGGCGGACGCCGGCGCCGGAGCTGCGGCGCGTACTCCTCCTGCCGGGGCGCCGCGACTCGAGCACCTTCGCCGCCGACCTCCCCGCGCGCGACCTGCGCGCGGCGGCGCGCGTCGTCGTCGCGCGTGGCGCCGACACGGTACGGCTCCCGATCGCGCGGGTGGACAGCGTCGCGACGACGCCGCGGCTCGGCATCCTCGTCGCCGACACGACGGCCGGCGCCGAGCTCCCGATCGTCGGCCGCCCGGTGCCGGGGGGGACGTACAAGTGGTTCCTCCTCCCCGGCACCGTCGTCGAGCTCAGCGGCCGCAGCGGCGCCTTCTTCCGGGTCCGGCTCGACTCACAGCTCGAGATCTGGGTCGATTCCGCGGACGTGCGCGCGCTCCCGGAGGGGAGCGCGGCGCCGCGGCGCGTCCTGCCGAACCTGCGCGTCGTGCCGGACAGCGCCTGGGTGGATGTCGTGATGCCCCTCGGCGAGCGCCCCGCCTTCCTCGTGCAGGCGCACGGGCGCGATCTCGTGCTGACGCTCTACGGGACGACGGGGAACACCGACATCATCCGGTACGCCGCGAACGACTCGCTCGTGCGCACGATCGAGTGGACACAGGAGACGAGCGACCGGGCGCGCCTGACGGTCCGGCTCTCGTCGCCCGTCTACGGATGGCACGCGATGCAGGACGGCGCGCGCTTCGTCCTGCGCATCCGTCGTCCGCCGGCGGTGGACGCGGGTGCGCCGCTCCGAGGGCGCCTGATCGTCGTCGATGCGGGACATCCGCCGGCCGGCGCGACGGGACCGACCGGTCTCTACGAGGCAGAGCCGGTGCTCGACGTCGCCGAGCGGGTGCGCGCCCTCCTCGAGGCGCGCGGCGCGCGCGTGCTGATGACGCGCACGACGGCGGAGCCGGTGGCGCTCTACGCGCGACCGGAGATGGCACGCCGGGCGAACGCGGACGCCCTCGTGTCGGTGCACCTCAACGCGCTCCCCGACGGCGTGAACCCGTTCACGGCGCAGGGGACCGGCGTCTACTTCTTCCACCCGCCGTCGGAGCCGCTCGCGCGCGACGTGCAGCGCGAGCTGGTGCGCTGGCTCGGCCTGCCGAACCTCGGCGTCTACTACGACAACCTCGCGCTCGTGCGAACGCCGTGGATGCCGTCGATTCTGACCGAGGGGCTCTTCATCATGATGCCCGAGCAGGAGGCGGCGATGCGAACGGCGCTGGGCCGCGAGGCGTACGCGCGCGGGATCGCCGACGGGCTCGAGGCGTACTTCCGCGGCCTCGCGAGCGGCCGGCGTTGACGGCCGGCCTCCACCTTCTTCCCCTCTCCCCGTGTCGATCGATCCCGGCGCCTTCGTGCATCCGCTCGCCGTCGTCCTCGGCGACGTCACGCTCGGCGCCCGCGTCTCGATCTGGCCGACGGCGGTTGTGCGCGCCGACTCGGACGCGATCGTCGTCGGCGCGGAGAGCAACGTCCAGGACGGCGCCGTGCTGCACACGGACCCGGGGCTCCCGATGCGGATCGGGGCGCGCGTGGCGATCGGCCACCGCGCGATCGTCCACGGCGCGACGGTCGAGGACGACGTCCTGATCGGGATGGGGGCGATCCTCCTCAACGGCTCCCGCATCGGCCGGGGCTCGCTCGTCGCGGCGGGGGCGGTGGTGCGCGAGGGAATGCAGGTCCCCCCGAACTCGCTCGTCGTCGGCGTCCCTGGCCGTATCGTGCGCCAGACGACCGACGAGGAGCGCGCCCGCATCGCGCGGACCGTCGCGGCGTACCTCGCGCTCCAGGAGCGGCACCGCGGGGGGGAGTTCGCGCGGCGGTAGCGGGGGAAAGCACGGCCGCTCGAGGTCTCGTGAACTGCCGCTTGGGCCGGCAGTCACAACGAAGTTCGACACGATGCGACGGATGGAACGGATCGGACGGTGCTCGGCATCGGTCGGGCGGGTCCATCGCGCGACGAGCCCGGACGAAACGGGGGGAGCGGCTTTGCACCCCTGCGCCGGTGTCGCGATCCAACGCGGCGCCCCCCCCAAAGCCACTCGAAGAGCACCGCGGGGAGGAGTCTTCCACGCAGAGGAACGGATCACAGTCTGATCCGCTTCATCCGTCTCATCGTGTCACCCTTCGTCGTGAGTGCCAGCCCCCGCGCTCACGAGGCCGACGCCTAACGACACTCCGGGCGCCCGGCCGCGCCCGCTGCACGCCGCCGGCGCGATGCGCAAGACCTTGCGGCGCCCGGCCCGCCGGCGTCTCTTTCGGCGGCGCGCGGAGGCCGGCTCCGGCGGGCTCGCCGGACTCGGCCGTCGCTCGAACGCACGTCCCGTCATTCGGCGCGCGTGGCACGAAATGGCACCCGACATGCCACGTGCTTCCGAGCAAACGGGTGGCGCGGAGTCCGGCTCGCCGCGGTCGAACGACGTGGGAACGGCGGCCGGCCGGGCCGGGTTGGTGAGGCGGCGGGAGCTCCGCCGACTGCTGATCGACAACTGCAAGCGATTGTCAGGATAGACGTTGTGAAGCGCCGTCCTGTTGCATCCACGCCCCCGGGACGGCGCTTTTGTCGTTTTCGGTCGTGCCGCGGGCTCGACGATGTGGGGAAGCGTGGAAAAGCCGGGCGTCGCCGAAGGTTTTTGATGTGGATACCGTAAGTCGCTGAAAGCACGACGGTTGGCGCCCGGCTTGCGCGGAATCACGAGAGGGGATAGCGTACGCGCCCGCTCCGGTCGGTCCCTCCGTTCAGGTTCCCGCGCAGCACCTCCCGCCTCGCGTCGACCCCACGCACGACCGCTCGTCATCGCACGTTCGCGCATCACCGCATCATCACGAGAGGAGAGTCGTCGAAATGCCTCTGCCCACCACCCCGCCGAGTGGTCCCGTCACGCTGAGCCAGAACGCGCGCACCGTGCTGGAGAAGCGCTACCTGGTGAAGGACGACGCCGGAAAGGCGACGGAGAAGCCCGAGGATCTGTTCTGGCGCGTGGCGACGGTGATCGCCGAGGCGGACCGTCGCTACGGCGCGAGCGACGGGGCGGTGCGGGCCGCGGCCGAGGAGTTCTACTTCCTCATGACGCAGCGGCGCTTCGAGCCGAACTCCCCCACGCTCATGAACGCGGGGCGTCCGCTCGGCCAGCTCTCGGCGTGCTTCGTCCTCCCCGTCGAGGACGCGCTCTCCAACGGGCAGAACGGCATCTACGACACGCTGCGCTCGATGGCGCTGATCCATCAGTCCGGCGGCGGGACCGGCTTCTCCTTCTCGCGGCTGCGGCCGCGCGGCGGGATCGTGCGCTCGACGACCGGCGTCGCGAGCGGCCCCGTCTCGTTCATGAAGCTCTACGACGCGTCCACCGATGCCGTGAAGCAGGGCGGCACGCGGCGCGGCGCGAACATGGGGATCCTCCGCGTCGACCATCCGGACATCCTCGAGTTCGTCACCTGCAAGGAGGACCTCACGCAGGTCACGAACTTCAACATCTCCGTCGCCGTGACGACGGAGTTCATGCAGGCGGTGCGCGCGAAGACGACGTACGCGCTGAAGGACCCGCGCTCCGGGAAGCCGGTCGGCGAGCTCGACGCGAACATGGTCTGGGACAAGATGATCCTCGGCGCCTGGCGCACCGGGGAGCCCGGCGTGTTCTACGTGGACGAGGCGAACCGCTACAATCCCGTCCCGCACCTCGGCGCCTACGAGGCGACGAACCCGTGCGGCGAGCAGCCGCTCCTCGCCTACGACGTCTGCAACCTCGGCTCGATCAACGTCGGGCACTACGTGCGCGACGGCGCGATGGACTGGGACGCCTTCCGGCGCGACATCCACCTCGCGACGCACTTCCTCGACAACGTCATCGACGCGAACAGGTACCCGCTGCCGGAGATCGACGCGCTCTCGAAGCGCATCCGCCGCATCGGGCTCGGCGTGATGGGCTTCGCCGACATGCTCGTGCGCCTCGGCATCCCCTACGACTCCCCGGAGGGGGTCGAGATGGGGCGGACGGTGATGGAGTTCCTCGACGTCGAGAGCAAGAAGGAGTCGGAGCGCCTCGCGAAGGAGCGCGGGCCGTTCCCGGAGTGGGCGCGCTCGATCTGGGGCCCGGACGAGACGTGCGCTCGCGACGCCGACGGGAAGCGCATCCGCCCGATGCAGCTCCTCCGCAACTGCAACGTCACGACCGTCGCGCCGACGGGGACGATCTCGATCATCGCCGGCTGCTCGTCGGGACTCGAGCCGCTCTTCGCCGTGGCGTTCATGCGCAACCAGGCCGGCGTCATGATGCCGGACGTGAACGAGGACTTCGTCGCGATCGCGAAGCGCGAGGGGTGGTACTCCGAGGCGCTGATGGAGCGGATCGCGAAGGAGGGTCGCGTGGACTTCCCCGACGTGCCGGCGCGCTGGCAGCGCGTTTTCGTCACGGCGAACCAGATCGCGCCCGACTGGCACATCCGGATGCAGGCCGCCTTCCAGGAGTTCTGCGATTCGGCCATCTCGAAGACGACGAACTTCGCGCACACGGCCTCGGTCGAGGACGTGCGCACGATCTACGAGCTCGCCTTCGACCTGAAGTGCAAGGGCGTGACGGTCTACCGCGACGGCTCGCGCGACAACCAGGTGCTCTCGACGGGAGCGACGGAGAAGGCGAAGGCGGAGCGCGAGAAGGGACGTGCTCCCGGCAGCACGGACTCGGCCGAGGGCAGCTCCGGGTCGTCGCGCCGCGAGATCGGCGAGCTCCAGGGGACGATCGCCGAGCTGAACGCCGAGGTCGAGCGGCTGAAGAAGGCGCTCTTCGACGCGGAGGCGGAGAACCTCCAGCGCCGCGCGAAGCGCTCGCGCCCCGACATGCTCCGCGGCACGACGTACCGCTCGGAGACGCCGCTCGGGACGATGTTCGTCAACATCACCGAGGACGACCGCAACCAGCCATTCGAGGTCTTCATCACGCTCGGCAAGGCCGGCGGCTCCGCGATGGCCGACGCCGAGGCGATGGGACGGCTCATCTCCCTCGCCCTGCGCTCGGGGATCCCGCTGATGGAGATCCACAAGCAGCTCCGCGGGATCGGCTCCGACCGCGCGGTCGGGCTCGGGCCGAACAAGGTGCTCTCGGTGCCGGACGCGATCGGCATCGCGCTCGAGAAGTGGTGGCGCGACAAGCAGGGGGTGCAGCAGGATCTCCTCGCGCAGCCGTCGATCCCTTCGCCGTCGGCCGAGGAGGCGCCGATCACGGGGCGCGCGACGCAGGGGCCGGAGCAGACGGAGGCGTTCTTCGACCCGAACGGCTCGAGCGAGACCTTCATGGGGACGTGCCCCGACTGCGGGAGCCAGCTCGAGTTCGCGGAAGGATGTGTGAAGTGCCACGTCTGCGGGTTCAGCGAGTGCGGCTGAGCCGAGCGTCGGCTGTCGAGGCGTGTTCAGTAGTGAACACTTCTGGCCGAGTTTCCTGAACAGCCCCGACTAGCTGACTGCCGAAGTGGCGGGGCGCCGGCCACCTGGACGGCGCCCCGCACCGCATGCGGCGCTTCACGCATCCTCACTTCCTGTCACGGGGTGGGATGCCGAAACGGAAGTACGAGAGGCC
>DASUSM010000105.1:0-6188 GCA_036375115.1 Gemmatimonadaceae bacterium | reverse complement strand
CACCGGGCTGATCTCGTCGAGCGTGCCGAGGATGCGCCCCGCGCGCGCGAGGTCGAGCCCCGTCTCCTCGCGCGTCTCGCGCACCGCCGTCTCGACGAGCGTCGCGTCCTGCGGCTCGTGGCGGCCGCCGGGGAGCGCGATGTGCCCGCTCCACGGGTCCGCCTCGTGCTCCGCGCGCTTGATCAGCAGGAGCTCCGGCTCCCCGCCGGGGCCGTGGCGCAGCACGAGCGCGACGGCGGCGTGGCGCAGCGGGCGCGGATCCGGATCGGGCTCGGCGCGCTCGAGCACGAGCCCCGGCCGTTCGGCGAGGAGCGCGGCGAGGCGCGCGATCTCCGCGCGCGCGAGCAGCGCGGCGAGCGCGTCGCTCACGTCTGCTGCGCCGATGGCGGCCGCCGCCCTCTCGTCAGGCGAGGACCCCATCGAGAAAGGCGACGGTGTCGCGCGTCGCCTCGGCGAGGGCGACCGTGGGGACGCCGAGCGGGTGCCATGCGCCGAAGGTGTGGTCGGCGTCGTCCACGAGCAGGAGCTCGGGGCGCGTGCGCGCCGCCGCGTCGTGGAGCAGCCGCGCGTCGTCCACCGGCACCTTGTCGTCCTTCGTCCCGTGGACGATGAGCCAGGGAATCGCGAGGCGGCCCGCGGCGGCGAGGACGTCGAGCTCCGTGCGCCCGAGCCGATCGAGCTCGTCGAGGACGCCGGTGCCGAGCCGGAGGGCGTCGCCGGCGCGCGTGCTCTTCACCTCGAGCCATCCGCGCTCGCGCCACCCGGGAATCTCGTGCGCCGGCCAGCGGCCGAGCAGCGCGACCGACGCCCACGTCACGAGCGCACCGACGCGCGGCGAGCGCGCGGCGTGGAGGACGGCGATCCCGCCGCCGCGCGAGTGGCCGAAGAGTCCATAGGTCTCGCCGAGCCACCCGCGCGCGTGCGCCTCCTCCTCGACGAGCGCGAGGTCGCGCAGCTCCTTCGTGTACGTGTTCGCCTCGAACGCGTCGGGCTCGGTGAACGAGTCGCGGTCGGGGCCGATGCCGCTCCCCGAGAAGTCGAAGGCGATCGCGTGCATCCCCGCCTCGGCGATCTTCTCGGCGACGTACGGGAAGAACGCCCAGCGGCCGAAGCCGAGGAATCCGTGGCAGAGGACGACGGCGGTCGTCGCGCCCGGCGGCAGGAGCGCGTCGCCGCGGACGACCAGCCCGTCGCCCGTGGGAAGAGCGAAGGTGTCGCGCCGGATGCTCTCGCGCGCGAACGTCTCGCCCGGCGTCACCCCTCGACCTCGCCCCCGAAGTGCACCCACCCGCGCCAGCCGTCCGACATCGAGACGACGTTCGAGTAGCCCATCTGCTGCATGGTGTCCGCGGCGAGCGCCGAGCGGTTGCCGGCGGCGCAGTAGACGACGACCGTCGCCTCGCGCGGGACGCGCGGCTCGACGTTCGACTCGAGCGTGCCGCGCGGGATGTGGATCGCGCCGGGGACGTGCCCGAGGTTCCACTCGTACGGCTCGCGCACGTCGAGGAAGATGACGTCGGGCTGCCGGCGCATCTCCGCGGCCTCGCGCGGCGAGACCTCGCGGATGCGCTGCTTCGCCTCGTTGATCAGATCCGTCGCGGACTTGTGGGGCATCACGCTGGTGCGGGTTCGAGGTGAGGCCCGCGGCGCCGCGCCCGGCGCCGGCGGACCAGCGGAATCTACATCTGCACCGCGAGGCGTCGCGCGTCCGCGTCGAGCTCGGCCGCGGCGCCGAGCGGAAGCGTCCATTGATCGTCGATGTGTCCGACGGGGATCCCCGCGAGGCAGGGGACCTCGAGGATCTCGGCGATCTCGCCGACGACGTCGTCGGTCGTGCGCGCCGCATCGGTGCGCTCGGCGGCGGCGTGGCCGGCGCTCGCGTCGGCCGGCACCTCGGTGAAGGCGCCGGCGACGATCGCGCGGCAGCCGGCGAGCGCGCCGGAGAGGAGGAGCTGGCGCAGCATGCGGTCCACCCGGTAGACGGCCTCGCCGACGTCCTCGACGACGAGGATCGCGTCGGTGAGGTCGGGGGCGTAGGGCGTCCCGGCGAGCGCGGCGAGGAGGGCGAGGTTGCCGCCGACGAGGCGCCCGCCGACACGCCCGCGCCGCAGCGTGCGCGCGTCCGGCGCCCTGCCGCACGGATCGATGCCGCGCCCGACGGCGCGCTCGAGCGAGTCGCGCGAGAAGCGGCTCAGCGCGTTGCGCGCGACCGGCGCATGGAAGGTCGCGAGGCCGCAGCGCACGCCGACCGCGGCGTGGAGCGCGGTGATGTCGGAGAAGCCGAGCAGCGCCTTCGGCCGCCGGCGGAGCGCGTCGTAGTCGATGCCGTCGAGGAGGCGCATGACGCCGTAGCCCCCGCGCAGGCACCAGACGCCGTCGATGCGCGGATCGCGGAGCGCGGCATTGAGGTCGGCGAGCCGCACCGCGTCGCTCCCGGCGAAGTACGCCGCGCGCTCGAGGATGTGCATCCCGACGACCGGCTCCCATCCGAGCTCGCGCACGTTGGCGCAGCCGCGCTCGACGTCCTCGGGGCCGCGCAGCGGTCCGGCGGGGGCGACGAGCGCGACGCGCGCACCCGGTGCGAGCGACGGCGGCGTGACGAGAGTGCGGGCGGCGCGCATGCTCGCGCAACGTAGACCGCGCGGGACGACGCGGCAACGGGGGACGCTCGCCATCCGCGCGCGCCGCCGGGCATCGGCACGTGTGTTGCCCTCGCTCGGCTCCCCGGGGCTGGTCCCGGACCGCCGCAGCACGCGGCGTCGCAGCACCCGCAGCACATGGGAGGTACGCGATGGACCGAGACAGGGAGCAGGGCTCGCGCGACAACCAGGAGTCCGGGTTGGAGGGCCGCTCGTCGGGCGGCGCCGAGGGCGGACAGGATGCGTCGAAGCGCGGTACGGATCGCGCCGGCGACGAGGGGCTCGGAAGCTCGGCGACGAAGGGTGGGGTGGGGAGCAGCGCGCGCGACGCCATCGGCGACGAGAGCGAGGGCGCGAGCGGGAGCGCGCAGCGTGCGCAGAGCGGCCAGAGTGGTCAGAGCGGCCAGAGTGGTCAGAGTGGTCAGAGCGGCCAGGGCGGACAGCGCGCGCAGGGCGGCGGCCAGGGCGGCTACGGCGGAAGCTCGGGCTTCGAGGACGGCTCGCAGAGCGGCCAGGGCGGGCGCGGCGCGCAGTCCGACGAGGGCGGCATGAGCGGCCAGAGCGGTCGCGGCGGTCAGGGCGGTCAGGGCGGTCAGGGCGGTCAGTCCGGCAAGTCCGGCCAGTCCGGCCAGTCCGGCCAGTCCGGCCAGTCCGGTCAGGGCGGCCAGAGCGCGCAGACCGGCCGCGGCTCCGAGGGAGAGGATCTCGAGGGCGGCTCGGGCGGACGCTCGGGCGGCAACCGCTGATCCACGACGGTCCTCGCGACGTCGTCGAACGGGCGCCCTCGCGGGCGCCCGTTTCGCATCATCGGCGCCTCCGCCTCCCGCCCCCCGCGCGCGAGGAGTAGGTTCTCCGCGTGTCGCTCACCACACGCATCCTCATCGGCCTCGTCGCCGGCCTCGCCGCCGGCCTCCTCCTCTCCGCCGGACCGCCCGAGACCGCCGAGCGCGTCATCGCGCTCGTCGCGCCGCTCGGCACGCTGTTCATCAACGCGATCCGGATGACGGTGATCCCGCTCGTCGTCGCGAGCCTCGTCGTCGGCGTGACGTCGGCGCCGGACGCGCGCGCGGTGGGGCGCGTCGGGTGGCGCGCGCTCGTCGTCTTCGTCGTCGTGCTCGTGCTCGTCGCGACGGCGAGCACCCTCGTCGCGGCGCCGCTGCTCGGCGGGATGCGTCTCGATCCCGAGGCCGTCGCCGCGCTCCGCGCGAGCGTGAGCGGCACGGCGACGCAGGCCGCGGAGGGCGCGAAGGCGGTGCCGGGGATCGGCGAGTGGCTCGTCGCGCTCGTCCCGAGCAACCCGATCCGCGCCGCGGCGGACGGCGCGATGCTCCCGCTGATCGTCTTCACGCTCGCCTTCGGCCTCGCGATCACCCGCCTCGCGCCGGCGCGCCGCGCGCAGCTCGTCGGCTTCTTCGCCGGCGTCGCCGACGCCTCGCTCGTGCTCGTGCGCTGGATCCTCGTCACCGCGCCGGTCGGCGTCTTCGCCCTCACGCTCCCGATCGTCTCGCGGCTCGGCCTCGCCGCCGTCGGCGCGATGGGGTACTTCATCGCCCTCGTCGTCGCGCTCTGCCTCGCGGCGATCCTGCTGGTGCTCTACCCGCTCGGCATCCTCGGCGGGCGCGTCCCTCCGCGCCGCTTCGTGCAGGCGACGCTCCCGGGGCAGGCGGTCGGCTTCAGCTCGCGCTCGTCGCTCGCCGCGCTCCCCGCGATGTTCGAGGGCGCGCGCGACATTCTCCGCCTGCCAGAGAGCGTGACGGCGTTCCTCCTCCCGCTGGCGGCGTCGGTCTATCGCACGGGGAGCGCCGTCTTCATCCCCGTCGGCGTGCTCTTCGTCGCGCGCCTCTACGACGTGGACCTGAGCGGCGCCCAGCTCGCGACGGTCGTCGTCATGTCGGTGATCACGACGTTCAGCGTGCCGAGCGTGCCGGGCGGGACGATCTACGTGATGGTCCCCGTGCTGCTCGCCGTGGGGCTGCCGATCGAGGGGATCGGGATCCTCTTCGGGGTGGACACCATCCCCGACATGTTCCGCACGGCGGCGAACGTCGCCGGCCACATGTCGGCGGCGACGGTGATCTCGAGGGGGATGGGCGAGGAGTCGGACGCCGCGCTCGCGGCGGCGCCGCCGCCTCACGGCTCTTCCGCGACCTCCCCTTCCCCGAGCCAGGTGGCGATGTAGATCGCCCCGTGCGAGAATCGCGGCCCCCAGCGGGCGGCGGCGACGGTCGGCTCGACGAACCTGATGTAGGCGATGTCCACGACCGGGACGCCGAGGAGCTCCGCCGGCCGTCCGATCGGCACGCCGTCGAGGAGCACCTGCACGTCGCCCATCTGACCGTAGATCGTGTCGGGGCCGCGGTTGAGCAGCCAGCGCGGCCGCAGCGCGGCGATCGCGGTGTGCGCGTTCATCCACCCGCCGCGCGCGAGCTCGTCCGCCGTCACGAGGTCCGGATCGCGCCGGACTCCGCCGGGCTCCGCGCTCCCGCGCGCCGCGCATCCACCGGCCGCGCCGGCGAGGAGGGTCGCCGCCGCGAGCGCGAGACACGTCCACCGAGCCCCTCGAGCGTGGCGTCGCATCGGGACCGGAGTGTGGGAGGTTCGGCGCGTCGCCGCCACGTCGCCGCGGGGCGCCCGTCGCCCCCCCATGATGGGACCCCTCGTCCGGAAGCGCCAGAGCCGCGTACGTCGCGCTACGTTTCCCCGCGTCATGCCCGAGTCCCTCCTCGCCGTCCTCCTCGCCCTCCCCTGGATCCTCGTCCCGCTGCACGTCGCGTGGCGGATGCGCCAGTCGCGCTCGCTCGACGAGGAGCCGACGGCGGTCCCGGCGGACGCGCCGCTCGTCTCGGTCGTCGTCCCGGCGCGCGACGAGGCGGCGACGATCGAGCGGTGCGTCCGCTCCGCCCTCGCCGCCGAGTGGCCGCGCCTCGAGGTGCTCGTCGTGGACGACCACTCCACCGATGATACGGGCGCCATCGCCCGGCGGATCGCCGCCGAGGATCCGCGCCTCCGCGTCGTCGTCCCCCCGCCCCTCCCCGCCGGCTGGTTCGGGAAGCCGTGGGCGTGCCAGGCGGGCTTCGACGCCTCTCGCGGAGCGCTCGTCCTCTTCGTGGACGCCGACACTCGTCAGGCGCCGGACCTCGTGCCGCGCGCGGTGCAGGCGATGCGCGCCCGCGGTGCCGGGCTCCTCTCCGTGGACGCGGACCAGGAGCTCGGCACGTTCTGGGAGAAGGTCGTCCAGCCGCAGATCTTCGGGATGCTCTGGGCGCGCTTCGGCGGCACGGAGATCGTGAACCGCTCGACGCGCGTGCACGACAAGATCGCGAACGGGCAGTGCATCCTCGTCCGCCGCGACGCCTACGAGGCGGTCGGCGGCCACCGCGCCGTGCGCGACCGGGTCGCCGAGGACCTGATGCTCGCGCAGCGCTTCTTCCTCGCCGGGCGGAACCCCGCGCTCGTGCTCGGCGCGGGGCGCATCTCGACGCGCATGTACACCTCGCTCGCCGCCCTCGTGCGCGGCTGGACGAAGAACGCGTACGCCGGCGGCCGCGA
>DASUSM010000104.1:0-21010 GCA_036375115.1 Gemmatimonadaceae bacterium | reverse complement strand
GGCGCAGCACGCGCCGCGCCCCGCTGATCCCGATCGGCACGACCGTCGTGCGCGTGGCGACCGCGGCCTCGAAGGCGCCCAGCCGGAAGGGGCGCACCCCGACGCCGGCGCCGATCGCTCCCTCCGGGAAGAAGAGGAGCGACTCGCCGGCGCGCAGCCGCGCCTCGATCTCCCGCGCCGCGCTCAGCCGGCGCTCCGCCGTCGAGCGATCGACCAGCGGGTGCTCGCCGAGCCGCGCGAAGGCGCCGACGAGCCGCCATCCCAGGATCTCCCGCATCGAGACGAAGACGAAGTCGATCGGCAGCGCGGCGAGGAGCGCCGGTACGTCGGCGTAGGACGTGTGGTTGGCGACGAGGACCACCGCCCCGTCGCGCGGCAGCTGCTCGCGTCCCTCCACCACCACGCGGCACCCGCTGATGGCGAGCGCGACGCGGCTGGCGAGGCGGGAGAGGACGCGCACCGGGCGCCCGCGCGGCAGGAGGCGCGCGAGGAGCGCGAGGGGCGGCGCGAGGAGCGCGAGCGCGACGCCCCACGCGACCCCGACCGCCGCGAGGTAGAGGCCGCGCCCGGCGCGGCGCGCGCCCTCGCGCACCGACCGTGCAGCGGCGATCGCGAGCAGGCGGGCACGCAGCGACAGCGAGACGCGCGGCGCGCCCGCGAGCCGTCCGAGGGCGTAGATCTCGCGCGCCGCGCCGCGTCGGATCTTCCCGCTCGGCGTCTTCGGAACCGTGCCCGGCGCGACGATGCGGACGTCGTCCGGAGGCAGGCCGACCGCCTCCGAGACCGCCGCCACCACGGCGCCCGCCAGCCGCTCGCGCTCGTCCGCGCCCGTCAGGCGCGTCTCGGCGACGACGACGAGCCGCTCCGTGCCGAGTCGCGCGTCGGGGAGCCCGAAGGCCGCGACGCACCCTTTCCGCACCCCGTCGACGTCGCCGGCGATCTCCTCGATCTCCTGCGGCACGATGTTGCGGCCGCTCTTGATGATCAGATCCTTGACGCGCCCCGTGATGAACAGCTCGCCATCCGCGCGATAGGCGAGGTCGCCGCTGTCGATCCAGCCGTCGGGGAGCGTCGCTCGCGCGGTGGCCTCGGGGTTCCGGTAATAGCCGGCCATGCACGATGGTCCGCGGAAGACGAGCCGCCCGACGCGGCGCTCACCGACCTCGGCGCCCGCCTCGTCGAGCAGGCTCACGTCGTGACCCGGCAGCGGGCTCCCGACGGAGACGAAGCGGAGCGCATCGGCACCGTCGGCGGGGTGCGGGACCGCGCGCCGCTCGCGCTCGAAGGCGTCGCGCGCCACGCGGTCCACGCGCGGCGCCCGCGCGACCGGCGGAAAGCACAGGGCGACGGAGCTCTCGGCGAGCCCGTACACCGGCATCAGCGCATCGCGCCGGAAGCCGTGCCGCGCGAAGCGCTCCGCGAAGCGCTCGAGCGTCTCGGCGCTCACCGGCTCCGAGCCGTCCAGCGCGCATCGCCACGACGAGAGGTCGAGCCCCTCGATCGCCTCGTCCGTGACGCGCCGGATGCAGAGCTCGTACGCGAAGTTCGGTGCGGCGGAGAGCGTCGCGCGGTGCTCGTGGATCGCCCAGAGCCAGCGCTCGGGACGGGCGAGGAAGGCGAGCGGCGACATGAGCGCGAGCGGGATCCCCTCGACGAGCGCGCAGAGCCACGCGCCGATGAGCCCCATGTCGTGATAGAGCGGGAGCCAGCTCACGGCGCCGTCGCTCGCACGCATCTCCACCCCAGCGGCGATCGCACGGATGTTGGCGAGCAGGTTCGCGTGCGTGAGGAGCACGCCCTTCGGGTCGCCCGTGCTGCCGGAGGTGTACTGGATGAGCGCCGGTGCGGACGCGTCCGTCGCGACGTGCTCGCTCGCCGCGTGCTCCCCTTCGGCGAGCAGCATCTCCGCGGTGACGATCGCGTGGAGCCCCTGCGCGCGGCCGCGCAGCATGCGCGCCAGCGGCACGGCGTCGGGCGGCGCGACGAGGAGCCGCGCCCCGGCGTTCGCCAGGATGCGCGACTGGCGCTGGAGGTACTCGGCAATGCGGTCCAGCCGCCACGGCGGGTAGAGGGGCACGGCGACGGCGCCGGCGGCGAGGACGCCCATGAACGTCTGGAGGAAGTCGAGCCCCGTCGGCAGCATGATCCCGACGGGCTCTCCGCGCTGTACGCCACGGGCGGCGAGCCCCCTGGCGATCGTCGCGGCGCCCGTCTGGAGATCGCCGTACGAGACGGAACGGCGCGCGGCCTCCTCGTGCAGGACGACGTGCATCCGCGCCGGCTCGGCCGCGGCGCGTCGTGCCAGCGCCTCGGTCAGCGTGGCGACGTCGTCCACGCGCACCGCGGTCGGCGCGCGTGGCACCGGGGCCGGCGTGGCCGCCGGACCGGCGCTGCGCGGCGCGTCGGCGAGGGCGCGGGCGAGCTCTTCCGGGGTGTCGACGAGCAGGAGGTGGTCGTCCGCCTCGCGGCCGAGGACGCGCTCCAGCCTGGCCAGCAGCTCGACGCGCTCGAGCGAGCCGAAGCCGATCTCCCGCTCGAGCGAGGCCGTGCGTGTGACGGCAGCCGCGGCGCGCGCGCCGCCGGTCTCGCGCGCGAGCTCGCGCACGACCTCCAGCACGCGCTCCTCGTCGGTGGCGGCGGGAATGCTGGTCGGCTCCGTGCCCTGCGCGCTCGCCATCCGCTCGCTCCGTGTGGTCGATGCGAGCGCCGCACTCGTCGTGCCGCGCCCGGGCGCGGCGTGGCGCACCCGAGCGCGGACCGGCGCCCTCAGGTCCGGGAGCCCTCGGCGCCGCGCTCCGGTGCGCGGTGGGACGGGAAGCGCAGCCGCGCGCCGATCCCCTCGGCCACGGCGTCGAGCCTGGCGGCCGCGGGACCGGCGACCTCGCCGACCTCGGCGCGCTGTTCCAGCGCCGATTCCACCGCCGCCTCCGCGACCTCCGGATGGGCGGCGAGGAACCCCGGCGTGAAGAGGAGCTCCTGTACCGCGCCGTCCGCGAGCGCGTGGAGCGTATCGGCGACCCGCGCAGCGCCGTTGCCGCCGGCGCCGGCGCGGTCCAGCAGCTCCTCGACCGCGGCGAGGGCATGCGCCTCGTCGAGCTCGGCGACGCAGACGCCGGCCGCGCGCGAGATCTCCGACTCGGTGGAGCGCATCGTCAGCCCGCGCGCGATGCGGGCACGCGCGGCGAAGTGCGGGGCGAGCATCGCGACGGCGGCGCGCGCAGGCTCGGGCATCCCGCCGACGACGATCCACCCGTCCGTCCCCGCGTCCGCGACGAGACGCTCGGCAAGCTCGCCGAGCATTCGCGACGTCCCGGTCGCGAGCTCGCGCTCGGCGGCATCGGTGCCCGTGCGGCCGCGCGTGTTCGGCCCGAATCCCTGCCGCGAGCCGCCCATGTGCGACGGCCGCTCGAACGGCACGTGGGCGCGCAGCGTCCCGCGCCGCTCGACGGCGCCCTCGCGATACGCGTACACGCGCGCCGTGCGGTCGTCCACGAGCGCGACGGCCACGGGGCGTGCCCTCGCGAGCGCGCGGACGTAGGGCGCGATGCGCACACCCGTCTCCCACGCGACGAGCGGCGAGAGCGCGACGGGGACCGTCGTGGCGTGGCGCACCCCATCCGCGGTCGCGAAGGCCGCGAGCCCGAGTCCGCCGGGCGGGTCGCCGAGGGTCTCGAGCCACGCGCGCAGGTGCACGATGGCCTGGTCGAGCTCGCGCCGCGACAGGCCGGCGTCGGCCGGGACCGCATCGCGGACGGCGCCGAGCGCCTGGTCCAGCTCCGTGCGCCAGGCGCGCCGCATCGCGGGGTCGGTCGTGCCCGTCGGGACGTACACGCTGAGCGCGCGCGTCGCGCGCATGGCGAGCTCCATCTCGAGCAATTCGATCTGCGTCAGCATGGGGACCTCCTGTTTCGCCTCGCCGTCGGCGCGGCGGCGAGAGTCGACGGGGGCGAGTTCGCGACGTTAGGCGTCGGCGGGGCGGGGCGCCTCCTCTTGTGCCGGGGCCTCGACCGGCCCGTCGCCGCGCGGGTCGGGTAGCTCCGGGGACGGCACGTCCGCGAGCTCGCCCTCCGGAACGGACTGCGGGAGCCAGCCGCGCTCGTCGAAGTCCCGCTCGCGGTTGAAGGCGTACGTGCGGCTCGTGACCTGGTGGTCGGCGACGACGCGCGTGACGTCCAGCGCCGTCACGATACCCACGAGCTCGCCGTCATCGATCACGAGCACGCGATGGATCCCCGCCAGCCGCATGTGCTCGGCCGCCGCGGTCACATCGGCCGTCGAGGGCAGCGAGCGGACGTCGCGCGTCATCGCCTCCTCCACGGTCCGTTCCTCGAGCGCGTTCCACTCCGGCCCTTCCACCTTCGAGAAGCGCTCGTCCACCGCGGCGCCGGCGTCCGCCCACATCTCGGTGAAGTACGCAGCGGCAGGCTCGGCCCCCGGCTCCTCCTCCAACCCGGGGAGCTCGCGCCACTCCCCGGCCTCCACCTGGTCGGTGCGCTCCGTCGGCACCCCGGGGAGCGAGGCCGCGAGCGCGAGCAGGTCCGAGGCCGAGACGACGCCGACCACCGTGCCGCCGGCGACCACCGGCGCCCCGCCCACGTGCCTCGCGACGAGCAGCTCCATCGCCGCCCGCACGCTCAACTCCGGGCTCACGGTGATCACCTCGCGGGTCATGATGTCGCGCAGCTTCAGCATCGTCGTTCCTCCTTGCGGCGCCTCGACGGCCGGGCCCGCGGCGCGCGGTCGGGACGATCGCGCGCGCTCGGGCACATGGTGCCGCCGGTCGATCCGAAGTTAGGCCGCCGCGATGGCGCCGGCTGTCGGCGATGTGCCGCACGCGCCGGGGGGCTTCTCGCACAGGAGGTCCCCGCGTCCGTGACTCGCTACGACCGAGGGGCGGTGCCCGGACCTCGGGTGGGCGCGCTCCGAGCGAATTGCCGGACTGGGCCGCGCCCGAGGCGGAGAGCGCGCCTGCGGCGCGATCGTCATCTGGACGCGGTGAGGGAGAGTGCCGTGTCGGGCAATTCCGCACGCATGTCCGGTGTTTCGTGTATTGGCGCACGCGCCGGAGCGTGGCATCATTGTCCTGCGCTCACGGGACGGATGCCCGTGGACGAAGCCTTCTCGCGGGACGCCGTTGGAAGGCAGTTCACCGACGTTCGGATCGGTGGACGGGTTGTGAGGCCGCTGGACACAACCAGAGCTTCGGGAAGACCGAAGCACCTGAGTCGGGTCCGTCCGACGAGGGCAAGACTGCCGGCCAGACCATGACGCACAGGGGAGACCCGAAGGCGACGTGGTTCCGAATCGAGAGACCGGCAGTCGCCAGCGAATCGGGAACCCCTGCAGGAGGCGCGAGCCGAATGCGGGGGTTCTCATTTCGTCCCCGAGGGAACGACGCCGTGGCCGAGTCGCTGGAATCGCCGACCGGAGTGCCCCACGTGACGCGCGGCCGCGCCGTCGCCCTCTTCGCCGGGACGGGGAACCCCGCGCTCGCCGACGCGGTCGCGCGCGAGCTCGGCGTGCCGCTCGGGCGCTGCGCCGTGGAGCGCTTCCCGGATGGCGAAGTCTCCGCGAGGCTGGACGAGTCGGTGCGGGAGCGGGAGGTCTTCCTGCTCCAGCCGACCTCGCCGCCCGTGAACGACCACCTGGTCGAGCTCCTCGCTCTCGCCGATGCCTGCCGCCGCGCGGCCGCGGCGCGCGTCGTCGCGATCGTCCCGTACCTCGGCTACGCGCGCGGCGACAAGCGCGAGGGGCGCCGCGTCCCCGTGATGGCGAGCCTCGTCGCCGGCATGATCGAGAGCGCGGGGATCGACCACGTCGTCTCGATCGACGTGCACACGCCACAGGTCGAGGGATTCTTCCACATTCCCGTGGATGCGCTCTCAGCGGTGCCCGCGCTCGCCATCGCGATCGGGGAGCGCCTCCCCCACGAGGCGGTGATCGTCTCCCCCGACCTCGGGGGCGTGCGTCGTGCCACCGAGTACGCCCGCCTGCTCGGCAGGACGACGGCGAGCTGCGACAAGCGCCGGCTGGGCGGGAGCCGCGTCGCCGTCGGCCGGGTCACCGGCGAGGTTCGAGGTCGTCCCTGCGTGATCGTCGACGACATGATCGCCACGGGCGGGACGATCGTCGAGTGCGCTCGTGCGTTGCGCGACGCCGGCGCCGCGACCCCGTTCACCGTCGTGGCGACGCACGGCATCCTCGTCCCCGAGGCCCGCGCGCGCCTCGCCGCAGCGGGGATCCGCGAGCTCGTGCTCACGGACACGATTCCGTGCGGCGCCGACGAACGGGAGCCGCCGACGCGTCGCATCTCCGTCGCGCTCCTCCTCGCCGGCGCGGTGCGCTGCATCGCCGCCGGGGAGTCGCTCTACGGCCTCGCCCCGGCACGCCGGTCGGGCGGCGACGCGCCCTGACGGCGCATCCCCTCCGCCCGTACCGAAGACACCCGACTGCCGATGGCGCTGACCGGACCGAACTTGCTGTGGTGGCGCCGGGTGCGCTCGCACGACCGGCGCCGCGGCGGACGACGACTCGACCGGAGGACGACATGCGTGTGCCACGAGAGGAATGGGCGACGACGATGCAGGAGTTCACCGACCGGAACGCCAGCCGGCGGACGGTCCTCGAGGTCGATACGCCCGATCTCGGGGTGCAGGAGGAGGAGCTCGAGCTTCCGCTGAAGGGCGTGGCGTACGATCCCCGCGACGATCGCTTCGAGATCATGCTCGGCGACGGCGCCGGGGCGGCGGCGCACCTGACGCACGAGGTCGCGCATCCGCGCCGGGTCGAGATCGTGCGCAGCACCGACTACCGGGATCTCGCGCTCTGGATCACGCAGGACGAGGGTGGCACGCTGCTCGTGCTGCTGTAGTCCGCCGGATCACACCGCAGGACTCCACGCGGAGGATGTCATGGCCACGCGAGTGGGCTCGCCACCGGAGACGTACGAGCCGACGTCTCGGCAATCGGCGTTCGACCGGCGCCTCGAGGAGATCGGGTGGGGTGTCTTCCTGCTGATGACGGGGCTCCTCTGGCTCTTCTCGGAGCAGGTACCGTCCGGCACCTGGCTGATCGCCACGGGGGTGCTGCTGCTGGGGCTGAACGTCGTGCGCTATGTGAAGCGTGTGCCGATCGGCGCCTTCAGCACGACGCTGGGCGTGCTCGCCCTCGTCGGCGGGCTCTCCGAGCTCGGCGGCGTCGAGGCACCGCTGCTCGCCACGGCGCTGATCGTCGTCGGCGGGATCGTGCTGCTCCGGCCGCGGCGAAAGGCGCGGAGCTGAGCGACGCGCGCCGGCGATGACTCCGGCGCGCCGCCGCCTCACCGTCGCCGCAACGCCGGCGCCTCACCATCCAGAGCCCCGCGCCTCACCGCCGCGCCCCGTGCAGCAGCGCGCGCAGCTCGGCTAGCGGCCGCGCGTTCGCGACGTGCCGGCGCTCCACCCATCCGCGCCGCGCCTGGTCCACGCCCCACCGCATGAACCGGAGCTCCGCGGCGGCGTGCGCGTCGCTATCGATCGCGAGGGTGACGCCGTGCGCGATCGCGGCGCGACAGGCGACGTCGTCGAGGTCGAGCCGTTCCGGCTGCGCGTCGACCTCGACGACCACGCCGTGCTCGGCGGCCGCGCGGAAGACGGCGTCGTGGTCGAACGATGCGGCGCGCCGCCGGCCGATCAGGCGCCCGGAGGGGTGAGCGAAGATGTCGACCGACGGGTGCGCGAGCGCGCGCAGGAGACGGCGGGTCTGCGCGTCCGGCGCGAGGTCGAGCCGAGAGTGAACGGCGACGACGACGACGTCCAGCGCCGCCAGCGTGGCGTCGTCGAGGTCGAGCGTGCCGTCGGCGTGGATGTCCACTTCCGCGCCGGCGAGCACCGTCAGCCCGCGCAGTCGTCCGTTCAGGCGCTCGATGCGCCGCATCTGGCGGCGGAAGCCGGCGCGATCCATGCCGCCCGCGATGCGCACCGCGGGCGTGTGGTCGGTGATCGCGATGTACTCGTAGCCGAGCGCCTGCGCGGCTTCGGCCATCGCCTCCAGCGAGTCGCGGCCGTCGCTGTCCGTCGTGTGCATCTGCAGATCGCCATGGATGTCGGCGAGCCGGACGAGGTGCGGGAGCGTCCCGGCGGCCGCCGCCTGGATCTCGCCGCGATCCTCGCGGAGCTCCGGTGGGATGACCGGAAGTCCGACCGCCGCGAAGACGTCCCCCTCGTTTCGCCCGCCGATCCGCCGCGTGCCGCGGTAGATGCCGTACTCGTTGATCTTGAGTCCGCGCTCCTGTCCGAGCCGCCGCACCGCGATGTTGTGCGCCTTCGAGCCGGTGAAATAGTGCATCCCCGCGCCGAAGCTCGCGTCGGGAAGCACTCGCAGGTCCGCCCGGAGCCCCGAGCGAAGCTGCACGGAGGCGCGCGTCGGGCCGTGCGAGAGCACGCGGACGACCTCCGGGTAGGCGAGGAAGTGCGCCGTCGCCGCCGCACCGCGCTCGCACGAAACGAGGATATCGAGGTCGCCGACCGTCTCGCGACAGCGCCGGTAGCTCCCCGCGAGCTCGGCGCGCGTCAGGCCGTCGAGTGCCCGCATGTGCGCAAGGAGGGGCTCCGCGTACTGCGCGGCGACGGCGCGCGGGATCCGCTGCTCCTCCGCGCCGCGCGCGGCGAGCTCGTCGAGGATCTTCCGTTCGGTGCGGGCCCCGAATCCGCGCAGCTCGCGCACGCGGCCGGCGCGCGCCGCGCGCTCCAGCCCGGCGAGCGAGCGTACGTGCAGCGACTCGCAGAGCGTGCGGGCGCGCTTCGGCCCGATCCCGGGAATGCGCATCAGATCGACGGCGCCGGCCGGCGCCGCGCGCGCGGCTGCGGCGAGCGCGGCGAGCCGCCCGCTGCGCACGATTTCCTCGATCTTCCCCGCGAGATCGTCGCCGATGCCTGGGATCGCCGTGAGCGCATCGCGACCCGTCGCCGCCGTCGTCGCGACGGGCTCGGGGAGCGACTCGATCGTCCGCGCGGCGCTGCGATAGGCGCGGATGCGGAACGGGTTCGCGCCCTCCACCTCGAGCACGTCGGCGAGCTCGCGGAACAGGCGCGCGACCTCGCTGTTCTCCACCTCGTGCCCGGGCGAGCGCGGGCGGGTGCGGGAGATGGTTGCGCTCGGCATGGTAGTCCTCCGACGAAGCGCCACCGGGCGCGGCGGTCATCGCGAGGATAGGGGACGGAGCGCCGCTGGTCAGTCGGTGTTCCTCCCCGGTCGCGTGCGGGGAAGCGCCGCGCGATCGGGGGTTCGGCGATTCCTCACGCGCATGCGGCCATGCCCCGACTGACGGGGGCGCGGGAGGCGCTATGATGGCGCCATGCGACCGTCCGCGAGCACGCTGGAGCACGTCGGCGAGTGGCGCGTGGGGCTGCGCGCGGGCTCCCTCGAAGCGCTCTTCGCGGAGCTGGCGCGCGTCGTCGCCCGATCGGCCGGGCAGCCGGCCGGCGACCCCGGCCCCTGGGAGCGCGTGACGCTTTCGGCGCGCGACGAGGCGACGCTGTTCGTGGACTGGGCGAACGAGCTCGTCGGACGTGCGGAGATCGAGCGCTGCGCCTTCGACGCGGTGCGCGAGCTCGAGATCCGCCTTCGCGATGGCGAGCTCGAGCTCGTGGCGGAGGTCCGAGGCCGCGCCGTGCCGCGCTGGCGCTCGCCGCTCAAGGCCGCGACCTACCACGACGCCGTCGTCGAGCGGCGCGGCGACGCGTGGCGCGGCGAGGTGCTGTTCGATGTCTGAGCCGCCGACGTCCGAGGAGGCCTCATGTCCACCGTGACCGAGGAGCGCGCGTCGCCGCGCCGCGAGGATCTCGTCGACATCGGCGAGTTCGGCTTCGAGCTTCCCGCCGGATGGCGAGCCGACATGCGCGTTCCGGTCCGCGTCTACGCGGACGAGGAGCTGCTCGCGCCGATGCTCGCCGGCGACGCGATGCGGCAGCTCGTCAACGTCACGACGCTCCCCGGCGTGACGGAGCGCGTCTACGGGATGCCGGACATGCACGAGGGGTACGGGTTTCCCGTGGGCGGGGTCGCGGCGACGCTGCTGCCGGACGGCGCCGTCTCCCCGGGCGGCGTCGGATTCGACATCAATTGCGGCGTGCGGCTCCTCACGCTTCCGCTGGACCGCGACGACCTCGGCACGCGCCTCGAGACCTTCGTCCACGAGCTCTCGCGCTCGATCCCGTCCGGAACGGGGCGCGGCGGCGCGTGGCGGCTGTCCCCCGACGAGCTCGACGCGGTGCTCGTCGGGGGGAGCGCGCACCTCGTCCGCGCACTCGCGCTCGGACTGGAAACCGACGTCGCGCACGCCGAGTCGGGCGGGTGTCTGCCGGGTGCCGATCCCGCGACGGTCTCGACGCGCGCGAAGGACCGCGGCCGCGACCAGCTCGGCACCCTCGGCGCGGGGAACCACTTCGTCGAGGTGCAGATGGTGGAGCGTATCGCCGACGAGACTACCGCCTCGCGCTACCGCCTCGCGTCCGGGCAGATCACGGTGCTCGTCCACACCGGATCGCGCGGGCTCGGCCACCAGGTGTGCACCGACCACGTGCGGACGATGGACGCGCGCCTGGCGACGCACGGGATCGTGCTCCCCGACCGGCAGCTCTCGTGCGCGCCGGCGAGCTCCCCCGAGGGAGCCGACTATCTGGCGGCGATGGCGTGCGCGGCGAACTTCGCGTGGGCGAATCGGCAGCGCATCACGCACATCGTGCGGCAGACCGCGGTGCGCGTGCTCGGCGTCGCCGCCCAGGACGTGAGGCTCGTATACGACGTCGCGCACAACATCGCGAAGGTCGAGGAGCATGGAGGACGCCGCCTCTGCGTGCACCGGAAGGGCGCGACGCGTGCCTTCGGCCCCGGCAGCCCCGAGCTCCCCCCGGACTACGGTGCCGCCGGCCAGCCGGTGTTCATCCCCGGCAGCATGGGCACCGCCTCCTGGGTGCTCGCGGGGGACGCGCGCTCGCACGCGCGCTCGTGGGGGAGCGCGTGCCACGGCGCCGGGCGCACGATGAGCCGCCGCGCGGCGAAGGCGCGCGTCACGGGCAGCGGGCTGCGCCGCGAGCTCGAGGCGCAGGGGATCGTCGTGCGCTGCCCGTCGAGCGCCGGGCTGGCCGAAGAGGCGCCGATGGCCTACAAGGACGTGGACCGCGTCGCGACGGTCGTGGAGGGCGCCGGACTCGCGCGTCGCGTCGCGCGGCTCCGCCCGCTCGGCGTCATCAAGGGGTGAGCGTGGTGCCCGACTCGCGTCCGTCCCCGCGCATCGTCGCCGACGGCTGGGGACGCCTCGAAATCGAGGACTGCCCCGCGCCGTTGCGCGACGCAATGCTCTATCCCGGCGGCGCGCGCGAGTGGGACTGGCGCGTGCACGGCACGGGGCACCGCGCCGGCATCGTCCCGGCCGACGTCCGAGAGCTGCTCGATCGCGGCGCGCTGGAGATCGTGCTCGCGCGCGGCCGGCTCGGGCTGCTGCGCGTCCCACCCGAGACGCTCCTGCCGCTCGCCGCGCGCGGCATCCGCGTGCACGTCCTCCCGACCGCCGCCGCGATCGAGCGCTACAACGCCCTCGCCGCCGAGCGCCCCGCTCGCCGCGTCGGCGCGCTCATCCACTCGACGTGCTGACGCGCCACCCGCCGGGCGACGCCCGCGTCACCCCTCCATCCGCCGCGCCGCGGCGAGCAGCACGCGCTGCTCCGCCGCGGCGATCTGCCGCCGCGTCGCCTCGAGCACGTCGGACGTCACGGAGATCGAGTCGATCCCCCAGCGCACGAGCTGCTCGGCATACTCCGGGTGGACGGAGGGCGCCTGGCCGCAGATCGAGCAGGTGAGGCCGAGCCGGTGGCTCTCGCGGATGATCGCGTGGACCGTGTCGAGGACCGCGCGGTCGCGCTCGTCGTAGATCGGCGCGAGCAACTCGCTGTCCCGATCCACGCCGAGCACGAGCTGCGTGAGGTCGTTCGACCCGATCGACACACCGCTCACGCCCAGCCCGGCATACTCCTCCAGCCACGTCACGACCGACGGCACCTCCGCCATCACCCAGAGGTGGAAGTCGCGCGCCGCGCCGAGGGGGCTCGCATCCACGAGCCGGCGGCACTCCCGCATCTCCGATCCCGTGCGCACGAAGGGGATCATGAGATGGAGGTTGCGGAACTCCGCGCGCGCCTCGTGGAGCGCGCGCAGCTCGAGCGCGAAGAGATCGGGCTCGCGGACGTAGCGGTAGCAGCCGCGGTAGCCGATCATCGGGTTCTCCTCGTGCGGCTCGTACGCGTCGCCGCCGGCGAGCCCCCGGAACTCGTTCGAGCGGAAGTCCATCGCGCGGTAGACCACCGGCCGCGGATGGAAGGCGCGGGCGAAGACACGAAGCTTCTCGGCCATGCGACGCACGAACTCGTCGCCGCGCCCGTCTTCGACGAAGCGGCGCGGGTGGGTTCGCTCGAGCGCCTCGAGCATCATGAACTCGGCGCGCAGCAACCCGACGCCGTCCACGTCGCGCGCGGCGACGGACTCGGCGAGCGCCGGATCGGCGAGGTTGACGTAGAGGCGCGTCGCCGTCACCGGTCGCGGCGCCGCGCCGTCGTCCGCCGCGTGGTGGGCACGCGTGCGGCTCGCCGGCCGCTCTCCCGGCCCGGCCGGCGGCGCGGGGGCCGGCGCGGCGGTCCCGGCGGTGACGAGGCCATCCGTTCCGTTCACCGTCACGAGCTGGCCATCGGCGAGCAGCCGCGTCCCGTCGCGCGTCCCGACGATGCAGGGGATCCCGAGCTCCCTCGAGACGATCGCCGCGTGCGAGGTCATGCCGCCGGCATCGGTGACGATCGCCGCCGCGCGGCGCATGATCGGCACCCAGTCCGGCGACGTCATGTGCGTGACGAGGATCTCGCCATCGTGCAGCCGCGCCGCGTCGGCGGTGCTCGCGAGGATGTGCACCGCGCCGGTGGCGGTGCCGGGACTCGCGCCGAGCCCGTGCACGAGGACCGCCGGCTCGGCCGTCGCGGCCGTCGGGCCGCCCGTCGCGGCGGCGCGCGGGCCGAGCGTCGTGATCGGACGCGACTGCGTGAGAAAGACCTCGTCCTCCTCGATCGCGAACTCGATGTCCTGCGGCGTCCCGTAGTGCGCCTCGACGCGCTTCCCGAGCGCGCCGACCGCGCGCAGCTCGCTCTCCGTGAGCACCTGCGCGTCGGCGCGCTCGTCCGTCGCGAGCTCGATGCGCACCGTCTCGCCGGTCGTCGCGCTCCGCTCGAGGAGAAACTCCTTGTGCGCGACCTGGCGCCGCACGACGCCGAGCGTCTCCTTGTCCACGACGTATGTGTCGGGCGTGACCTGGCCGCCGACGACGACCTCGCCGAGTCCCCACGCCGCCTCGATCACCATGTGCGCGGCGTCGTGGGTCGCCGGATCGACGGTGAACATCACGCCGGACTTCGCCGAGCGCACCATGCGCTGGACGACGACGGCCACCGGCATCTCCGCGGGCATCCCCTGTGTCAGCCGGTAGTAGAGGACGCGTCCGCCGAAGGTCGAGGCCCAGCAGGCGCGCACGGCGCGCAGCAGCGCGTCCTCGCCGCGAACGTTGAGGAAGCTCTCGAACATCCCGGCGAAGGAGAAGTCGGTCGTGTCCTCCGCCGTCGCCGAGGAGCGCACGGCGACGATCGCGGGCTCGCCATCCGTGCCGAGCTCGCGGTACGCGCCGAGGATCGCCGCCTCGACGTCGGGCGGGATCGGCGCGTCGGCGACGAGCTCGCGCACCGCCGCGGAGCGCTCGCGCAGCGAGTCGGGGTCGTCCACGAGGAGCCCGTCGAGCTCCGCGCGCACGCGCGCTCCGAGCTCGCCTCCCTCGTGGACCCGGCGGTACGCCTCGATCGTGACGACGAATCCGGGCGGGATCGGGAGGGCCGCCCGCGACATCTCGCCGAGGTTCGCCCCCTTTCCGCCGACGAGCGGGATGTCCCGGCGGTCCACCTCGGCGAAGCGGCGGACGAGCGGCACCGGCGCGTCCGACGGCGTGTCCCCGTTCGGCCGGTGGCCGGTGGCGAGGGCGGGGGCGGGAGAGACGAGCGTGGCGGTCATGGCGACTCCTCGGTCGGGGCGGACTCGCCCTCGCCGCGCGCGCGGCCGGCGACGTCCGTGAACGTGCCAGCCGGTGCCGGTCGCGCACGACGCGCGATCGTGCCGGGATCTCCGTCGGAGACGTAGCGGCCGTCGCGGTCGAGCTGGTCGAGCGTGCGCTCGACGAGGTCGGCGGTGGCCTGCACGCGCGTCAGTCGGAGCGGATCGAACGCGGGGTCGAACGGGCTTCGCACCGTGCCGCCCCATGCTTCGAGGATGGCGTCGAAGCGGTACTCCAGCACCCGGCCGGTCGTCGGGTCGCGCCAGCGTCCGGCCCGCACGGCGCTGCGGTCCTCCGGCCACGCCCCGAACGGGAGCGCGAAGGCGCGGACGCGCTCGCCCGGAACGGCCGAGTCGATCGCCGCCAGACCGCGCGCGATGTGCGCCGACACCTGCGACGCGGTCAGCTTCCCGAGGTTCGCGTGTGTCGCGGTGTGGCCGCAGAGCTCGAAGCCGAGCCTGACGAGATGCCGGAGCTTCGCGTGCCGCCACTCCGTACGCTGGCCATCGATGCCCCGCTCGCCGAACATCGCGTGCCCGTCGCCGGCGCCGGTGAGCACGCAGAAGGCGGCGCGGTTGCGCCACTCGGGGTGCGAGCGCGCGAACTCCAGCCAGATGCCGACCGCGCTCTCCGGATCGATCTCGAGCGCGCCATCCCGCTCCAGGTAGCCGAACTGCGAGGGCGAGGCATCGTCGAAGGTGACGACGACCGGCGACGTGCCGGCGGGGAGGGGGATGCGGCCATCGACGAGCTCGCCGATGCCGATCGGGCGGTAGCCGCGATCGTGGAGCAGCTCGAGGTCGGCGCGGAAGCGCTCGCGCTCGCGCTGCCACCGCTCCTCGGTGTCGCCGATTTCGTGATAGACGAAGATCGGGATGCGCCCGAGCTCGTCGGCGGACCGCGCCGCAGTCGTCGCTCCCGGGACCGACGCATCGTGCCCTCGGGCGCGCCGCGCGACCCCGGCCAGCACGAGCAGCGCGAGCAGGATCACGCCGAGCAGGATCAGGAGTCGGTGCACCGTGACGGCTCGAGAGCGCATCGGTCGACTCCTCCTGAGATGGGGACGTGCCTTGCGCATGCGGCGGCTGCAGACTCAATATCGGCGGGGGGAGGCGGCCGGTCTGTCGGGCGGTCGCCGTGGGTCCTGCCCGGGATGCACCGACGAAGCGCACGGGAGGGCTGGTCATGCACGCTGACGCCGGGCGGCGCGCGATTCCCGGGACGGCCGATGGCTCCGGCCTTCACCCGGTCATGCGCGAGGGAGACGCGATGCTGCTCGTCGGCGACATCGGCGGGACGAACGCCCGGCTCGCGCTCGTCTCGGCGTCGGAGGGGCCGCACCGCTTCCTCCGTCAGGCGACGCTGCCGAGCGCGGACTACCGGGGCGCGCGGGAGCTCGTCACGGCGTTTCTGCGTGACGCGGACGTGCGCGTCGATGGCATCGTCCTCGCCGTCGCCGGTCCCGTCGTCGAGGGACGGGCCGTGCTGTCGAACCTGGGCTGGGTCGTCGAGGCGGACGCGCTGCGGGACGAACTCGGCGTCAGCGACGTGCGGCTGCTCAACGACCTCGTCGCGCTCGCGACGGCGATCCCCCACATCGAGCCCGCGGGGCTGCGGACGCTGCAGGCCGGAGACGCCGAGCCCGGCGGCGCCATCGCCGTCGTCGCGCCGGGCACCGGGCTCGGCGAGTCCTTCCTGCTCCGGGACGGCGCGCGGTACCGCGCGTACGCCTCGGAGGGCGGCCACGCCGACTTCGCGCCCGCCGACGAGCTCCAGATGGAGCTGCTCGAGTGGATGCGCCGCCGCGTCGACCACGTCAGCTTCGAGCGCGTCTGCTCCGGCCGCGCGCTGCCCGATCTGTACGACTTCCTGGCGCAGCGCCGCGGCGCGCCGTCGCCGCGCCGCCTCCCGCACGCGGCGCCGGGCGAGGACCGCACGCCGGCGATCGTCGACGCCGCCCTCGACGCCGCGGCGCCGTGCGCCCTGAGCCGTGGCGCGATCGACCTCTTCGCCGCCATCCTCGCCGCGGAGGCGGGGAACGCGGCGCTCCGCGTGCTCGCGACGGGCGGCGTGTATCTCGCCGGCGGGATGCCGAAGCGCATGCTCGCCGCGCTCGAGACGCCGGAGGTGCGCGAGCGCTTCCTGCGAAAGGGGCGCCTCGCGCCGCTCCTCGCGCGCGTCCCGCTGCACGTCGTGACGCAGCCGCGCGTCGCGCTCCTCGGCGCGGCGTGCCATGCGCTCGCGGGGACGGGCGCCGCCCCGGGTGCCGCTGCGGCGGCGGACGAGCGAGCGGGCCGCCCGCCGCGACGGCGCTAGAAGATCGAGAGTCCGAGCCCGATCGCCAGCGTCACGTCGTTGCGCGTGCGCGACTGCCCCGTGCCGAGCGGCGACTCGTAGCAGAACACGTTGTCGCGCGCTTCGGCGCGGAACGTGGCCGTGTAGAGCCGGAACTCCGCGCCGACCGCGCCGTACGCCGAGAAGCAGGCGTTGTCGGAGAGGTCGTTCGACGCGTAGCGGTAGCTGCGTCCGCCCAGGCCGGCTCCGATGAACGGCGTGAAGCGCGGCATCATCACCTCGGCGCCCCGCAGGTCGAGCTCGGCGCCGAAGTCGTACTGGTAGATGTCCACCCCGTCCTCGGACACGGGATAGTTCGCCGTGCCGCCGACCCAGGCGAAGGTGGCGATCGCCTGGAACCGCTCCGTCACGCCGAGCGCCACCTGCGCGCCGACGAGCAGCTCGTCGTCGAAGAGGTCGCGCTGCGACCCCGTCGGGATCGACGCGCCGATGAACGGGCGCACCTCGAGCGGGAGCGTTTCCGAGACCTGGGCGCCCGCGAGGGACGCGGTGAGCGCGAGTCCAGCCGTGACGATGGTCATCCGCATGGCCTGTCACCTCCATCGACCGCGCCCGGCGGCGCGGTCTCCATGCCGGCGTCCGGCCCCTCCCTCGAGCGGCGCTGGCGCGCGGCGCAACGTCAAACGTCGCGCCGGCACCGATGCTCGTCTGTCCGCCGATCTCCTGATCCTTCCGGCGAAGCCCCTACGTCGAGTACGCTGCGGCGGCGTCCGCGGACTCCGTGATGCGCAGTACGCCCATGCACTCGAGCTGCCGCGCCGGCCCGTCGTCGCCGGTCGCGCTCCGCACACTGATCCGTACCTCGCGGGCGCCGGGCGGGAACGGGCCGAGCAGCCGCTGGTGATGCCGCACGGCGAGCATCGGCTCGCGCACGGGGATGAGCGGCGCCGTCGCCGGCGACGCGCCATCGATTCGCCAGGTCACCGACCCCGGACCCTGGGTGCGCACGAGAAGCCGCTCGCCTGAGCGCATGCTCGCCGGCCGGCAGGTCGGCGTCCAGACGACGGTCGGCGGGACGACGTGGGGGACGACGTGCGGCGGCGGATGCTCGCCGAGCGCGAGGTACACGCCCCGCAGATGCGCGTGGAAGATCTCGTCGAGCTCCGCATCGCGGCCGGACTCCTGGTCCGTGCCGAGCCACCAGAACCAGTCGCTCCCTTCGGCGGCGTACATCGCGCGGTAGGCGTCGGGTGAGCGGAGCGGTGTCGCGCCGGATGCCTCGAGGTGGCGGCGGACCTCGCAGAGGAGCGTCCATGCCTCGTTCTCGTCGGGCTCGCCGATCCAGGTGCCGAGATCCACGCCCTGGGAGGAGCCCGCCTCGTCGGCCCACGAGCCGGTCGCGAGCTCGTGGATCGGTGGGAGCGAGTGGGGCGGGTGCGGCCGCACGCCGCGCGCGGCGTTCCCGTCCAGCCAGTCGGAGAACGTCACCGTCTCGATCTCCGTGTCGCGCTCGAGGAGACCGTAGAGGGCGTGCAGGAACGGCCGCGCATCCTCGCGATACGCGCTCCAGGCGTTCTCTCCGTCGAGGACGACGGTGAGCACGCGGTCCTCGCGGCTCGCGAGGCGGCGCGCGAAGCGCTCCGACACCTGCCTGAGGAACTCCCGCGCCGCCTCCGCGTAGTCGTCGTAATCCTGGAAGTGGAAGCCGATGTGATCGGAGAGCCAGGCGTCGCGAAAGAAGGCGGCGACGGCGCCGTCGTCGCCGCGGAGCTGGTACGGCGTGCAGAAGGCGTCGGGATCGTGCGCCGGGAGCCGGCCGCCGTCGGAGCGGGCGAGCACGCCGCGGTCCGACGCGAGCCACCGAACGCCGTGCCGCGCGAGGATCGGGACGATGTCTCCGCTCACGGCGCCCTCCGCCGGCCACATCCCGCGCGGGGCTCGGCCGAACCATCGCTCGTAGTCCTCGACCGCGAGCCGCACCTGCGCCTCGGCGTCGTCGGCGTGAGCGAAGCGCGGCGGAAGCGTCGCGCCCGGCCGGTCGAGCGTCGCGGCATCCGAGTCCACGAGCAGCGGGAGGATCGGGTGAAAGTAGGGGCTCGTCGCCACCTCGATCTGCCCGCGCTCCTGGAGCTCGCGGTGGATCGGCAGCACCGCCCGGAGGATCTTGTACTGCTCCGCGACCATCGCCTCGACGTCCGCGGCGGTGAAGCCGCGGCCGCGCGCGACGAAGCGCTGCACGGAGGCGACCTCGCCGGTGACGAGCCGCACCTCGCCCTCGCGGAACTCCTTCGCGAACCAGGCGAGGTTGAACCACATCTGGAGGTCGCGGACGTCCTGCGCATCGAGCGCGCGTCCGGCGCGCGCCTGCGCCAGCAGCTCGGCGTAGCGGCCGTGCGGCCGGATCTGGTGCGCCTCGTGCGCGTCGAAGAAGGTGCGGAGGATCTCCTCCCGCTCCGCCGCGGTCAGGCCCTCGGCGCGCGTCAGGGTGAGCTCGAGCGCACGGTCGGTCGCGCCGTGCTCGACGTAGTCCTCGATCTGCGAGAGGAGGGCGGGCGTCAGGTTGATCGTCAGGCGGATCCCCGGGTACGCCGCGACGAGCGCCGCCATCGCGTAATAGTCGCGGAGCGCGTGCCGACGCACGGCCGATTGCAGGTAGCTCCCCCGGACCGACGGCGCGGCGGTGTCCTTGTAGAGCGGCTGGTGCTGGTGCCAGAGGAGCGCGAGGTGGAGCCGCGGGCCGACGCGGAACTCGTCGGCCGGTCCGCGGACACCGCCCGCCGGCGACAGCCCGCACACCTGGTAGCGTACCACGTCCCCCTTCGCGAACGGGGGAAGCTCGGCGCGCCAGTAGCTGTTGGTCTCGCCGTTCTGCTGCCACCGCGCCGCGACGCGCATCGTCGAGCGCCGGCCGGACGCGGTTTCGGTCGCGACCTCCACCCACACCGACTGCCCCGGCTCGATCGGCCACGTGCCCACGTCGATCGCCACCCGGTCCCCCGGGGTGACGCGCACCGGCGTGCGCGGCGCGTCCGGGGTCAGATGCCAGACGTACACGGTCCGGCGCTCCCGGCCGGGGACGCGGGGGCGTCCGGGACTGGCCGGCGTCGCTCGGCCTCCCAATCCGCGAGGATCTCGTCGAGATCGACATCGGGCGCGATCAGGCAGACGTGGCCGTGGCCGGCGAGCACGCGGAGCCGGGCGCCGGGCGCGCGCGAGGCCATCCGCGTCGCCTCGCGCACCGACGGCACGAGGTGGTCGCGATCCGAGGCGAGGAAGAGCGACGGGACGCGGAGCTCGGCGAGACGCTCGCGCACGTCGTACTCGCGCAGGATGCTCAGACGCGAGAGATAGCCGCGCCGCGTCGTCCGGCGCGTGAGCTCGAGGAACGTCCGGATCTCCGCCCGGTGGGTGTGCGGCGAGTGGAGGCGGAAGGCGGTGAGGCGCCGCACGAGCGCCATCGCGGCCCACGGCACGATGCGGATGCCGGCGATGGCGAGGTGGAGCCGGAGCTGCGGCAGGAAGCGCGGGAAGGAGTTGAGCACGACAACGGCGGCGACGCGGCCGGGGTGGGCGAGCGCGAAGCTCAACGCGAGCGCGCCGCCGAACGACTCACCGACGATCGTCGCCCGCGCCCCGTCCGGCGCCGCGAGGTCCACGACGCGGCGCAGCTGCTCGACCAGCGCGTCCATGCTCGGCGCGTCCTCGCGCAGCGCGTACGTGACGACGCGGTGGCGTCGCGCGAGCAGCGGCACCTGGCGGTAGAAGAGCAGGCCGGTGCCATCGAGGCCGGGTACGAGCACCAGCGGCGGCCCCTCTCCGCGGATCGCGACCCGCGGGTCGTTCTCCGGAGCGGCGCGACGAACGGACTCCATGATGCGCCTCACGCGATGCGAGTCGGCGAGCGGTGCGGGGCGCCGCTTCCCGCCCTAGTGCCGCGCCGGCTCCTCGCTCGAGAGGAGGCCGAGCCGCAGCGCGAAGCGCACGTAGTCGGGGCGCCCGGCGAGCCCGAGCTTCTCGTGGATGCGCTGCTTGTACGTGTCCACCGTCTTCGGGCTGATCGAGAGCTGGCCGCCGATGTCGGGCGCGCTGTATCCGTGCGCGACGAGCTTGAGCACATCCTGCTCCCGGTCGGTCAGCCGCTCGAAGCGGGCGCGGTCGTCGGCCGGAGTCGGCGGATGCCGCATCCCGCGCGCGAGCACGCGTCCGGCCGAGGGCTGCACGTAGACGTCGCCGTGCGCGACGGAGCGGATCGCGTCGACGAGCTCGCGCTCCGCCGCGCTCTTCACCAGATAGCCGGATGCCCCCGCGTCCAGGGCCCCGAGCAGGTACTCCTGCTCGGCGTGCATCGTCAGCACCAGCACGTGCACCGCGGGCGCCCTGGACAGGACCTCGCGCGTGGTGGCGATCCCGTCCATCTCGCCCATCGAGAGGTCCATGACGACGACGTCCGGCTTCAGCTGCTCGACGACGGCGATCGCCTGACGGCCGTCGGAGGCTTCGCCGACGACCGCGATGTCGCTGGCCGGGCGAAGGAGTGTGCGGAGTCCCGCCCGGACGACCGGATGATCGTCGACGAGGACGACGCGGATGAGATCGCTG
>DASUSM010000103.1:0-6490 GCA_036375115.1 Gemmatimonadaceae bacterium | reverse complement strand
CGCACGACGGGAGACGCACGGGTCATTCCCGCGCGCGGCGCCCCTCGAGCGCGAGGAAGATGTGCGGGTTCACCGGCGTGCCGTCCCACCACCGCCGCTTGTCCTCGTAGCGCATGACCTGGAAGTGCAGGTGCGGCGTGTTCCGCGGCGCGTTCCCCGACGTGCCGACGTAGCCGATCACGTCGCCCCGCTCGATCGACTCGCCCTCGCGGAGCCGCGCGCGGTAGCGGTCCAGGTGCGCGTAATAGTAGACGAAGCGCTCCTCGGCGTCGACCGCGTAGATCGTCAGCCCGCCGGCCGAGTTCTCGCTCAGCCGGAGGATGCGCCCCGCGTCGGCGGCGAGCACGGGGGTGCCGCGCGGCGCGAGGATGTCGAGCGCGTTGTGCCGCCGTCCGCCGCCGCGGCGCGCGTCGTAGCTGTCGGGCACCTGCGACGGGCTGATCCCGTCCACCGGCACCATCAGGCGGCGGGCGCGCAGATAGTCGAGGTCGCCCATCGCGGTGCGCGGGCGCGCGGGAGCGGCCGCCGTGGAGGCGTGGACGGGCTCCCGCGTCCGCCGCGGGACGACGCAGGCGACGGCGAGGAGGAGGAGGACGGCGGCGGGAGCGGCGAGCGCGCCGCGGGCCGCGCGGGCGGCGAGGGGCACGGTGGGAGGGGCTGCTGGGTGGGAGCGAGCGGAGCCGGCGGGGCGGCGCCGTCGCCGGGACGAAGCGCAGGATGGGGCCGGGGGCGCGCTCCGCGCAACGCCCGGGATCACCGGGGCGACGAGCGGCGCCCGAGACGCGTCACGGTGCTGGCGCGTCGTATATCACGGTCCGATATTGGCCCCGTTCCGCTCCTGCCTATCGAGGTTCCATGTCCGCACACTCTCTCCGTCCGCGCTCGGTCACCGAGCTCCTCGACGCGGCGTTCCATCTCTACCGCGCCCACCTCGGACCCTTCGTGCTGCTCGGCGCGGGGCTGCTCCTCCCCTTCGTCGTCCTCGGCGTCGTCTTCGCGGTCGCGATGCTGCCGGCGATGGCGCAGGCCGGGGGCGCCGCGGGCGCCGAGGGTGCGATCGACTTCACCCCCTTCCTCTGGTTCTACGCCCTGATGCCGGTCGCGCTCTGCTGGATCGCGATCGCGGACGCGGCGATGCAGGTCGCCGCCTCCGACGCGTACCTGAAGAGCGAGGTCTCGGCCGGCCGCGCCCTGCGCCTGGCGCTCGCGCGGGGCTGGCGCATCATCGGCGCGACGCTGCTGAAGTACATCGCGGTCTTCGCCGTCCTCATGGTCGGCGGCATCGCGGTCGGCATCGGCGCCGCCATCTCGCCCGTCCTCGCCGTCGTGCTCGGGATCGGGCTGATGGTGCTCTTCCCCTACGTGTACGGACGCGTCGCTCTCGTGCCGTCCACCTGCGTCCTCGAGGACAGCGGCGCCGCGCGCGGGCTCGAGCGCGCCGTCCAGCTCTCGAACGAGAACGGCTGGCGCATCGTCGGCGGGCTCTTCCTCGTCTACCTCGTCCTCATGGTCGTGCAGCTCACCGTGCTCTTCGGGGTGGCGGCGATGGGGATGCCGATCGTCGGCCAGGTGCTCGGCCAGCTCGTCTGGGTGCTCGCCTATCCGCTCGTCGCCGTGCTGACGATGCTCTTCTCCTACGACCTGCGCATCCGGAAGGAAGGGTTCGACCTCGAGGTCATGAGCGCCGACCTGGCGCGGCTTCCCGAGCCCCCGGGCACCACGGCGCCGATGTCGGCGGCCGGCGAGCGGCGCTTCCGCTGACCGCCGGCGCGGGCGTCGCGGGCGGCGTCAGTCGCCCGCGACGAGCCCGGCCTCGCGCGCCATCGCGGCGATCCCCTCGTCGATCGTGCGCGAGTGGTGCATCGAGCAGAACTTCGGCCCGCACATCGCGCAGAACTCCGCGCTCTTGAAGTACTCGGCGGGGAGCGTCTCGTCGTGGTACTCCCGCGCGCGCTCGGGGTCGAGCGAGAGCCGGAACTGCTCGTTCCAGTCGAAGGCGTAGCGCGCGCGGCTCAGGGCGTCGTCTCGGTCGCGCGCGCCGGCGCGGCCGCGCGCGACGTCCGCCGCGTGCGCGGCGATCCGGTAGGCGATCACCCCCTGCCGCACGTCCTCGGCGTTCGGCAGCCCGAGGTGCTCCTTCGGCGTCACATAGCAAAGCATGTCGGCGCCGTGCCAGCCGATCATCGCCGCGCCGATCGCGCTGGAGATGTGGTCGTAGCCGGGCGCGATGTCGGTGACGAGGGGACCGAGCGTGTAGAACGGCGCGCCGCTGCACACCTCCTTCATCCGGCGCACGTTCATCTCGATCTGGTCCATCGGGATGTGCCCCGGCCCCTCGACCATCACCTGGACGTCGTGCGCCCACGCGCGCCGCGTGAGCTCGCCGAGCGTGTCGAGCTCGGCGAACTGCGCGCGGTCGCTCGCGTCGTGCAGCGACCCGGGGCGCAGCGAGTCGCCGAGCGAGATGGTGACGTCGTACGCGCGGAGGATCTCGCAGACCTCGTCGAAGTGCGTGTAGAGCGGGTTCTGCTCGCGCTTCGCCATCATCCAGACGGCGTGCAGCGAGCCGCCGCGGCTGACGATCCCGGTGACGCGCCCGTGGACGAGCGGGAGGTGCTCGCGGAGGATGCCGGCGTGCAGCGTCATGTAGTCCACGCCCTGCCGCGCCTGGTGCTCGATCATCTCGAGGAAGTGGCGCGGCTCGAGCGCGAGGACGTCCTCGTGCTCGACGATCATCTGGTAGATCGGCACCGTGCCGATCGGCACCGGCGAGGCGGCGAGGATCGCCTCGCGCACGCGGTCGATGTCCTTCCCCGTCGAGAGGTCCATGACGGTGTCGGCGCCGTACTTCACCGCGAGCTCGAGCTTCGCGACCTCCTCGTCGAGCGAGGAGGTGACGGCGGAGTTGCCGATGTTCGCGTTGATCTTCACCCGCGCCGCCGCGCCGATCCCCATCGGCTCGAGGCGGCCGGCGAGGTGGTGGATGTTCGCGGGGACGACGAGCCGTCCGGCGGCGACTTCGGCGCGGATGGTCTCGGGGGGGAGCGCCTCGCGGCGGGCGACGTGCGCGATGGCGGGCGTGATCTCGCCGCGGCGGGCGAGCGCCGACTGCGTGATGGGTTCCATTGTTCGACTCCCTACGCCGGTACGAACCGGATCAGGTTCAGCGGGACTCTCTCAGCCCGCGCGCAGGAGCGTGCGCGGGCACCCCGGTCGAGGGGAAAGATAGCCTCAGCGGCTCTCCCAGGCGAATCCGCTCGCCATCCGCTCCAGCCGGCGCCCGCCGGCGAGGCGGAGCACGCTGATCGCCCCCGCGCGCTCGGCGACGGCGCGCGTGGCGAGGTCGTCCACCCCGTCGCCGTCGGCGTCGAGCGCGGTCAGCAGCTCGTGGGCGCGGAAGCGGAGGTCGTGCACGGAGAGCGGCGACACGCGCCCGGAGTCGTCGAGGATCACGGCGCGCTGGCGGAGCCACTCGTTCGCCCCGGCGCGCAGGCTGACGACGAGCGCGAGCCGGCCGACGCCGTAGCAGCCGACGGCGCGAGAGCTCTCGACGCGCGTGAGGTCGGTGAACCGCTCGTACGGCGGCGCCTGGTGCTCGAAGAGCCAGAGGGCGAGCGAGTCGCGCACGAGGTCGGCGCGCTCGGCCAGGGCGGGGGGCACGGCGCCGCGCGTGCACGTGTCGGTCGGGAGGATCCTCCCCGTGTCCGGGGACGCGCCCACCGCGTCCGGCGACGCGCGGCGCGCCACGCCGGGGAGGAGCCATCCGCGGCGGGCGAGCGAATCCAGCCGCGGCGAGACGGCGAGCTCGGCGACGATGCGGCCGTTCGCCCACCCGTAGCCCGCGACCGTCGCCTCGTCGGAGCCCCAGGCGCCGCGCAGCTGCAGCCGCGCGCCGACGGGGATCGGCGCGGTGTGTGCGGTGGCCGCGCGCCACGCGCTGTCGAGCGCTCCGCTTCCGCGCGGATCGACGTCCGCGCGGCCGAGGTCGGCGACCATTCTCTTGCCCCGCGCGGCGACGGCGAACCATGTTTGCCCGCGCGGCGCCCAGACGAGCAGGGCGGCGACGCTGTCGGCGAGCGGGGAGAGCGGACGCACTCTCGTCGGCGGCACGCGCGTCGCGGTGCCGGTGTCCGCCGGCCGCGCGCGCGGCGCCGGCTCGGCGAGCGCGAGCAGCGCCGCGTCCGCGGAGTCGCGCGTCTGCGCGGAGTGCTCGCCGGCGCAGCCGGCGGCGAGGACGAGCGTCGCGGCGAGCGCGAGCCGGTGCGAACGAGAGATCATGCGAGGCGGGTGATGCTGAGCGCGGGCGAGACGTCCTGGTACGCCGTCGGGGGGTGACGACCATCCACCCCTTCGCGTATCACGCCGCGCGCTCCCTCGACGACGCCGCCGCGCGGCTGCACGAGCCGGGCGCGATGGCGCTCGGCGGCGGCACCGACCTGCTCGTCCTCGTCGAGGAGGGTCTCGCCCGCCCCGAGCGGCTCGTGGACCTGCGGCGCATCCCGGGCTCCCGCGGCATCGAGCGCCTCCCCGACGGCGCCATCCGCATCGGCGCATCGGCGCGGATCGACGAGATCGCGCGGAGCGAGCTGGTGCGCGAGACGATCCCGGCCCTCGCCGAGGCGTGCGAGGCGGTCGGGACGCCGGCGCTGCGCGCGATGGGGACGATCGGCGGGAACCTCTGCCAGCGGCCGCGATGCTGGTACTTCCGGCGCGGCATCCCCTGCCTGAAGAACGGCGGCGAGACGTGCCCCGCGGTCGAGGGGGAGAACCAGTACCTCGCGATCCTCGAGGGCGGGCCGTGCCACATCGTGCACCCCTCCGACCCCGCCGTGGCGCTGACGGCGCTCGAGGCGGTGGTCGAGGTCGCGGGAGGGCGAGACGGGACGCGCCGCGTGCCGGTCGCCGACTTCTTCGTCCTCCCGGCCGAGCGGCTCGACGCGGAGACCGTGCTCGCGCCGGGAGAGCTCGTCGCGGCGGTGGAGATCCCCGCCGGCGCCTCGGGCGTACAACGCTATCACAAGCTCATGCAGCGAGACGCCTGGGACTTCGCGCTCGTCAGTCTTGCGGCGGCGCGGCGCGAGAATGGCGACGTCCGTCTCGTGCTCGGCGGCGTGGCGCCGCGCCCGTATCGCGTGAACACGTCGATCGAGGAGGACGTCGCCTCGGGAAACCTCGACGAGCAGGACGTCGCCACGCTCGCCGACCGTGCGCTCTACGACGCCCGTCCGCTGTCGCGCAACGCCTACAAGCTCGACCTCGCCGCCGCGCTGCTCCGGCGCGGCATCGGCGAGCTGCTGCACGCCTGACGACTCGCCCGCCCGCTCCCCCACTCTTCCGCCGCCCACATGCCCTTCCTCCACCTCGCCGGCCAGACTCGAGAGCTCGCGCCCGGGGAGACCATCGTCGGGAGCGGCGCGCTGGCGAGCTGGCGCGTGGCCGGCCAGAACCTCGCCGCGCGCCACTTCACGGTGCGCGTCGACGAGGGTGCGCGCGTCCGACTCGCCCCCTTCTCCCCCCAGCACGTCGTCGTCATCGCCGGCCGGCAGGTGGGCGTGGAGGGCCAGGAGCTCGCCGACGGCGACATGGTCGCGGCGGGGAGCGCGCACTTCGTCTACACGCGCGAGGCGGGGGGCGCGCACACGCCGGCCGTCGAGCCGCCGCGCGAGGCGCTGTTGCTCGTCGAGCGGGCGCAGCGGGCCCACCCGATCGAGGGGCGCTCCTTCTCGATCGGACGCGACCGCGCGAGCTCGATCGTCCTGCGCGACGCCGCGGTCTCGCGCTTCCACGCCGAGGTCCGGCCCGAGGCGGGGCGCCATGTGCTCTACTCGACGGGCTCGGGGGGGACGCGGGTGAACGGCCGGCGGATCGACGGCCCGCACGTCCTCGACGAGGGTGACGTCATCGAGATCGGGGGGACCTCGCTGCGCTACACGCTCGGCGGCGCGCCGGACGGCTGGGCGATCGCGCGCGGCGGCGACGAGACCGACGAGGAGACGGGTCGCCGCGCGACGCTCGGCACGCACACGATCCCCGACCCGGCCGAGGAGGCGCCGCGCCGCGGCGCGCGGGTGGGGATGATGGTGATCGTCGCGATCGCGATCGTCGTCGCGGCGGTGGTGTGGGTGGGGGCCGGGCGCTGACGGCCGGCTCTCGTTCCGCATCGAGGCGCCGCGCGTCTGCGGCGCCCCGCCCTCACCGCACGAGCACGTAGATGAGCGCCACCAGCATCACGACCGCCGCGATCGCCATCCCGATGCGGCGGCGGTGGCCGCGGTCCACCTTCTCGCGCGCCTCGACGGCGCCCATGTAGACCGTCTGCATCTTCGCCGAGCGGCCGACGAGGTGCGGACGCTGGACCGGCTGGCGCTCCTCGGGGGTGACGTGCGCCATCGGCGCCTCGGAGCTGAAGCGCAGCACCGTCCGCCCGATCGTCAGCTCGTCCCCCTCGCGCAGCTCGACGGGCTCGGTGAGCCGCCGCTCGTTCACGAGC
>DASUSM010000102.1:0-9911 GCA_036375115.1 Gemmatimonadaceae bacterium | reverse complement strand
TCTCGCGGTCCCACTCGATTGCCGTTCTTGACGCGCCCCGTGCATCTCCCGATGCACGGGGCGTCGTCGTTCCGCGCCTCGCGTGCGGCGCTCAACTCGAACGCGTGCACGCGGTTGACCGACGCCCGGTGCACGGCTAATTTCAGAGTCTTCCCGGGGCCTGTAGCTCAGGTGGTTAGAGCGCACGCCTGATAAGCGTGAGGTCGGTAGTTCAACTCTACCCAGGCCCACTCCCGTCGATGCCGAGCCCCGCCCGCGACCCGTCGCGGGCGGGGCTTCTCGTTCGCGCGCGATCGCGCGCGCGACATCCCGCTCGCTCGCGATCTCTCGCCGGGCGCGCCGTGTCGCGGAGTCCGCCGGCGGTCTGGCCCCGGTGGCCTCCGGTGGGTATTGTACCGACTCGGGGCGAACTCGGGAGCGGCGGCGGCGCGAGCGCGCGAGCGCGCCGAGCGAGGGCCGCGGCTCCCACCCCATCCGGCGGCGCGACGATACACGGGCTCTCCGCGCGGTCGGACTGTAAACGTTTTCCTCGCCGGTCCGGATCGGCATGCGACGCTTCTCCGACGAGATCCGACTGGGGACCGACCGACCGTCCCGCGCCGCGCCGCCGCGCCGGCGCCGGCCGCCGGCGTCGCGCCCGTCGGCGACGTCGCCGCCGACCCGCCCCGGCATCGAGCCCGACTCGCGTCCACCGCCGATTCGCCGGCGCTCACCGCACATCGAGGTGCCATCCCACTCCACACATCCGTACGACGGCCCGACGACACACCGACGTCCTCACACGTACGCGAGAGGCAAGCGATGACACACACGAAGTGGTTCGACTGGCGGACGGCCGTGGGAGGCGCGACGCGACGGCTCGCGTCCGCCCGCGTGCTCGTTCCGCTCCTCGTCGCGCTCGGCAGCAGCACCGCCGCCGCGCAGGAGACGGTCACCGGGACCGTCACCAACGCGAACACCGGCCAGCCGCTCCCCGGCGTCGAGGTCTCCATCCGCGGCACGACGATCAGCAGCCGCACGACCGCCGGCGGCCGCTACTCGATCACCGTCCCGAATCTGCAGGACTCCCTCGTCTTCTCCCTCATCGGCTTCCGGCAGAACGTCGTCGCGATCGGCGGACGCACGACGGTCGACGTGACGATGGACCGCGTCGCCGCGCTCGAGGCCGTCGTCAGCATCGGCTACGGCGAGCAGGAGCGGCGCGACCTCACCGGCTCCGTCTCCTCCGTCGACGGTGACGAGCTCACCGATGTCGCGACGCCGAACGTCGCGCAGGCGCTCCAGGGGAAGGTCGCCGGCGTCCAGGTGACGTCCAACTCGGGCGAGCCGGGGCAGGGCGCGATCGTCCGCATCCGCGGCGTCGGCACGCTCAACAACGCGTCGCCGCTCTACGTCGTGGACGGGATGCTCCTCGACGACATCGACTTCCTGAACCCGAACGACATCACCGCGATCGACGTCCTCAAGGACGCCTCGGCGACGGCGATCTACGGGTCCCGCGGCGCCAACGGCGTCATCATCATCACGACGCGTTCGGGCGCCACGGACTCGCCGACGTCGTTCACGCTGAACGCCTACACCGGGTCGCAGAGCGTCGCCAACAAGATCGACCTCGTCAACGCGCAGCAGTACGCGCAGCTCGCCAACGAGCTCGCCGCCAACACGGGCGGAACGCCGTACTTCCCCGACCCGAACGCCGTCGGCCCGGGCGTGGACTGGCAGGACGAGATCTTCCAGAGCGCGCCGATGCACAACGTGCAGCTCTCGTCGTCGGGCGGCACCGACCGCATCCGCTACTATTTCAGCGGGAACCTGGTCCAGCAGAACGGGATCATCGAGAAGTCGGACTACAGCCGCGTGACGCTGCGGCTGAACAACGACTACGACCTCACCGACCGCTTCCGCCTCGGACACAACATCAACTTCGCGTACGAGGACGACGAGCGCTCGCCGCTCGGCGTCGTGCGCGTGCTCTACTACGCCGACCCGACGATCGCGCCCCGGAACGCCGAGGGCGAGTTCAGCGACCTGAACGTCCGCGGCTCCGTCGGAAACCCGGCGGCGGCGATCCACTACACGCGCTGGGACGGCACGAGCGGGCGCCTCGTCGGCAACCTCTTCGCCGACTACGACGTCACCGACGCGATCACCTTCCGCTCGAGCTTCGGCCTCGATTACGGGCGCGAGGATACGCGCGACTTCGTCCCGACGTTCTTCGTCTCGCCGACGCAGCGGAACACGACCTCGCGCCTCAACGTCGCGACGAACAGCATCAACACGTGGCTGTGGGAGAACACGGCGACGTACAACTACACGGCGGAGCGGCACCGGATCACGGTGCTCGGCGGCATCACGGCCAACCGGCAGTACCTCGAGACGCTCGGCTGCGGCCGCTCGAACATCGCCGGTGAGAGCCAGGAGCTCTGGTACTGCAACGCCGGCGGCGCGGAGGGACAGACGAACGTGAACACGGCCGAGGAATGGGCCATGCTCTCGTACCTCTTCCGCACCAACTACACGCTGATGGACCGCTACCTGTTCACGGGCTCGCTGCGCGTGGACGGCTCGTCGCGCTTCGGTGCCGAGAACCGGTACGGCTACTTCCCCTCGCTCGCCCTCGGCTGGAACATCGACGAGGAGGACTGGTTCGAGGGAATGCCCGCCTTCACGAACCTCAAGCTGCGCGGCAGCTGGGGTCAGACGGGGAACGACAAGATCGGCCCCTATCCCGGCATCCCGATCGTCACGGGCAACCTGAACGCGGTGTTCGGGACGTCCGAGCAGCTGACGTACGGCGCCGCGCCGGTCGCGCTGGCGAACCCGAACGTGAAGTGGGAGCGGACGACGCAGACGAACATCGGCGCCGACATGGCGTTCCTCGACGGGCGCGTGACGGTGACGACCGACTGGTACCGTCGCGAGACGGACGGGATCCTCGTGCAGGTGCCGATCCCGGACTACGTCGGCGTCTCGTCGCAGCCGTTCGTGAACGCCGCCGAGGTCCGCAACAGCGGGCTCGAGGGCGCGATCACGTGGAGCGACTTCGTCGGCGACGCGCGCTTCGAGATCGGCGCGAACGGCTCGACCGTCGACAACGAGGTACTCGCGCTCGGCGGCGGACGTGAGGAGATCCTCGGCGGCGGCCTCGGGAACGAGGTCTCGTTCACGACGCGCACGATCGTCGGCGAGCCGATCGGCTCCTTCTGGGGCTATCGGGTGGAGGGCGTCTTCCAGAACGCGGCCGAGATCGCGAGCTCCCCGACGCGCGGCGGCGAGCAGCCGGGCGACCTGCGCTACGCCGACCTGAACGGCGACGGTGTCATCACGACGGCCGACAAGACGTTCATCGGCTCGCCGATCCCCGACTTCGTCTACGGCCTCAACGGCAGCATCGAGTGGCGCGCGTTCGACTTCTCGGCCGCGTTCTCGGGCCAGATGGGGAACGAGATCTTCAACGGCAAGAAGGCCGTGCGCTTCGGTGTGGACAACTTCGAGACGTCGTACCTGAACCGGTGGACGGGGGAGGGGACGAGCGACTGGGAGCCGCGCGTGACGAACGCGGGCCACAACTACCAGGCCTCGACGCGGTTCATCGAGGACGGGTCGTTCTTCAAGCTCCAGAGCGCGCAGGTCGGCTACCGCCTCTCCGACGCGATGGCGGCGCAGCTCCGGGTGGACCGCGCGCGGATCTACCTGAGCGGCACGAACCTCTTCACGATCACCGACTACAGCGGGTACTCGCCGGAGGTCACGGCCACATCCGTGATCGCCAACGGCATCGACCTGGGGATCTACCCCACGGTGCGGACGTTCACGGTCGGCCTCGACCTCGGTTTCTGAGACCGCTCCGGCAACCCGATACCGCTGAGACGACAATGACACGACTCTCGATCACGGCACGCGCGCGGCGGGCCGGCCTGCAGGCGGGAGCGGCGGCGCTCCTCGCCGTCGGCGCCGCCGCCGGGTGCAGCGACTTCCTCGCCACCGATCCGCGCGGCCAGCTGACGACGCCGTCGTTCTTCCAGACCCCGGACCACGCGGTCCAGGCGACGAACGCGACGTACAGCATGCTCCGCAACTGGACGGTGCACGTCTTCTCCTGGCTCGGCCAGGTGGAGATCGCGTCCGACGACGCCGACAAGGGAAGCGTCCCCGGCGACGCCGGCTTCCTCGGGGACCTCGACAACCTCACCTTCGACGCGGGCAACCTCGCCTTCCGCGATCCCTGGATCGGGCACTTCCAGGGGATCTACCGCGCGAACGTGGCGATCCAGAACATCCCGAACGTGGACATGGACGAGGAGCTGCGCGCCCGCCTCGTCGGCGAGAACAAGTTCCTCCGCGCGTACTACTACTTCTTCCTCGTCCGCTCGTACGGCGGCGTCCCGCTCATCACGGAGCCGCTCGAGGCGGGGGAGTTCGCGCAGACGCGGGCGACGGCGGAGGCGATCTACGCCCAGATCGAGCAGGACCTGACCGACGCGATCGCCGTGCTGCCGCCGCGCTCCGGCTACTCGGACAGCGATCTCGGGCGTGCGACGCGCGGCGCGGCGCAGGCGCTGCTCGGCAAGGTGCACCTCTTCCAGCAGGAGTACGCGGAGGCGCTCACGCAGCTCACCGACGTCATCGACTCCGACGAGTACGCGCTCGTCCCGAGCTACGGCACGATCTTCACGACCGCCGGCGAGAACAGCTCCGAGTCGGTGTTCGAGATCCAGGTCGCGAACATCGAGGGCGGCAACGCCGGTCCCTCGGGCGCGTCGAGCCAGTACGCCCAGGTGCAGGGCGTGCGCGCGCCGCCGAACATCGGCTGGGGCTTCAACACGCCGTCGGCCGCGCTCGAGGCGTCGTACGAGCCGGGCGATCCACGGCTCGAGGCGACGGTGCTCTATCCGTGGGAGGCGCTCCCGGACCGGCCGGACCTCGTCGTCTACCGGAACTCGGCGATGCCGAACAACCGCTACAACCAGAAGGTCGCCGTTTCCCCGGACATTCCGGGCGGATCGGGAAACTCGGGCGTCAACATCCGGCGCATCCGCTACGCCGACGTCCTCCTGATGGCGGCGGAGGCGGCGTATCAGACCGGCGACGAGGGGAGCGCGCGCCTCTGGACGAACATGGTCCGCGAGCGCGCGCGCGGCGGGCACACGCAGACGCTCGGCTTCACCGAGGAAGCGCTCGCCGAGCCGATCGCCGACGTGCTCGGCTACGCCGGGTCGAGCCGCGTCTTCGCGCGGTTCGTGGAGGAGGGGTCGGCGGCCTACACGGCGGGGCTCCGCAGCTTCACGGACGTGTGCGGCGATGCGGGCGGCGTCTGCCCCAACTCGCCGGCGCCGCCCGTGCGCGTCACGAACATCGACATCATCGAGTCGGTGGACGGCACGGCGGTGACGGACGTGGAGAGCTTCCGCGACGCGGTCGATGCCGCGGGCGGCACGGCGGCCGTCTCGGTGCGGCGTATGGTGCAGACGGCGGGCGGCACGACGTCGACGGTGCAGACGTTCAACGTGCCGGTGCAGGAGCTGCTGCCGGACGTCACGGCCAGCGGCGACGCGCTGCTCACGGCGATCTGGAACGAGCGGCGCGCCGAGCTCGCGATGGAGCAGCACCGGATGTTCGACCTCCGGCGCATGAACCTCGAGCGCGCCGGCTACGCCGCGCAGATGTTCACGGCGCACGGCAAGGTGTGGCAGGACCGGCACCAGCTCTACCCGATCCCGGCGAGCGAGGTGGCCGTGGCCGGGCTGACGCAGAACCCCGGCTACTGAGCACGCCGGATTCCGCAGGACGAACGGGTCTCGGCCCGGCGCCGCGCGAGCGGCGCCGGGCCGAGCCGCACCAGGGCGCCCCGCCCTTGACGGGGCGCCGCCGTTCGGCGACCATGGAGGAGCGCGCGGATGGCCTGCGCCCCGCGCGAACCCATCGACCGACCTCGACACCGCATGCGTCACCGCGCCGGTACCCGGTTCCGCCTTACGATGAATCGTCTCGGGCCCCACGGTCCGGGAGGCGGCGCGCGATCGCACGCGTGATGTCACGCGGCCGATCCACGAGATCACACTCGACGCGACCCCTCCGCCACGAGGGGTCGCGTCGTTTCACGAGGAGGAGTGCCCGCCACGCGCGCGGTCCGCGCGTCACCCGATCGCCCGCGCTCGCCACCACGTCCCTTCGTCACCGCCCATGATCGCCCCGAATCACCAGCGCATGCGGAAGATCAACACGCGCGACTTCCATCTGGCGACGCGCTCGACGCCGCGCGACATCAACCGGCAGATCGTGCTGAACCTGATCCGCGAGCATCAGCCGATCTCGCGCGCCGAGCTCGCGCGCCGCATGGGAATCCGGCGCGGCGCGCTGACGGCGATCGTCCGCGAGCTGCTCGAGACGGGAGACGTCTACGAGCAGGGGACGGCGGCGGCGGTCCGCGGCCGGCGACCGACGCTGCTCGCGCTGCAGACGCGGGGGCGGCACGTGGTCGCGGTGGACGTGCGCTCGGAGCGGACCTCGATCGCCCTCGCCGACTTCGGCGGCCGGATGGTCGCGCGCGAGGTCGTCGTGACGCCGCGCGCGCCGGAGGCGCTCGGCGCCCTGCTCGACGAGCGCGTCGGCCGGCTGCTCGACGCGCGCACGAGCGCGGGGGACGGGGACGGCCTCTGCCACGGCGTCGGCATCGTCGTGCCGGGGATGGTGGACCGGCGCACCGGCCGGCTGCTCTACTCGCCGCGCCTCGGGTGGCGCGACGTGGCGCTGCGCGACGTCATCGCCGAGCGCCTCGGGCTCCCCGTCTACGTGGAGAGCGCGCCGATCGCCTGCGCGCTCGCGCGTCTCTGGCTGTCGCCGGACGAGACGCGCGGCGTGCACAGCTTCGCCTACGTCAGCGTCTCCGACGGCATCGGCGTGGGGCTCGTCGTGAACGGCGAGACGCTCCGCGGCGACACGCACACGGCGGGCGAGTTCGGCCACGTCTCCCTCGATCCGTCGGGGCCGGCGTGCGCCTGCGGCAAGCGCGGGTGCTGGGAGGCCTTCGCCTGCAACTCGGCGACGGTCGGCCGCTACGCGGGGCGGATCTGGGGCGGCCGCGCCGACGGCGCCGCGCGCACCGCCGCGCGCGCCGCGGCGACGCCGACGGTCGAGGAGGTCGTGCGGCGCGCGCGCGGCGGGGAGGAGGCCGCGGTGGCGGCGCTCGCCGAGACGGGGCGGCACATCGGGCGAGGGCTCGCCGCGGTCGTCTCGGCCTTCAATCCGGGGCGAATCTTCGTCGGCGGCGAGGTGACCGCGGCGTGGGAGATCATCGAGCCGCCGATGCGCGAGGCGCTCGTCGAGGGGACGCTGACCGACGCCGCGGCGGCGACGCCCGTCGTGCCGGACCGCGATCCGGCGGAGTACCGGCTGCTCGGCGCCGTGGCGCTCGTCGCCGCGCCGGCGTTCGCCGCGCCGAGCGTCGGGTGAGACGCGGCCGCGCCGACCGATGACATCTCGCTACGACCGCATGACCTACCGGCGGTGCGGCAGGAGCGGCCTGCTCCTCCCCGCCATCTCGCTCGGTCTCTGGCACAACTTCGGGAGCGTCGATCCCTTCGACGAGGCCCGCGCGATGGTGCTCCGCGCCTTCGATTTCGGCATCACGCACTTCGATCTGGCGAACAATTACGGTCCCGAGCCGGGGACGGCGGAGGAGACGTTCGGCCGCATCCTGTGGGCCGACCTGAGCGAGCATCGGGACGAGCTGATCGTCTCGACGAAGGCTGGCTACCGCATGTGGCCGGGGCCGTACGGGGAGTGGGGCTCGCGGAAGTACCTCCTGGCGAGCCTGGACCAGAGCCTGCGGCGGATGGGGCTCGAGTACGTGGACATCTTCTATCACCACCGCCCCGATCCGGACACGCCGCTCGAGGAGACGATGCTCGCGCTCGCCCAGGCGGTGGCGCAGGGGAAGGCACTCTACGTCGGCGTGTCCAACTACGACGCCGCCCGGACGCGGGAGGCCGCGCGCATCCTGCGCGAGCTGCGCACGCCGTTCGTCATCCACCAGCCGAAGTACAGCATGTTCGACCGGTGGGTCGAGGATGGGCTGCTGTACACGCTCGACGACGAGGGGATCGGCGGGATCGCCTTCTCGCCGCTCGCGCAGGGGCTCCTGACGAGCCGCTATCTGCGCGAGATCCCGCCGGACTCCCGCGCCGGAAAGGAGCACGGCGCGCTGCGGCCGGACGCCGTGACGCCGGACCGCCGCGCGCGGATCGCGCGCCTGAGCGAGATCGCCGCGGCGCGGGGGCAGAGTCTCGCGCAGCTCGCGATCGTCTGGGTGCTGCGGCATCCCGTGATGACCTCGGCGCTCGTCGGCACGAGCCGCGTCGCACAGCTCGAGGAGAACGTGCGGGCGCTCGACCGCCTCGAGATCGCGGCGCCGGAGCTCGCGGCGATCGAGGACGTGCTTCGCACACCCGAGGCCGCCGCTCGCCGATAGGCGGACGCGCGGCTCCGGCGCGCCCCGCGGAGATCCGATGCGGCGCGCGACGTTCCGCGACTGGCGCGTCGGGCTCGTTGCATTACGTTGGGGTCGTCCGGCGGGGCGATGGCGACGCGCCGGACCGATGTCCTCCTCCGCCGGAGCGTGCCATGCCGCTCGGACGTCTCGCAGCCTTCGCCTGTCTCCTGTCGATCGTCGCGCCTCCGCTCGGCGCGCAGGACCCCCTCCCGCGCGCGGGCTTCACCATCGGCTTCGGCCTCGGCGGGGGCACCCGCGGGCTCGACTGCAGCGAATGCGAGGTGGACCGCGAGGAAGGCGGCACTGCGATGCTCTTCATCGGCGGCACGGTCGGCCCGCGCCTCACGGTCGGCGGGGAGCTCAACGGGTGGGGGAAGACGACGCGCAACGTCGAGGAGTCGGTCGCCTCGGTGATGGCGGTGGCGCACTTCTATCCGATGGTCCGCCGCGGATTCTTCCTCAGCGGCGGCGCCGGGCTCACGTCGATGGCGGTGAATGCGGGGAACGAGAAGTTCCGTACCGACGGCTTCGGCGTGCAGGTCGGTGCCGGCTACGACTTCCGCGTGGGGAGCGGCTTCTCGCTGTCGCCGTACATGCAGTGGGTGCGGGGCGTCGCCGGCGACGGGGAGGAGAACGGGATCGACATCGGCGATGCAAACCCGGACTACCTGCAGGTCGGGCTCGGCTTCACCTGGCACTGAGCGGCGAGGGGACTGACGGCTCCGCGCTCAGGCGCCGAGCAGGATGCTGCAGCAGGTGAGCCCGCCTTCGGCCTTCGCGAGCTCCGACATGTCGAGCGGCGCGACGCGTATGCCCGCGTCGCGGAGTCTTTCCATCGTGCGCGGCGCGTCGGCCGCAACGAAGACCGTCTCGCCGAGTCGGAGCACGTTCGCGGCGAACGGCTCGGCTGGGTCCACGGGGACCGGGCGCAGGGGCGCGAAGGCCGCCGGATCCACCCAGCGCGGATTGACGACGACGAGATCCTCGGTCGCGGCGGTGGCGGCGGTCTTCAGGTGGAGACACCCCTCGAAGCTCACCTCGCGCACCTCGTAGCCGAGCGGTGCGAGGACCGCGCGGAGCTGCCGCGCGCCCTCCGCGTCGGTCCGGCTCGAGCGCCCGACCCAGACACGGCGTCCGACACGCAGGACGTCGCCGCCGTCGAGCATCCCGGGAGGATGCATGCGGGCGATCTCGCGGAGCGGCCGCAGCCCTGGCTCCGCGGACTCCACCTCGCCGCGCCTCGACGGCGCGCCTGGCCTGGTGAGGATCGCGATCTCGTCGACGACGACGGCGACGTCCTCGACGAAGACGGCGTCAGGGTGGTCGTCGAGCGGCGGCAGGCGGCGCACCTCCCACCCCTCGCCGGCAAGCGTCGCCTCGTAGGCATCGTGCTGGACGGCGGCGCGCACCGGGTCGAGCG
>DASUSM010000101.1:0-9007 GCA_036375115.1 Gemmatimonadaceae bacterium | reverse complement strand
CCCCGCTCGCGCTGAGTGCGGACGAGTTCAGAGCTGCAGGGCACGCGCTCGTCGATGCGGTCGCGTCACTGCTCGAAGCCATGCCCAAAGGTCCGCTGGTGCGCGACGCGTCGCCCGAGATCCTGCGTGGCGAGCTCGACGCTGCGCGTACGCTGCCGGAAACGGGGACCGACGTGCGCGCGCTGCTCGCGTCGACCAGTGCCCTGCTCTTCGACCGCTCGCTGTTCAACGGACACCCGCGCTTCTTCGGCTACATCACGTCGTCGCCCGCGCCGATCGGCATGCTCGGCGACTTCCTCGCCGCGGTCGTGAACGCGAACGTCGGCGCGTGGCGCCTCTCGCCGATGGCGTCCGAGATCGAGGCGCAGACGGTGCGCTGGATCGCCGAGCTGATGGGGTATCCCGCGACGTGCGGCGGACTGCTCGTGAGCGGCGGGAACATGGCGAACATGGTCGGGCTGTTCGCCGCTCGCGCCGCGGCGGCCGGCTGGGACGTCCGCGCCGACGGGGTCGCCGCGTCCGGCGCGCCGCGCCTTCGCGTCTATGCCTCGGGGGAGACGCATACCTGGCTGCAGAAGGCGACCGACCTCGCCGGGCTCGGCACGAGCGCGGTGCGCTGGATCCCGACCGACGACGAGCTCCGCCTCGACCCCGCCGCGCTGCGCGCGGCGATCGAGGCGGACCTCGCCGCCGGCGACCGCCCGATGATGGCCGTCGGCACGGCCGGCACGGTGAGCACCGGCGTCGTCGATCCGCTCCCCGAGATCGCGCGCATCTGCCGCGACCTCGGCGTCTGGTTCCACGTCGACGGCGCGTACGGCGCCCTCGCGGCGCGCGTCCCCGGCGCGCCGGCGGAGCTCGCGGGCCTGTCGCTCGCCGACTCCGTCGCCGTGGATCCGCACAAGTGGCTGTACGCGCCGCTCGAGGCGGGGTGCACGCTCGTGCGCGACCCCGAGCGCCTCCGCGCCGCCTTCTCGTATCACCCGCCGTACTACCACTTCGGGCAGGAGGCGACGAACTTCGTCGACTTCGGGCCGCAGAACTCGCGCGGCTTCCGCGCGCTCAAGGTGTGGCTCGCGCTGCGGCACGTCGGGCGCGACGGCTACGAGCGGATGATCGGCGACGACATCGCCCTCGCCCGGCGGCTCGATGCCGCGGTCCGCCGCCACCCCGCGCTCGAGCCGGTCTCCCAGGCGCTCAGCATCACGGCCTTCCGCTACGTTCCGGACGACCTGCGCGCCGGCATCGGGACGGAGGCGGTCGAGCGGCGCCTCAACGCGCTGAACGAGGCGCTGCTCGAGCGGATCCAGCGCTCTGGCGAGGCGTTCGTCTCCAACGCCGTGGTCCGCGGCCGCTACGTGCTGCGCGCGTGCATCGTGAACTTCAACACGACCGCGGCCGACGTCGACGCGCTGCCCGAGATCGTCGCGCGGCTCGGGCGGGAGACGGACGAGGCGATGCGGTAGCCGCGCTCGCCGGCCCTCCGGTCGCGGCCGGGCGCCCTGTCACACTGCTTGCATTCGAGGCGCCCGTCGAGCGCCGCCCCGAGGGCACGCCGTCCGCCGAATTCCATCGCACCGAATGAACGAGATCCCCGAAGCCCTGACGCCGCACGTCGCGGCGGCGCGCGACGTCGCGCAGAACATCACCGCGGCCCACGCCGCGGAGGACGACGAGCACGCCCGATGGCCCGAGGCGACGATGCGCGCGCTCGGCGAGGCGGGGCTCATGGGCCTCCTCGCGCCGCGCTCGGTCGGCGGCATCGAGGGCGGGATGCGCGGGCTCGTCGCCGTCTCCGAGGTCCTCGCCCGCGAGAGCGCCTCGGCCGGCCTCTGCTTCGCCATGCACTGCGTCGGCACCGCGGTGATCGCCGCGAAGCCGACCGCGGAGCAGCGCGAGCGCTACCTCGTCCCGATCGCGCGGGGCGAGCACCTCACGACGCTCGCGGTCAGCGAGCCCGGCTCCGGCGCCTTCTTCTTCTATCCGGAGACCGGGCTCGCCCGCACCGCCGACGGCTTCGAGGTCACGGGTACCAAGAGCTTCGTCACGAACGGCGCCCACGCCGACTCGTACGTCGTCTCGACGGCGCCGCTGACCGGCGAGAGCGATGACGGACAGTTCAACTGCATCCTCGTCGACGGCGACCGGCCCGGGCTCGCCTGGATGGATGCCTGGCACGGCTTCGGGATGCGGGCGAACGACTCGCGGACGATGCGGCTCGACCGTGTGCTCCTGCCCCCGGCGAACCTGCTCGGCGAGGTCGGCGACCAGCTCTGGTACGTCTTCGAGGTCGTCGCGCCGTACTTCCTGATGGCGATGGCGGGGACGTACCTCGGCGTGGCGCAGGCCGCCTTCGACGAGGCGCGCGGCCACGTCGGCACGCGGCGCTACGCGCACTCGGGGGAGCTCGTCGGCGCGGCGCCGGTCGTCTCGCACCGCCTCGGCGAGCTCTGGATGCAGCTCGAGTCGACGCGGCGCCTCGTCCACGACGCGGCGGAGCGGGGGGACGCCGGAACGGACGACGCGCTGGCCGCGATCTTCGCGAGCAAGGCGGCGGCGAGCGAGGCCGCCGTCACGCTCGCCAACGAGGCGATGACGCTGTGCGGCGGCTCCGCCTACCGCGACAACAGCCGGCTCGCGCGGATCCTCCGCGACGCCCGCGCGAGCCACGTCATGGCGCCGACGACCGATCTCCTGAAGACGTGGATCGGCCGCGCGCTCCTGAACCTGCCCCTGCTCTGAGCCGTGGCCGAGCCGTCTCGCGTCGCCGCCGCATCGCCGCTCGCGACCGTGCTCGTGCACCCCGATGGGACGCCCGTGCCCGCGTGGGCGGCGCGCACGGGAGCGCGCGTCGTGCCGGCATCGGCGCTCGAGAACGGCGCGCCGCCCCTCGACGACGTGGGGTGCATCCTGCTCGACGCCGCCTCGCCGGCGTTCGTGAGCCTCGCGCGCCGCGCGCATCAGCGCGACGCGGACGTGCAGCTCGTCGCCGTCGCGTCGGCCGACCGGGTCGCCGGCGCGCGGCGCGCCTTGCTCTTCGCGCCGGGGCTCGGCGAGGTCTGGATCGCCTCGCCGACGGAGCTCGGCGGCGCGCTGGCCGAGCGCGCGGCGGGCGTCACGGGGCAGCGGCGACGCTTCGCGCGCACGCGCGCCCGCATCGCGCGCGACAGTCTCGCCGCGTCGCCCCAGCGCACGGAGCGCGCGCTCATCTCCGATGCCTACCTGGCCGGGCTGCTCCGCGTGCTCCCCGACCCCGTGTTCTCGCTGGACGAGAGCGGGCGCGTGCTCTCGGCGAATACCGCCGCGGAGCGCGCCTTCGGCGGCACGCGCGGTGTCGTCGGCGCCCGGCTCGGCGAGGTGCTCGGCCTCGCCGAGCCGCCGGCCTCCGACCTCACGCTCCTCGACCGGGCGGCACGCGAGGGGCACGTCACGGTCGCGTTCCGCCGCAGCGGCGGAGAGCGCCGCACGGGGGAGCTGCGCGCCGCGCCGATGAGCGCGGGCGGCGTCGGCGCCTGGGCCGTGGTGCTGCGCGACATCACGGAGGAGCGCGCGACGCTCGATCAGCTCCAGGAGACGGCGGCGGAGCTCGAGGCGTCGAACGAGGAGCTGCAGAGCACGACCGAGGAGCTTCTCCAGCGCACCGAGGAGGCGGAGCGCGCCGCCACGGCGCTGCGCGAGAGCGAGGCGACGTACCGCGCGCTCGTCGACGCGATTCCGACGCTGGCGTGGAGCGCGCAGGCGGACGGCTACATCGACTGGTACAACGAGCGGTGGTACGAGTATACGGGGACGACGCCGGAGGCGATGGAGGGGTGGGGCTGGCAGTCCGTGCACGATCCGGAGGTTCTGCCGGTGGTGCTCGCCCGCTGGGAGGCATCGATCGCGACCGGGCGATCGTTCGAGATGACCTTCCCGCTCCGCGGCGCGGACGGTCGATTCCGGCCGTTTCTGACGCGGATCGTGCCACTCCGCGACGAGGACGGCCGGGTCGTCCGGTGGTTCGGCACGAACACGGATGTCGAGGCGGAGCGCGCGAGCCGCGTCCGCATCGAGCGCCTTCAGGCGCTCACCGAGGCGCTCGCCGCGACGCAGACCCTCGAGGAGGTCGCGGCCGTGGTCGTCGCGAAGGCCGTCGATGCAGCCGGCGCGCGCACGGGGATGCTCGCGATGCGGACGCCGGGCACGGACGACGTCGTCATCGTTCAGCACGCCGGGCTGAGCGAGGAGGTGATGCGCGGCTACTCGCGCTTCACGCTCGCGTCGCCCGGCCCCGCGGCGGCGTGCCTGCGCACGGGCGAGCCGGTCTTCGTCGAGTCGCGCGACGGCCCCGGCGGGCTGCGCGCGCGGTTCCCCGAGATGCCGGAGATCTGGGAGAGCCTCGGGGCGCAGGCGCTGGCGGCGGTGCCGCTCGCCGCGGCGGGCGAAGTCGTCGGCGCTTTGTCGTTCACCTTCACGACGCCGCGCGCCTTTCCGCCGGACGAGCGCGCCTTCTTCCTCTCGCTCGCGCGCCAGGGTGCGCAGGCGGTCGAGCGCGCGCGCCTCTTCGCCGCCGAGCGCGCCGCGCGGCAGCAGGCGGACGAGGCGAACCGCGCCAAGAGCCAGTTCCTCGCGACGATGAGCCACGAGCTGCGCACGCCGCTCAACGCGATCAGCGGCTACGTCAGCCTCGTCAGCGAGGGGATCTACGGCCCGGTGACGCCCGAGCAGCGCACCGCGCTCGACCGCGTGATGCGCGCGCAGGGGCATCTCCTCGGCCTCATCAACGACGTGCTGAGCTTCGCCCGCCTCGAGGGCGGGCGCGTCGAGTACGAGCTCGAGCCGGTGAACCTGTCGGAGCTCGTCGGTGGCGTCCTCCCGCTCGTCGAGCCGCAGCTCACCGGCAAGGGACTGGCCTTCGCGGTGCGGCTCCCCGAGGAGCGCGGCGAGCCGCCGGTGCTCGTGCGCGCCGACCGCGAGAAGCTCGCGCAGATCCTCGTGAACCTGCTCTCGAACGCGATCAAGTTCACGCCGGCGGGCGGCCGCATCGCCGTGGAGGTGGCGCCGGCGCCGGCGGCGAGCGGGCGGCCGGACGCCGCCTGCCTGCGCGTGCGCGACACCGGGATCGGGATCCCCGCCGACAAGCTCGGCGTCATCTTCGAGCCGTTCACGCAGGTGCGCGCCGAGCTGACGCGGACGCGGGAGGGGACGGGGCTCGGGCTGGCGATCGCGCGGGACCTCGCGCGCGGCATGAGTGGCGAGCTGACGGTCGAGAGCGTACTCGGCGAGGGGAGCACGTTCATCGTGAGGCTGCCGGTGGCCGCGTCGCCAGATCAGCGCTGACGCGCCCGATCACGGCAGCGCCCAGATCTCCACCCGGTTCAGCGCGATGATCGGCACGGCGACGCGGTTGCGGCGCGTGTCCACCGCGATGTCCGCCGGCCGCCCCGCCGTGCGGAGGATCGGACGCCCCCGGCCGTGCTCGAACAGGTGCAGGCTCGTGTCGGCCTGACTGGCGACGAGCAGACGGCCGCCGCCGAGCACCTCGACGCCGTCGAAGCGGCCGCCTCCGCTCCGCCCGACCTCGACGAGCGCGGCGCTCCCCGGCCGCCACGCGCGGAGGACGCTGTCGCCGCCGTAGGGGACCAGGATGAAGCGGGCGCCCGCCGCGTCCCAGGTGATGCCGTTCGGCCGGCCGAGCCGGGCGTCGGCGATCGCCAGCGTCGGCCCGCCGCGCACGCGGTAGACGCGGTCGCGCCCGGTGTCGGTGACGTAGACCGCGCCCTCGGCGTCCGCGGCGACGTCGTTGAGGAAGCCGACGTCCTCGCCCGAGAAGTCGACGCTCGCGAGCGGCGCTCCCGTGCGGCGGTGGAAGCCGCGAACGGCGTCGGCATCGGCGACCCAGAGCGTGTCGCCGACGATCGTCATCCCGCGCGGCGCGTGCAGCGTGACGCCGCCGGTGCCGCCGGCGATGAAGCGGAGGCGCTCGATGCTCCCGTCCGGACGCATCCGGCTGATGAAGCCGTTGTCGTCGCGCTCCCCCGCGTCCCCCGCGCCGAAGTTGCTGACGAAGTAGACGTCCTGGTCCGCGTCGTAGCGCACCGCCTCGGGCGCGGTGAACCCCTCGCGCACGACGAGCGGCGCGGTGGGCGGGATGACGACGTCGACGGTCGGCGCATCCACCACGACGGCGCGCGGGCCGCAGGCGGCGAGGAGGGGGAGGAGGGCGAGGAGCCGGGGGCGGGACATGGGCGAGCCTCCACGATCGAGGGCTGGACGTCGGGAACGATCCGCCCTCTACTATGCGCCCGGACGCCGCGTCCCGTCAGGCCACTGGCGAATCCGTACCGCGGCCGTACCATCGCCTTACCGACCCGCTCGCCGACCGGCATGCCAGCGATTCGCCTCCACATCGACGCCCACCCGACCCTTCGCGCGGCCGCCTTCGCGACCGCCTTCCCCGTCCCGCTCGGCGCGCTCGCGACGCCGCCGCAGGTCCTCGCGATGCTCACCGCCGATGCCGCCGCGCCGCTCCGGCGCGACGAGGCGGTGCGCGCCGCGGTGCGCGACATGCTGCGCCACGGCGGCTACAAGCCGACGGGGCGAGGGAAGCCGGCGTCGGAGTACCTCGTGCGCGCGGCCTCCGAGGGCGCGCTCGGCGCGATCAACCTCGCCGTCGATGCGTGCAACGCGGTGTCGCTGCACAGCGGCTTCCCGATCAGCGTCGTCGATCTCGACCGCGCGACGGCGCCGTTCCGCATCGGGATCGCGCCCGGGGGCGCGTCGTACGTCTTCAACGCGTCGGGGCAGGAAATCGATCTGGCGGGGCTGCTCTGCCTGTTCGACGCCGACGGCCCGTGCGCCAACGCGGTGCGCGACGCGCAGCGGACGAAGACGCGCGCGGAGACGCGCGCGACGCTGAGCGTGATCTGGGGGTGCACCGGGTTCGAGGACCGGCTGCTCGAAACGGAGCGATGGTACCGCGACCTGCTCGAGCGGAGCGGGGCGGCGACGGAGGGGGTGGACGCCGCGCGCGACGACGGCTGAGTCGCGCGCCGGCGGCTACCGCGCGGGCGTCGCCGGCAGCGCGAACGTCACGATCGCGTCCCCCTTTCCCCAGATCCCTCCTCCGCCGGCGGCGATCGTCACGTACTGCCGCCCGCCGATCCGGTAGGTCATCGGCGTCGCCTTCCCGCCGGCGGGGAGGTCGCCGCGCCAGAGCTCGCGCCCCGTCTCGATGTCGAAGGCGCGCAGCGAGCGGTCGATCGTCGCGCCGACGAACACCACGCCCCCCGCGGTGACGATCGCGCCGCCGAGGTTCGGCGAGCCGCCGCCGTCCGGAAGCGCCGCGACGACCTCCTCCGGCGCGAGCCCGCGCACGGTGCCGAGCGGCACCTCCCAGAGACGGCGCCCCGTCGAGAGGTCGATCGCCGCGAGCGTGCCCCACGGCGGCGGCGTGCACGGCAGCCCGCCCGGGCCGAGCAGGATCCGCCGGCGCATCGCGTACGGCGTGCCGTGCATCGGCGCGTACTCCCAGTCGCCGTCCATCCGCTCGCCGCGGCGGCGCCGCGCGCGCACGCTGTCGTACTCGGCGCGCGTCACGAGCTGCACGACGGCGGCGAGGCGGTTGACGGGGACGACGGCGATCTGCCGCTCGGCGTCGAACGCCACGCCGCCCCAGTGCGCGCCGCCGACGTTGGACGGCGCGACGAACGTCCCGCGCAGGCTGGGCGGGGTGAAGATCCCCTCGTTGCGCAGCGCGGTCATGATGTCGCGGCACGCCGCGCGGTCGGCGTCGCTGAGCCCCCACGCCTCGTCCGCGCCGAGCCGCGCGAGCCCGAGCTGCGGCAGCGCGCTGAACGGCTGCGTCGGCGCCGCACGCTCGCCGGGGACGTCGCTCGCCGGAACCGGGCGCTCCTCGACCGGGACGAGCGGCGCCCCCGTCTCGCGGTGCAGCACGAAGAGCTGCCCCGTCTTCGTCGCCTGGATCACCGCCGGGATTTGGCGTCCGTCGCGCCGGAGCGTGACGAGCGCCGGCGGCGAGGCGTTGTCGAAGTCCCAGATGTCGTGGTGCACGGTCTGGAAGTGCCAGACGACGCGGCCGGTGGAGGCGCGCAGCGCGACGATCGAGCTCGCGTAGCGGTTGTCGCCGAGTCGCTCCCCGCCGTAGTAGTCGGGGCTCGGGCTCGCCGTCGGCACGAAGACGAGGTCGCGCGCCGCGTCGGCGGCGAGCACCGTCCAGGCGTTGGCCGCGCCGGTGCGGTGGGCGTTCGGGCCCGCCCACGTGGCCCACGCGGGATCCGTGCGATCCTGCGGGACGGAGTCCCACGTCCAGCGCAGCGCGCCCGTGCGCGCGTCGTAGCCGCGCACCTCGCCGCTCGGCGCGTCGATGCGGACGTTGTCGGCGACCGCGGAGCCGACGACGACGACGCCGTCGACGACGACCGGCGGCGAGGTGAGCTCGTACTCCTCGGTGAACTCGGGCGCGTTGCGGAGCCCGCGGCGCAGGTCCACGACGCCGTTGTCGCCGAAGCGCGGGCACGGCGCGCCGGTGGCCGCGTCGAGGGCGACGAGGCGCGCATCGATGACCGGCGCGAACACCGTCCGGCGGCACGCCGCGCCGGGCGCGGCGGCGCTGTCGAGCCAGACGGCGACGCCGCGGTTGGTGAAGTCGCCGAAGCGGAGCGACTGGTCCACGTGCGGGTCGTAGGTCCAGCGCCGCGCGCCCGTCCTGGGGTCGAGCGCGAGCACGCGGCCGAGGGGCGTGCTCACGTACATCGTCCCGTCCACGACGAGCGGCGTCGCCTCGAGCGAGAAGCGATCGTGGCTCGCGACCGGGAGCGATGCCTCGCCGGTGGAGGCGGTCCACGCGACCTCGAGGGCCGCGACGTTGTTCCGCCCGATCTGCGCGAGCGGCGACCAGCGCGCGCCGAGGTCGTCGCGCCCGTAGGCGCGCCACTCGCCGGCGGTGTCGGGCGCGGCGAGGCGCACCGCGCTCGCGGCGCCGGCGGGATCGTTCGCGCGGGGCGTG
>DASUSM010000100.1:0-4847 GCA_036375115.1 Gemmatimonadaceae bacterium | reverse complement strand
TACATCTTCGTCGCCGGCGGCCTCGATCGCGACGAGATGAAGCGGATCGGCGTGATCTTCGTCCTCTTCATCTTCGCCGCGATCTTCTGGTCGGCGTTCGAGCAGGCGCCGACGTCACTGAACCTGTTCGCACGGGACTTCACCGACCGCGTGTACGACACGTCGGCGATCTCCGCCGGCCTGCGCCTTCCGATGCTCGCGCTCGGCGGCCTCGCGGTCCTCGCGTTCGTCGTGCTGATGGTTCGCATGCTGCGGGCGACGCCGGGCAGCCACCCGCCGTCGAAGCGATTGCTCGCCGGACTGGTCGTCGGTGGGCTCCTCTTGCTCGGCATCGGCGGGCTCGCCGGGCGCGACGTGTTCGAGATCCCCGCGACGTGGTTCCAGTCGGTGAACTCGGGCTTCGTCATCATCCTCGCGCCGCTCTTCGCCGTCTTCTGGGTGTCGCTCGCGAAGCGGCCGGGCGGCGACCTGTCGAGCCCCGCGAAGTTCGCCCTCGGGCTCTTCTTCGCCGGACTCGGCTTCCTGCTGATGATCTGGGCGGCGAACATCGTCGTCTCGAGCGGCGGCACGGCGCGCGTCTCGCCGTGGTGGCTCGTCGGGAGCTACTTCTTCCAGACCGTGGGCGAGCTGTCGCTCAGCCCCGTCGGGCTCTCGTCCATGACCAAGCTCTCCCCGCGACGCTACGTCGGACAGATGATGGGGATCTGGTTCCTCGCGTCGGCGCTCGGCAACCTGATCGGCGGCCTCGTCGGCGGACACGTCGACCCGGAGAACCTCGAGCAGATGCCCCGGCTCTTCACGGTGACGACCGCCTCCCTCATGGTCGCCGCCGTCGCGCTCCTCCTCCTCTCGATCCCGATCCGGCGGATGATGGCGACGTCGAAGGGCGGCGGCGCGCACTGAGGGGCGCGCCCAGGGCCCTGGGCCCTGGGCGGGACGGTCGGGATTCGCGTGACGGGGGAGCCATCTCGGAAGAGGGGGCTCCCCCTGTTGCCGTGTGTTTCACGCCGAGACGCGGAGCCGCGGAGGACTGCTGCTCGGGCCGGCATCGACGAGAAAAGGGAATGGGATGCATCCGATGGATCGGATGCATCCGATTGCTCTTGCGTACGACTCGGACGATGCGCCGAAGCGTCGTCGCGGCGGGGCGTCGAATCGTCGGACCGGCCACTCGGATGAGGGGTGAACCGCGAATCACGCGGATGAATCGGATCACCCGGATCGCTCCTCGGGGCGCGAGAGTCGTCGCGGCGGGGCCGTTGATTGTTGGGGGTACGCCTGGACGAACTCGCGCGCCGGCGCAAGGAGCGGTGAACGACGAGCAGTCCCCCAAAACAGCTCACGGCTCGTGGTGCGACGCACTCGCCCCGCGCACGGCGCCTTGCTCCGTGGATCTCCGCGCCTCCGCGTGAAACACCAGGCACAAGGCGAAGTCGTCCCGAGCGCCGAGCGCCCGCCGCTCACGGCCACCGATAGACGCTCGACGGCACCGTGCGCTCGCGGCTCCGCGCCACATCCCGCGGCTCGCGGAAGAACATGCGCGTGAAGTCCTGCCCGGTCAGCCGGAGCTCCCACCCCGCGTAGTCGTCGGCCGTGAGCGGAAAGGCGACGTCCAGCCGCCAGAGCTGGCGCGTGCGCGGCGGGATGCCGGCGAGGATGCTCACGCCGGCGCTCCACTTCACGTTCGTCGTGTCGGTGCCGAAGGGCGCGTCGCCGGCCCAGATGCGGCCGGCATCGCTGAAGATGCCGATCCCGAGGTCGCCGATGCCGCGCGGGCGCCCGAGCCACCACCGCTCCTCGACGCGCAGCACCGCGCGCTGCGCGCCGGCGTCGCGCGAGTCGCGGTAGCCGCGCACGCCGCCCTCGGAGTCGCCGATCGCCAGCTGGAAGGGCGTACGGTGGCGCCACCCGGCCGCCCACTCGGCGCTCGTCACGACGGTGTGCCGGGGGTGCGGCTTCACGTAGAGCGCGGCGCGCCCGCTCGTCAGCACCCCCTCCCACCGGTTCTCGTCGTAGCTCTGGCGTCCCTCCGTCAGCGACTGGATCGCGCCGAAGATGCGCGGTCCGCCGTAGCCCGCGTAGATGTCGGCCGAAAGGAAGATGTCGTCCGCGGCGGAGCCGAGCACGGTGAGCGAGCGGCCGAACAGCGTCCCGATCGAGAAGCCGGTGAGCACGTCCTGCGGTCCCGCGAGCGCGTCGAAGCCCCGCACGCGGCGGAAGCCGATGTTGCGGACGCCCCAGAGCGCGTTCACGCGCGACGACCGGTACGTCCCGTACCGGTTCACGAGCACCGAGCTCGTGTCGGCGAAGAGGCCGGTGTCCGTCACGAGGACGGGCGACACGCCGTGCTCCCCTTCCTCGCGCGACACCGAGGCGCCGAAGAGGCTGAGCCGCCCCGGCCGGCCGATGCGGATGATGCCGCCGATGTCCGCCCACTCGCGCTCGGTGCGCACCGTGGGCGCCCCGACGCCCGGACGGACGAAGCCGTGGTAGTCGTCGAGCCGTCCGACCGTCGCGCGCCAGGCGATGCGCTGGAGGTCGGTGAAGAAGGGGTGACGGAGCTCGAACTCCCAGTCCGACCCCAGCGGCCGTCGTTCGGCCGCGGCCACGAGCTCGTACGGCCGCCCGGCGAGCTGGTAGTCGTGGAAGCGGACCGAGTACCCGTCGCGGTAGAACAGTCCGTCGCGCCAGCCCGCGGCGAGGTACGTCCCGCTGCCGAAGAGATTCCCCTCGCCGAGCCGTGCCGCGCGCAGGTACGGACTCTCTCCCGAGACGATGCCGCCGACGACGAGCGTCAGCTCGTCCACCGTCACGACCTCGAGGCGCACCGTCCCGCCGGAGTCGGCGTACGCGGTGACGGTCGCGTCGGCGAGGAAGGGCTGCGCGAGGAGAATGCGCTCCGATTCGGTGCGGCGCAGCTCGGTGCACCGCCAGCCGGGCTTCAGCGCGAGGAAGCGCCGCACGACGCTCTCGTCGGTCGTCTCGTGCATCCGCGTGACGAGCCGCAGCCCGGACCAGCGCTCGAAGAAGCCGCGCGGATACGGCGGCTCCGTGCGCACGTCGATGCGCGAGATCGGCTGGCCGCCGCAGCGGATGGCGACGCGCTCCGGCGTCCGCACCGGAGCGACGGTCGTCCGCTCGGCCGGCGTCGGCTCGACGGTCGGCGGCTCGACCACCGGCGTCGGCTCCTGGGCGGCGACGACGATGGACGATGGAACGACGGCGAGGAGGGCGACGAGAGCGAGCCGCGTCGCGACGAGGAGGACGCGGATGGCCTACTTCCCCATCTTGCGCTTGAGCGCCTCGAGCCGCGCCGCCGCGTCGGCCTCGCGCGCCGCGCGCGCGCGCGAACGGTCGAGGCCATCGAGCGCCTGGCGCAGGTCGTCGAGGTCGGGATCGCTCCCCGCGCCGGCGGCGCTCCCCATCTCCCCGACCTCGCCGGCGGGGCGCCCCTGCGGCTCGACGCCGGCCACGGCGGCGCGCAGCTCGCGCGACATCGACTCGACATCCCGCTCGGCGAGCGCGAGCTCCTGCTCCTGCACCTCCACCTTCCGCGTCGCGACGGCGACGCGCTCCGCGTGCAACGCCTCGAAGCGCTCGGCGACGGTCACCGTCTCGCCATCCCCGACCTCCGACGCGAGCCGCTTGCGGCGGCGGATCGTCTCGAGCTCCCGCTCCTCCGCGGCGAGCCGCTTGCGCGACGCCGAGAGCGCGTCGCGCAGATCGGAGAGCCCGACGCGCGCCTGTACGAGCGTGTCCTTCATGCTCGCGAGTCGCTCGCGCCGGTCCTCCGGCGTGGATGGCATCCGGTTCACGAGGTCCTCGAGCGCCTGGCGCAGCTTGTCGAACACGGAGCGGAGGAGAGAGGTGGGATGTCCGTCCACGCGGCATCGCGCGCGAGCGCGGCGTCCCAAAGGATACTGGCGGATCGCCGGGATCGGCAACTGCCGCCGCGCCTCCTCAGCTCATGTGGCGCCAGCGCGCCTCGTCCCGCACCTGCCGCATGAGGCGCTCGGGCGAGTGGCGGTCGGGAAAGAGGAGCCGGTCACTGACCGCGTTCAGCGCGGTGCGGAGGAGGGGGAAGCGCTCGCTCGCCGACGAGTAGAGGTCGCTGAGCCCGTGCTGCGCGGCGAGCCGGTGGTCCGCAGCGAGGCGGTATCCGCGGCGCCCCATCTCCTCGAAGTAGTCCAGGTCCGGTCCGCCGCGGCGCCAGCGGCGCGTCTCGATCCGGTCGGGAAACAGCCCGGACATCCAGAGCGCGTAGTTCCCGAGGTGCGCGCGCACGAGGAAGCTGCGGCGCCCGTCCGGGTCGTCCACGTCCTCGAGCAGTCGGGCCAGCGAGTCGTAGACCTCGTCGTCCACGTCGGAGATCCGCGTCGCGCGCGAGGCGAGACCGAAGTGGATCAGGATCGCCGCGACGTAGTCGGCGATGCCGCGATCCCCCTCGCCGGCCTGCAGGAGCGCGTGGCGCACGACGACGTAGGCGAAGAGCGGGAAGGAGGCGTGCGCCGCGCGCGGCGAGTCGAGCAGCGCGCCGAGGAGGCGCGGGTCGTCGAGCAGGGCATCGATCCCCTCGTCGCGCAGGCGCTCCTCGGCGCGCGCGCGCTCCTCACCGGACCCGCGCGCCACGAGATGCAGCGCGAGCTGCGCGTCCTCCCTGCTCAACCGTCGATGCACGTTGGCGAGAATCATCGTTCCTCCTCGTCGAGGGCTTCGACACATACACCAGTCGTGCCTGTGCGATCTTTCATTCCGACGATCGAGGCGCGCCCGAGGAACGTCGTCGCGCTGGCACTCGGACAGGTCGAGTGCCAACACGGGCGACGGGGGAGCCGGCGCGCGCCGGC
>DASUSM010000099.1:0-15367 GCA_036375115.1 Gemmatimonadaceae bacterium | reverse complement strand
GGTCCCCCCGCGGAGAGCGAGTACGCCGTGGAGCCGGTCGGCGTCGCGAGAATGATCCCGTCGGCGGCGTACGCGGCGATCGTCTCGCCGTTCACCGCCACGCTGAGCCGCATGACGCGCGCGAAGCCGCCCTTGTGCAGGACGACGTCGTTGAGCGCGAGCCAGCGGCGGCGCTCGGCGCCCGACGCGTCGAAGGCGGCGGCATCGAGCGCCATGCGCGCTTCGGCGCGGAAGTCGCCGCGCACGAAGCGGCGGAACCCGTCCTCGACCTCGTCGGCGCTGAGCGTCGTGAGGAAGCCGAGCCGGCCGAGGTTCACGCCGAGGATCGGGACCTGCTGCCCGTCGAGGAGCCGCGCGCCGCGGAGGAGCGTCCCGTCGCCGCCGAGCGTGAGCAGCGCGTCGAGCGAGCCGACGTCGTGCATCGGCGCCCCGAGCCCGGTCTCCTCGTGCAGCTCGGGTTCGAGGTCGAGCGCGACGCCGAGCTCCGCGGCGAGGTCGGAGAGGGTGCGGAGGACGCCGGGGATCGCGCCGTAGCCGCGGTGCCCGACGACGCCGATTCGCATCAGCCCGCGACGGCCTCGCTGCCATGCAGCGCGCGGACGCGCGCCGCGATCCCCTCCGCGTCGAGGCCGAGCGACGCGAGCTGCCGCTTGCGCGACGCCTGCTCGACGAAGCGGTCCGGCACGCCGTGCGCCTGCACGCGCACCGCGGGGTCGAGCCGGCCGACGACGGCCGCCATGTAGGCGCCGAAGCCGTTGACGACCGTCCCCTCCTCGACGACGAGGAGCTGGCGGTGGTCGGCGAGGATCGCCGCCAGCGTCACCTCGTCGTGCGGCTTGAGGAAGCGGCAGTTCACCACGGTGACGTCGAGCCCCTCGGCGGCGAGCGACTCGGCCGCCGCGAGCGACGGGCGCACCATCGTGCCGACGGCGAGGATGGCGACCTCGACGCCGCGGCGCAGCACCTCCCACGTCGCGTGCGGCACGGCCTCGATCTCGCGCGCGTGCGGGACGAGGTCGGGGGAGGCGTCGCGCGGATAGCGCAGGCAGAACGGCCCGCCCTCGTGCTCGATCCCGCTGCGGAGGAGCGCGAGCATCTCGCGCCCGTCCTTCGGCGCGGTGACCGTCATCCCGGGGACGGCGAGCATGTAGGCGATGTCGTAGAGCCCCATGTGCGTCGGCCCGTCCTCGCCGACGAGCCCCGCGCGGTCCATCGCGAAGACGACCGGCAGGTGCTGGATCGCGCAGTCGTGGACGACGTTGTCGTAGCCGCGCTGGAGGAAGGTCGAGTAGATCGCGACGACGGGACGGATCCCCTGCGTCGCGAGCCCCGCGGCGAAGGTGACGCCGTGCCCCTCGGCGATGCCGACGTCGAAGAAGCGGTCGGGGTGCGCCTTCGCGAAGATCCCCGTCCCCGTGCCGCTCGGCATCGCCGCGGTGATCGCGACGACGTTCGCGTACTCCTCGGCGAGCTGCGAGAGCCCGGTGCCGAAGACCGTCGTGTAGTTCGGGTTCGCCGCCGACGTCGCGAGCTGCTTCCCCGTCGCCGGGTCGTGGCCGGGCGGCAGGGCGTGCCACTTCTCCATGTGCTCGCCCGCCGGGAACCCCTTCCCCTTCTGCGTGATGACGTGCACGAGGCGCGGCGTCGTCATCGCCTTCACCGCCTCGAACGTGTCCACGAGGACGTCGATGTCGTGCCCGTCGATCGGACCGAAGTAGCGGAAGCCGAGCTCCTCGAAGAGGACGCCGGGCGTGAGGAACGCCTTCACGCTCTCCTCCCACTTCCGCATGATCGCCGCGACGCCCTGGATCGGGCCCGGCGCGTGATCGACCATGCTCCCGATGCGCGAGCGGAGCCGGTTGTAGATCGGGTTGGTCTGGACGGAATTGAGGTAGCGCGAGACGGCGCCGACGTTCGGCGCGATCGACATCTCGTTGTCGTTGAGGACGACGACGAAGTCGCGGTCCGAGGCGCCCGCGTTGTTGAGCCCCTCGTACGAAAGGCCGGACGTCAGCGCCCCGTCGCCGAGGATGGCGATGACCTTGAAGTCGTCGCCGTGGAGGTCGCGTCCCACGGCCATGCCGAACGCCGCGGAGATGGCGGTGGAGGCGTGCCCCGCGCCGAACGCATCGTACTCGCTCTCCGTGCGCTTGAGGAAGCCGGAGACCCCGCCCTCCTGCCGCAGCGTCTCCATGCGGCCATCGCGGCCGGTGAGGAGCTTGTGCGGGTACGCCTGGTGCCCCACGTCCCAGACGATCTGGTCGCGCGGCGCGTCGAAGACGTGGTGCATCGCGACGGTGAGCTCGACGACGCCGAGCCCGGCCCCGATGTGCCCGCCCGTGCGCGAGCACACGTCGATGAGCCGCTCCCGGATCTCCGCGCAGAGCGCGCGGAGCTCGTCGCGGGAGAGGGCCTTCATGTCGGCGGGCGAGGCGATGCGGCTCAGGATGCTCATGTGGATCTTCGGGTGATGCGAAGGCGGGCGGGCGCTCCCCGCCCGCCGCTCACGACTTCCTCGCGATGGTGTATCGCGCCAGACGGTCCAGCGTCGGCGTGAGCAGCCCGACCGCGTCCAGCGCCTCGCGCGCCTCGGCGACGAGCGCCGCGGCGCGGTCCGTGGCGCCCTGGACGCCGAGGAGCGCGGGGTACGTGCTCTTCCGGAACGCCAGGTCCTTCCCCGCCGTCTTCCCCAGCACGTCCGTCGTCGCCGTGACGTCGAGCACGTCGTCGGCGATCTGGAAGGCGAGGCCGACCGCGGCGCCGTACCGGCCGAGGGCGTCGAGGCGCCGCTCGTCCGCGCCGGCGGCGAGTCCGCCAATGCGGACGGAGGCCGTGATCAGCGCCCCCGTCTTCATGCGATGGATCCGCTCGAGCTCGGTCAGCGTGAGCGCGAGCCCCTCTCCCTCGAGGTCGAGCAGCTGCCCGCCGATCATCCCTCCCGCGCCCGCCGCCGTCATCAGCTCCTGAACGATGGCCGCCGCGACGCCGCCGGGCAACTCCAGGGCGCGCGCCGCGTGCAGGGCGCAGCGCACCGCGAGCGGGACCATGGCGACCCCGGCCGCCGTCGCCGCCGGAACCCCGTGGACACGGTGCACGGTCGGACGGCCGCGGCGCATCGAGTCGTCGTCCATGCACGGCAGGTCGTCGTGCACGAGGCTGTAGGCGTGCACGACCTCCACCGCGCCGGCGAGCTCGCTCGCGTCTCCCCTGCCGCCGCAGGCGCGGTACGCCTCGACGACGAGGATGCCGCGCAGCCGCTTGCCGCCGCCGAGCACCGAGTAGCGGATCGCCTCGGAGAGCGCCCCCGGCGCGGTGTCGAGGTACCGCGCGCAGAAGCGGCCGAGCGCGGCGTCGATCGCCGCCCGCTCCTCGGCGAGCAGGAGCTCCGCCGCGCCCGACGCGGGCTCCAGGCTACTCGTCGAACTCATCGAGGGAGAAGGTGCCGTCGCTCTGCTCGACGAGGAGCTTCACCTGCGCCTCCGCCTTCGAGAGCTCGGCGGCGGCGGCGCGCAGGCGGTCCACGCCCTCCTGGAAGAGCGCGAGCGCGCCGTCGAGCGTCAGCTCGTCGCTCTCCAGCGAGGCGACGATCTGCTCGAGGCGCTCGACGTCCTGTTCGAAGGCCATCGCGCTACTCCGCCGGGCGCGCGGCGCCGGCGACGGCATCCACGATGCCGTCTCGGACGCGCAGAGTGAACGCCCCACCGGGGGCGAAGTCCGCCCGGCGCCCGAGCGTGCGTCCCGACGCGTCGCGCGCGATCGCATAGCCGCGGTCGAGCGTCGCCAGGGGGCTCAGCGCGTGCAGCCGCGCGGCGGCGTGCTCGAGACCCGCGCGGCGGCGCTCCGCGAGGCGCTCGGCGAGCCGCGTCGCGTCGCGCGCGGCGAGGCGCAGCCGCTGCCGCGCGTCGTCGGTGCGCCAGCGCATCCCCGCGCGCATCGCGTCGGCGAGTGCGCGCAGCTCGCCGGCGACGGCGTCGCGCAGTGGGACGCACGCCTCCGCGGCAGCCGAGGGCGTCGCGGCGCGCGCGTCGGCGACGAGGTCGCAGACGGTCACGTCCACCTCGTGCCCGACCGCCGAGACGACCGGGACCGGGCAGGCGGCCACGGCGCGCGCGACGCGCTCGTCGTTGAACGCCCAGAGGTCCTCCCGCCCGCCGCCGCCTCGGCCGACGATGACGACGTCCGCGTCGCGCCAGCGGGCGACGCGGTCGAGGGCGAGGCAGATCTCTTCCGGCGCGCCGTCTCCCTGCACCTTCGCCGCGACGACGACGATCTCCACGCCGGGGGAGCGGCGTCGGGCGACGGCGATGATGTCGCGCACCGCGGCGCCGCTCGGGCTCGTGACGATCGCGATGCGGCGCGGGTGGCGCGGCAGCGGGCGCTTCCGCTCGGCGGCGAGGAGGCCGTCGCGCTCGAGCGCGGCGAGCGTGCGCTCGACCGCCTTGCGCCAGAGGCCGTCCCCCTCCGCCTCCATCGCCTTGACGGTGAGCTGCATCTCGCCGCGCGCGGCGTAGACGGTGAGCTGGCCGAGCGCGGTCACCTGCATCCCCTCGTCGGGCGCGGCGGGAATGCGCCGCTGGTCGCGCGCCCAGACGACGCAGCGGAGCTGCGCCGCGTCGTCGCGGAGGCAGAAGTACCAGTGCCCGTTGCGGTGCGCCTTGAAGTCGGTGACCTCGCCGCGCACCCAGATCGGGACGAAGGCGCCCTCGAGGACCTCGCGCGCCGTCTGCGTCAGCAGGCTCACCGGGATCGCCGACGCCGGCGACGCACCGGGGACGGCGTCCTCGAACAGCTCGAGGGTCCCCGCGTCGTGCGCGACATTCCTTCGGCGGGTCATCAGGCCGGCACCGCGTCGAAGGTCGCCGCCGCCGCGCGGATCGTGTTCTTCAGGAGCATCGCGATCGTCATCGGGCCCACGCCGCCCGGCACCGGGGTGATCTTCGAGGCGACGCGCCTCGCCCCCTCGTAGTCCACGTCGCCGACCAGCCGGTACCCCTTCGCCTGCGCCGGGTCGTCCACGCGGTTGATCCCGACGTCGATCACGACCGCGCCGGGCTTGATCATCTCCGCGGTGATCATCGCCGGGCGCCCGATCGCCGCGACGAGGATGTCGGCGCGGCGGCAGTGCGCCGCGAGGTCGCGCGTGCGGCTGTGGCAGACGGTGACCGTCGCGTCGCCGCCGGGCCCGGCGCGCATGAGGAGCGCGGCCATCGGCTTGCCGACGATGTTGCTGCGGCCGACGACGACGGCCTCGGCGCCGCGCGTCTCGACGCCGGAGCGGACGAGCAGCTCGATGACGCCCGCCGGGGTGCACGAGACGAAGCCGTCCGTCGCGCCGGTGAGCAGCTTCCCGACGTTCACGGGGTGGAAGCCGTCCACGTCCTTGTGCGGCGCGATGCGGTCGACGACCGCGTCGCCGCTGATCTGCTTCGGCACCGGCGCCTGGACGAGGATGCCGTGGATCGCCGCGTCCTCGTTGAGCCGGTCGATGTGCTCGAGCAGGTCCTCCTGCGACGTCTCCTTCGGCAGGCGGATCGTCACCGAGTGCATCCCCGCCTCCTCGCAGGCCTTCCCCTTCGCCCGCACGTACACCGCGCTCGCCGGGTCGTCGCCGACGAGGACGACGGCGAGCCCGGGGCGGACGCCGCGCTCGGTCAGCGCGGCCGCGTCGCGCGCGACCTCGGCGCGGACCGCGCGCGCGATCGCGACGCCGTCGATGATCTCAGCGGGCAAAGTCCACCGCCCTCGTCTCTCGGATGACCACGACCTTGATCTGTCCCGGGTACTGGAGCTCCGCCTCGATGCGGCGCGCGATCTCCTCGGAGAGCGACGTCATGCGGATGTCGTCCACGTCGTCGGGGGTGACGACGACGCGAATCTCGCGCCCCGCCTGGATCGCGTAGACCTTCTCCACGCCGCGGTAGCTCGAGGCGATCCGCTCGAGCCCCTCGAGGCGCTTGACGTACGTCTCGAACGCCTCGCGGCGGGCGCCGGGGCGCGACCCCGAGATCGCGTCCGCCGCCTGCACGAGGACCGAGATCTCGCTCTCGTGCGGCACGTCGTCATGGTGCGCGGCAATGCAGTTCACGACGAGCGGGTTCTCGCCGTAGCGCGTGGCGACCTCGACGCCGAGCTGGACGTGCGTCCCCTCGTGCTCGTGCGTCAGCACCTTGCCGACGTCGTGCAGCAGCGCGCCGCGCTTCGCCATCGCGACGTCGAGCCCGAGCTCGGCGGCCATCATCCCGGCGAGCCAGGAGACCTCCTTCGAGTGCTGGAGGATGTTCTGCCCGTAGCTCGTCCGCCACTTCATGCGGCCGATGAGCTTGATGATCTCCGGGTGGAGCCCGGTGACGCCGGTCTCGTACGCGGCCTCCTCGCCGGTCTCGACGATCTGCGCGTCCACTTCCTTGCGGCTCTTGTTGACGACCTCCTCGATGCGCCCCGGATGGATCCGCCCGTCGGCGACGAGCTTCTCGAGCGAGAGGCGGGCGATCTCGCGCCGCACCGGATCGAAGCAGGAGACGACGACGGTGTCCGGCGTGTCGTCGATGATCACGTCCACCCCTGTCGCGAGCTCGAAGGCCCGGATGTTCCGCCCCTCGCGTCCGATGATCCGCCCCTTCATGTCGTCGTTCGGGAGGGCGACCGCCGAGACCGTGCTCTCCGCCGTGTGCTCGGCGGCGATGCGCTGGATGGCGAGCGCGACGATCTTCTTCGCCTCGCGCTCGGCGTTGCGGCGCGCCGTCTCGCGGATCTCGCGGATCTGGTTCGCCGCGTCGGCCTGCGCCTCCTCCTCGAGCCGGTGGATCAGCTCGGCCTTCGCCTCGGTCGCCGAGAGCCCGGCGAGCTGCTCGAGGCGCCGCCGCTCCTCGGCGACCATCCGCTCGAGCTCCTCCTCGCGCGTCTGCACCTGCTTCTCGCGGCGGCCCAGCTCGCTCGCCCGCCGGCCGATGTCGCGGTCGCGCTGCTCGAGCGCGTCCACCTTGCGGTCGAGCGTCGTCTCGCGCTCCTGAACCCGGCGCTCCTCGCGCTCGACCTCCTCGCGCCGCCCCCGCATCTCCCCTTCGGCCTTCTCGCGAAGCTTGAGCAGCTCCTCCTTCCCCGCCACCACCGCGCTCTTGCGCAGCGTGTCCGCCTCGCGCTCGGCGTCGGCGAGCACCCGCTGCGCGGTCTGCTCCGCGGAGGACTTCGCCTCCGTCTGGCGGCGGCGCTCGGCCTCGCGCCCGAGGCGACGGCCGAGAACGAAAAAGGCCGCGGAGGCGACGACGCACAGCACGCCCAGCGCGACCTGCAACGCAGTTCCGCTCATATGGATCTATGCCCGACGCGGCCGGTGGCCACGGAGAAAGGGAGGAGCCGCCGGGGCGCGTCCTCGTCCGCCATCCCGAGCCAGGCCGGCGAAGGGCGCTGGATGGGGAGGCTAACTGCAAAGGACGCTTGCACCTAGACGACGACTACCGTACCCGGCAATTCTACGCCCCGGCCGGCCAAAAGGCAACCGGATGGACGATCAGCCGGCGCCCGCTCCCTCGCCGCGCTTCGCCGGCGGCAGCCACCGTCGGACCTCCGCGGTGAGCGTGCGCACGTCCTCGGCGAGGACGTCCGACGCCTCGCGCTCCCTGAACAGCTCGTCGGTGATCTGGAGCGCCGCGAGGATCGCCGCCTTGTGCGTCTCGATGAGCGAGCCGTTGCTCTGCACGTGACGGATCGCGCGGTCCACGTACTCGGCGACGCGGCGCGTGTGCTCGGGAGGCGCGTCGCTGCGGATCGCGTACTCCTCCCCCATGATCGTCACGCGGACGGACGATTTCCGCGGCGCGCTCACTTCTCCTCCGGGACGCCCTGCTGGCGCAGGAAGCGCACGCGGTCGAGCAGCGCCTGCGTGCGCTCGGCGGCGGCCTCGAGCCGCCGGCGGAGGTCGGCGTTCTCGCGCTCGAGCGTCTCGAGGCGGTCGAGCGTCGCCGCCGCTCCGCCGACGTCCTCGAGCTGGCGGATGCGCCCCTCCGCCTGGAGGGCGCGGCGGCGGAAGCCGGAGAGCTCGTCGCCGAGGTGGCGGACGAGCGCATCGAGCTCGCGGAAGGCGACTACGTCAGGCGCGCTGTCGGACACCGAGCTCGGCCTCCAGGGTGCGAAGGAGCTTCTCGCGACGTCCCTCGATCTCCTTGTCGCGTAGAGTGCGCTCCGGATGGCGGAAGGTCAATCGCCAGGCGACGCTCCGGAAGCCCTCCGCCACGCCCGTGCCGCGATACTCGTCGAAGAGGACGACGCGCTCGAGGAGCTCGCCGGCGGCGCCCCGCAGGATCTCCTCGACGCGGCCGGCGGGCATCTGGTCGGGGACGAGGAGGGCGACGTCGATCTCGACCGCGGGGGTGACGGGGAGCGGACGGTAGCGCAGCCGGCCGGCCGCGGAGCCTGCGCCGTCCCCCTCGTACGCGGTATGCCCGGGAGGCGCGACGGCGCGCGCCGAGGTGCGCTCCAGGGTGAGCTCGACGCCGAACGCCGGCGCCGCCCAGACGGGGGCGTCGAGCGCGACGCGGCGCACCTCGCCGCGCGCCTCGCCCGCGACGACGACCGACCAGAGCACGGCGCCGGAGTCCTCGCGCAGCTCGACTGGAGCGCCGGGGTACGCCGCCGACGCGACGAGGTCGGCGAGCCCCTTCGCGTCCCACTCGTCCCACGCGGGAGGACGCGGCTCGGTGAAGTGCGTCGGACGCCGGTCCCCCATGACGAGGAGGGCGACGCGCGTCTCCTCGCGCGGGAGGTCGCCGTCGCCCGTCCCCGGCGCGAAGACGGCGCCGATCTCGAAGAGGCGCACGTTGCGCTGCATGTGCGCGAGGTTGTGCTCGGCGCGCCGCGCCAGCGTGTCGAGGACGCTCGTGCGGAGGTACGGCTCGTTCTCGGCGATCGGGTTGGCGACGCGGAGGTAGCCCTCCTCTCCGCCGCGCACGAAGGGGAGCGGCCGCGCCTCGAGCAGCCCGGCGCCCACGAGCGCCTCGCGCACGCGGCGGCTCGTCACCCAGAGCGGGGCGTCGGGGACGTTCCCGGGGCGGAAGGGTCGCACGTCGCTCGGCAGCGCGTCGTAGCCGTGCAGGCGCGCGATCTCCTCGACGAGGTCCACCTCGAGCGCGACGTCGCGGCGCCACGACGGCGGGACGACGACGATCTCCTCCTCGCCGCGCAGCATCTCCGTCCCCGGCGCGAGCCGCGCCGCGAAGCCGATCGACTCGAGCAGCGCGACGCACTCCGCGGCCGGGACGGCGGCGCCGAGGAGGCGCGCGACGCGCGCCGCGCGGAGGACGATCGCCTGACGCTGCGGCGGCACGGGCACGAGGTCCACCGCGCCCTCCAGCTCGCCGCCGGCGACGGCGGTGATGAGCCGGACGGCGCGCTCCCACGCGAGCCCCGGGAGCTCCGGGTCCGTGCCGCGCTCGAAGCGGTGGCTCGCGTCCGTCGAGAGCCCGGTCGCGCGGCGGGTGTGGCGCGTCGTCCGCGCATCGAACGTCGCGACCTCGAGGAAGATGTCCGTCGTCCGTTCCGTGACCTCGCTCTCCCGGCCGCCCATGACGCCGGCGAGGGCGTGCACGCGCTCGGCGTCGGCGATGACGAGCATCCGCTGGTCGAGCGTCCGCTCGACGCCGTCGAGCGTGACGAGCCGCTCCCCCGCCTTCGCCCGGCGCACGACGACGGTCGGCGCGGGGAGGCTCCCGGCGTGGAACACCGAGGCATCGAAGGCGTGCATCGGCTGCCCGAGCTCGTGCAGCAGGTAGTTCGTCGCGTCCACGATGTTGTTGATCGAGCGGACGCCGACCGACTCGAGGCGCCTGACGAGCCACTCCGGGCTCGCCCCGACCGTCACGCCGCGGATCGTCGCGCCGATGTAGCGCGGCGCGCCGCCGAGCGCATCCTCGAGGTGCACGACGATGCTTCCGGCGCGTCCCGCCTTGCGGTTGCTCGCCGCCGGCGCGACGGCGCGGTCGTCGCCCTCGAACCGCGGCAGGGCCATCGGGCGGCGCAGCGCCGAGGCGAGCTCGCGCGCGACGCCGAGGTGCGAGAGGAGGTCGGGGCGGTTCGGCGTGACGTCGAGGACGAGGCGCGTGTCGCCGATCGGGAGCGCGTCGAGGAGCGGCGTCCCCGGGCGGGCCTCGAGCTCGAGCTCGAGAATGCCCTCATGGCTCTCGCCCAGCCCCAGCTCGCGCGCCGAGCAGAGCATCCCGTTGGAGACCGCGCCGCGGATCTTCCGCTTCTCGATCGTCATCCCGTTCGGCATCGTCGTGCCGGTCGGCGCGAACGGGTAGAGCTTCCCCGCCGCGACGTTCGGCGCGCCGCAGACGACGTCGAGCGGCTCGGCGCCGCCGGCGTCCACCTTCGTCACCCAGAGGTGGTCGGAGTCCGGGTGGCGCGCGGCCTCGACGACGCGCGCGACGACGATCGGCGCGAGGTCCTCGCGCAGCGGCAGGAGCTCGTCCACCGTGACGACGCGGCCGGTGAGCAGGTCGCGCAGCTCGGCGGGCGCGAGCTCGTGCGGGACGAAGGCCTTCAGCCACTCGTGCGAGACGTTCATCTGCCGATCTGCTCGAGGAAGCGGACGTCGGAGTCGTAGAGGATGCGGATGTCGGGGATTCCCCAGCGGGTGAGCGCGATGCGCGCGGGGCCCATGCCGAAGGCCCACCCCGAGTACTTCTCCGAGTCGAGCCCCGCCGCCTCGATGACGTTCGGGTGCACGAGGCCGGAGCCGAGGATCTCGATCCACCCCGTCCCCTTGCACGTCGGGCAGCCGGCGCCGCGGCAGACGCCGCACTCGACGTCCATCTCCGCCGACGGCTCGGTGAAGGGGAAGTAGCTCGGGCGGAAGCGCGTGCGCGTCTTTCCGAAGAAGCGGTTGGCGAAGAGGGTGAGTGTCGCCTTGAGGTCGGCGAAGCTGATCCCCTCGTCCACCGCGAGCCCCTCGATCTGCGTGAAGACGGGCGCGTGCGACGGGTCGAAGAAGTCGCGGCGGTACGCGTTCCCGGGGACGAGGACGCGCACCGGCGGCGAGAAGCGCTGGAGGGTGCGCACCTGCACGGGCGAGGTGTGCGTGCGGAGCACGAGCTCGTCGCCGACGTACAGCGTGTCGTGCATGTCCATCGCCGGGTGGTCCGACGGGAAGTTGAGCGCCGTGAAGTTGTACCAGGGCGACTCGAGCTCGGGACCGAGGGCGACAGTGAAGCCGAGCTCGCGGAAGATCCCCTCGATCTCCTCGACGACGAGGGTGACGGGGTGCTTCGCGCCGCGCCACGCGGTGCGCGCCGGCATCGTCAGGTCGAGCCCGGATTCGGCGCCGTCGCCGCTCGCGACCTCGGCGAGGCGCGCCTCGAGGGCGCCCTCGAGCGCCGTCTTCACGCGGTTGGCGGCGGCGCCCGCCTCGCGCCGCGCCTCGGGCGGGAGGGTGGCGAGCGCCTTCATGAGCTCGCCGAGCCGGCCGCTCCTGCGCCCGACGAGCGCGTTGCGGCGCTCGCCGAGGGCGTCGGCGGAGTCGGCGTCACGGATCGCAGAGAGCCCCTCGGACTCGAGGGCGGACGCCGCGCGGAGGAATTCGTCGAGGGTCACGAGAGCGACGAGCGGTGAGAGGCATCAGGCGGCGGACCGGACGACGCCGCCACGATCAGCACCGACGATCGGGAACCGGATGCATCCGATGCATCGGATGCATCCGATTCCCTCTTCGTGAGTGCCCGATCAGACAAGATGCAAGCGGCGGCAGCGCGGACCAAGGGGTCACGCGCTGCCGCCGAGTGCGATCGGCACCGCCGCGGGTGCCCGGCCGTTCGCCGAGCGCCGAGCGCCGAGACCGGCCGAGCGCTACGCGCTCGCCGTCGCCGCGCCGCGCGCCTTCTCGGCGAGCGCGGCGAAGGCCTGCGGGTCGCGGACGGCGAGGTCCGCGAGGATCTTGCGGTCCACCTCGATCCCGGCCTTGTGGAGCCCGTCGATGAAGGTGGAGTAGTTCAGGTCGTTCAGGTGCGCCGCGGCGTTGATGCGCGTGATCCAGAGGCGGCGGAAATCGCGCTTCTGGTTCTTGCGGTCGCGGTAGGCGTAGCGCCAGCCGCGCTCGACGTTCTCCTTCGCGGGCTTCCAGAGCTTGCTCCGGGCGCCGAACGCGCCGCGGGCCGCCTTCATGATCTGCTTCTTGCGCTTCAGGCGCGGGACGTTCGATACGGCACGAGGCATGGTCTCGCTCCTTACGCCTGCAGAAGGCGCTTCAGGTTCTTGGCCTCACCGTTGGTCGTCACGATCGCGGCCTGGCGCAGCCGGCGCTTCCGCTTCGGGTCCTTCTTGGTGAGGATGTGGCTCTTGTAGGCCTTGAGGCGGCGCACCTTCCCCGTCCCCGTGATGGAAAAGCGCTTCTTCGCACCCTTGTGGGTCTTCATCTTCGGCATAACCGGCTCACCTATTTCGGCGTGAGGATCATCGTCATCGACTTCCCTTCCAGTCTTCCTTCCGACTCGACCTTCGCGACGTCGGCGAGCTCGCCGGCGACGCGGTCCAGCACGGCCTTGCCGAGCTCGGGGTGCGCGACCTGACGGCCGCGGAACATCATGGTGACCTTGACCTTGTTCTTCTCCTCGAGGAACCGCCGCGCGTGCCGCGTCTTCGTGTCGAAGTCGTGCTGATCGATTCCGGGACGGTACTTGACCTCCTTGAGCTCGATCACGTGCTGCTTCTTCTTCGCCATCCGCGCCTGCTTCGCCTGCTCGAACTTGTACTTCCCGTAGTCCATGATCCGGACGACGGGGGGCCGCGCCATCGGCGCGACCTCGACGAGGTCGAGCCCCTGCTCCTCCGCGGTGCGGAGGGCGACATCAACTTCCATGATGCCCAGCTGGCTTCCGTCGGCGCCGATGACGCGCAGGGGGCTGATGCGAATCTGGCGGTTGACGCGGACGCGCTTGGTGGTGTCCTGAATAGGTCGAGCTCCTCGAAGCGGGAAAAACGAAAACGCGGACCCCTGGTCGGAAGTCCGCGATCGAGCGCGGCCCCGGCACGCGGGACCCGCTCCGCCTCGGACTCCTGCAGCACTCCTCGCGCGAGGACTCGCGCGAGGGCCAGAGGGTGAGGGCGACGGCGTAGCCGCCCTGCTTGCCGTGTTGTCCGACGTAACCTAGGCCCTCCGGCCGGGCCCGTCAAGTCGGCGTGGCGCTTGGGTTTCGGGCGCGCGTCGGGGATCCTGCTGGGGATGCCTCCACGCGCATCCGCTGGCACCGAACCCGGATCCCGGTCGGGATGCCTCCTCGCGCATCCGCCGACATCGAAGCCGGATCCCGTTCGGGACGACTCCTCGCGACATGCGCCGGCATCAACGACGAGGGCGAATGACGGATTTCGCGGATTCAGCGGACTTGGCGGATCGTTCCGTGCGCAGGTCGAGTGCGTCGCGCCACGAGCCTCGAAAGTGATGGGGAACCGCTCGTCCGTCACGCCGCCTCGCGCCGGCGCACGAGTCCGTCCAGGCACACCCCCCCGATCGTTCATCGGCCCCGCCACGAGGGTCTCTCGCGCCTCACGGAGCGATCCGCGTCATCCGTTGAATCCGCGTGATCCGCGGCTCACCCCCTCGTCCGTGTGGCCGGCCCGAGCGGCCGTTCCCCCCTCGGCGGTCGATGCCGGCCCGAGCGGCTTTCCTCCGCGGATCTCCGTGTCTCCGCGTGAAACACACAGCGACAGGGGGAGCCATCCCGACAACGATGCCCCGCGCGCCGACGACTCGCCCGTCTCAGTCCTCCGCGACGAGCGCGTACCCCTTCCCGTCGTGCTTCACCCGACCCCACGCCGTGTGCGCATCGTGCTCGAAGACGAGGAGCCACTCCTCGTCGGCGGCACGGGCGAGGATGCGGCGCTTCGTCTCGAGCGTCACGAGCGGCTCGACGTCGTACCCCATGATCCACGGGAGCGGGAGGTGGTGCGCCGTCGGGATCAGATCGCCGAGGAAGAGCGCGCGCTCGCCGTCCGACTCGATGAGGATCGACTGGTGGTGCGGCGTGTGGCCGGGCGTCGGGAGCGCGCGGATCCCGCGCACGATCTCCCGCTCCCCCTCGATCGTGTCGAGCCGTCCCGCCGCCTCGACGGGATCGTAGTTGTGCGGGAAGTAGGACGCGGCCGTGCGCTCGTTCGGGTGGCGCGCATAGCGCAGCTCCCCCGCCTGCACGACGTAGCGCGCGTTCGGGAAGGCGAGACGCACGGTGCCGCTCGCATCGACCGACGTGTTGCCGCCGGCGTGGTCGAAGTGCAGGTGGGTGTCGATGACGAGCGCGACGTCCTCGGGACGCGCGCCGGCGGCACGGATCCCGTCCTCGAGCATTGTCGGGCCGCCGCCGTCCGCCCCCGCGTTCTCGACGCCGTAGATCTCGTGGAACTTCGCGTTCTCCTTGTTCCCCGCCCCGGTGTCGACGAGCACGAGCCCCGACTCGTGCTCGACGAGGAGGCAGCGCATGCCGAGCGGGATGCGGTTGCGCTCGTCCGCCGCGAGGCGCCGCTCCCAGAGCGGCTTCGGGACGACGCCGAACATCGCGCCGCCGTCGAGCCTCTGCCCGCCGGCCTGTATGGCGTGGACGGTGAGGCGGCCGAGGCGGCGCGTCCGGAGCAGCGGCGTCGGGGCGCTCATGCGGTCGTGTCCCGCGAGACGGGGTGCGGCATCGCGGGGGGGCGCCGCGAGCGCTTCGCGCGCCCGGTGCGGCGCGCGAGGAGCCGCTCGAGCGAGTCCCAGCACTCGACGCCGTGCTCGCGCCGCGCGTCGACGAGCAGGCGGAGCAGGACGTGCGCGGTGGCGACGGCGTCCCCCTCGGCGCGGTGCCGCGCCTCGATCTCGATGCCGTAGTGGCGCGTCACCCAGTCGAGCGAGCGCCGCGGGAGCTGCGGGAGGACGCGGCGCGCGAGGCGCACGGTGCACAGACGGCTCCCCTCCAGGCGCCGCCCCGTCGCGCGCTGCACCTCGGCGGAGACGAAGCCCCAGTCGAACGTCGCGTTGTGCGCGACGAAGACGCGCCCCTCGAGCCGCTCGAGGAGCGCACCGCAGATGTCGCGGAAGGTCGGCTGGTCGCGGACCATCTCCCAGCTGATGTTCGTCAGCGCCGTGATGAACGGCGGGATCGAGCGCTCGGGGTTGACGAGCGTGGCGAAGCGGTCGACGATGACGCCCCCCTGCACGACGACCGCCGCGACCTCGGTGATGCGGTCGCCGTGGTCGGGCCGCCCCCCGGTCGTCTCGACGTCGACGACAGCGTAGCTGAGGCGGTCGAGGGCATCGTGCCGGTCGGCGTCGCGCGGGGGATCGCCGGCGTCGACGCCCTGCTGGGTGGGGCTCGGCGCTCGGCGCTCGGCGCTCGGCGAGATGTCGACA
>DASUSM010000098.1:0-11288 GCA_036375115.1 Gemmatimonadaceae bacterium | reverse complement strand
CCTCGCGGTTCGGGCTGCAGCTCGCGCTCGAGAGCGTGGGCGAGGAGAACCCGTGGCTCGAGCGCTTCTACGGGGGCCCGGAGGCGATGCGTCGCTACGCGATGCACCTGCAGCTCCACTTCCTCGCCACCCGCTTCGCCGCGCTCCGCCGCATGCGCGCCCGCGGCGGGAGCTGGGTCCTCGACCGCACCTGGTACGAGGACGCCGAGATCTTCGCGCGCGGGCTCTACGAGCAGGGGACGATGACGCCCGTCGAGTTCGACCTCTACGAGCGCCTCTACGCCGAGCTCCTGCAGTCCCCCGCGGCGCGTCCGCCGCGGCTGCTCGTCTATCTCCGCGCGCCGCTCGAGCTCGTGCTCGCCCGCATCGCCACTCGCGGCCGCGCGACCGAGCGCGACGTCGAGCCGGGCTACTGGGAGCAGCTCCACGCGCGCTACGAGCGCTGGATCGCGGGATTCCGGCGCTGCCCGGTGCTCGTCGTCGACGTGCGCGACTACGACCTCGTCGCCGATCCGACGGCCGTCGAGCACGTCGCCGGACGCGTCCGCGCGCGCCTCGACGGCGAGGTGCCGCAGCAGGACCTCTGGCCGGTCGAGGTGTGACCGTCGAGCGGGCGGCGGCCGAGCGGGCGGCGGCCGAGCGGGCGGCGCCGGAGCCGTCGGGACGCCGGTGGCACCGCGCATGCGCTCGCGCCTGCCCGTGACGACGCTCCCTTCCGAACGCGACATCGAGCCGGGCCCGGCCGGCGGTGAGCGCCGCGAGCGGACGCGGCCGCCGCGGCACCGCGCGGCCGACCTCCTCTTCCGGATCTTCCGCTTCGCCTTCCGCCTCTTCGGCTCCTTCTACGCGGCGATGGGGCTCGTCGCCCTCGCCGGCGCGCTCGTCGCGGTGATCGGGGCCTTCGCCTTCGCCGAGATCGCGGGAAACGTGCAGGAGGGGGCGACGCAGCGCTTCGACGAGCGGGTGCTCGTCTGGCTCGCCGAGCACCGCTCGCCGCTTCTCGACCGCGCGCAGCTCGAGCTCACCGCGCTCGGCACCGGCTTCGTCGTCATGACCGTCGTCGGCGTCGCCGCGCTCTTCCTCTGGCTCACGCACCACCGCTTCTCCGCGGGGCTGCTGCTCCTCGCCACCGCGGGCGGCCTCGTCCTCAACAACGTCCTCAAGCTCGGCTTCGACCGGCCGCGTCCGAGCATCGTCCCCGCGCTCGGCGATCCGCTCAGCTCCTCCTTCCCGTCGGGGCACGCGATGAGCGCGGCGATCGTCTACGGTACCGTCGCCTATCTCGCCGGCCGGCTCCAGAAGAGCCTCCTCGCGCGGCTGCTCACGGCGCTCGTCGCGACGCTCGTCATCGGCGGCATCGCGCTCACGCGCCTCTACCTCGGCGTACACTACCCGTCCGACGTCCTCGCCGGGATCGTCGTCGGCCTCGCCTGGGCGGCCTTCTGCATGGTACTGCTCGAGATGATGCAGCGTCTCGCGAAGCGCCGCGCGCCCGAGATGCTCGAGCACGAGCATCCGCCGGAGGAGTGAACGGCGAACGGCTCGGGTGACAGGGTCGGGGTCAGGGTCAGGGCCAGACCTGCCCCGGGATGCCCCTCCGTGCGACCCAGGTCCCCGGTCCCCGGTCCCCAGCCGGTCCCCCGTCCCCGGTTCCCGGTCCCTCACCGGTGCCGCGTCCCCACCCCCACCTGCCGACACATCTCCACCACCGGGCACGTCGAGCACTTCGGCAGCGCTCCGGTGCAGACGTGCTTGCCGAAGGGGACGAGGAGGCGGTTGATCTCGACCCAGTACTTCTTCGGCAGCCGCTCGACGAGCGCCGCCATCGCCTTCTCCGGCGTCGAGGCGGCGATGTAGCCCCAGCGGTTCGTCACGCGCCAGACGTGGACGTCCACGCCGATGCGCGCCTCGTCGCAGGCGATCCCCATCACGAGGTTCGTGCACTTCGGCCCGATGCCGCGGAACGAGAGCATCAGCGCCTCGTCGCAGGGGAGCGCGCCGCCGTGCTCGCGCACCAGCCGCTCGGCGATCGCATGGATCTGCGCCGCCTTGCCGCGGTGAAAGGCGCTCGCGCGGATCAGCGCGTCGATCTCCTCGACAGAGAGCCGCGCGACCGCGGCGGGCGTGCGCGCGACGGCGAAGAGGGCGCGCGCCGTCCCGATCATCACCTCGTCGCGCGTGCGGATCGAGATCAGGCAGGCGACGAGCTGCTCGAACGGCGTGTCGTGCCCGTCGTCGGCCAGCTCGAACATCGCCGCCTTCGGCACGCCGGCGACCGCCGTGCGGATGCGCCGGACCATCACGTCGATGTCGAGCGGCCGCTTGCCGCGTCGGGCCGCGCGTGCCGGCGCCGCCCGTCTCGCGCTCACGCCGCCTTGCGCGGCGCGCCGCGGATCCGGTGCACGAGCGTGCCGAGCGCCGACACCACCCGCTCGTTCCCCTCGCGCAGCAGCGCGGCGAGGATGTGCTTGCAGATCCGCTCGCGCCAGAGATGGTCGCCGCAGTCGCAGCGCGGGTGCGACGCGGTGTACAGGTCCACCCAGTGATCCTGGTCGCCGCCGGTCACGCGGTACCGCCCGTCGCCGATCCGCTCGCTGCGCAGCCCGAGGCTGCGCTCGAGCCGGTCCAGGTCCACGCCGCCGGCACGCTCGAAGTCGATCGCCGGCCCTCCGATCCCCGTCATCGTCGTCATCGTCCAGCTCCCGTCCGCTCTCTCGTCACACGATCCAGTCCGACTCGCACACACCGTTCTCGCGAGCCCGGCTGATACCCGAATTCGCGCCGAAAGTTCGGCATCGCGGGGTCGCGGCGGCCGGTCGCCGCCGCTCCCGCAGGGGTGTCGCATCACTCGGGCCCCGTCTATCCTTCCGCTCGTGACCGACACCGGACCACGCGTCACGGCGCGCCATCGACGGGCGGGGGGATTCCGGTGAGCGCCGGGCTCGTCCTGATCCTCGTCGTCGCGCTCGCCTACCTCGCGACCCACCTCGCCTTCGACTGGATCGCCCGGCGATTCCTCATCGTCTCGGGCGCCGAGTACCTCCTGCTCGGCATCCTGCTCGGACCGCAGGTCTCCGGCGTCCTCTCCGTCGAGGCCGTCGAGAGCTTCGCGCCGCTGACGACGCTCGCGCTCGGCTGGATCGGCGCGATCGTCGGCGTGCAGTTCGCCATCCCGGCGCTCGTGCAGATCCGGTCGCAGACGTACAAGCTCGCGCTCCTCCAGTCGCTGCTCACCGTCGCCTTCGTCGCCGGCCTCGAGGTCATCGCCCTCGCCTGGCTGTTCGACGTTCCGTATACCGTCTCGCTCCCGCCCGGTCTCGCGCTCGGCGCGATCGCCACCGCCTCGTCGCCGTCGGCGATCGCGGTCGCGAGCCGCCGCCTCGGCCGGCGCGGCCCCGTCGTCAGGCTGCTCCAGGTCGCGACGTCGATCGACTCGTTCGTCGCCGTGCTCGTGCTCGGCCTCCTGCTCTGCCTCGTGCACCCGGCGAGCCCCGGCCTCGACCGCCAACTCACGGCGACCGAGTGGGCGGTCGTGAGCATCGGCATCGGCGCCGTCGGCGGTCTCCTCTTCCACCTCTTCCTCGGCGGCGAGCGCGAGCGCGACCGGCTCTTCATCGCGCTCGCCGGCGCGCTCATCTTCGTGAGCGGCGCGGCGGCCTACCTCGGGCTCTCCCCGCTCCTCGCCTCGCTCGTCATGGCGGCGACGCTGGCGAACACGTCGGAGAACCGGGAGCAGATCGCGCAGACGCTCTACGGCGCGGAGCGGCCCTTCTATTTCGTGCTGCTCGTCTTCGCCGGCGCGTCGTGGCGCCCGAGCCTCCAGGCGTGGTGGTGGCTCCCGGTCGTGCTCTTCCTCGCCGCGCGCTACGTCGGCAAGGTCGGCGGCGCGCGACTGGCGACGCGGATCTCCGGCTCGCTCGACGAGCTCGGGCCGGACTGGGGGCGCGCCCTCATCGGCCAGGGCGGGCTCGCCCTCGCCCTCGGCCTCGACTACCTGCCGCACGCGGGCGCGCTCGCGCCGAACATCGTCTTCAGCGCGGCCGTCGCCTCCGTCCTCCTCACCGACCTCTCGGCGGCGCGCATCGTCCGGTCGGTCGTGCTCCCGTTCGTCCCCGGCGGTGAGGCGCTCGCGCGGCGCGTCGAGGAGGCGACCGAGGGGAGCGTCGAGCCGAACGGCGCGGCCGAGAGCGCACCCGCGGCGGCCGCGCTCGGCGGGCCGGGGAGCCCCGGCGGCGCGACGGGGCCCGTCCCGCCGGCGGGAGGCTGAATGCGGCGCGCCGTCATCCTCGTCCTTCTGCTCTTCGGGATGCAGCTCATCCTCCCGCTCGGGGTGCGCCCCGAGGGAGCGCCGTCGCTGCTGACCTTCGGCTTCCTCATCCTCGCCGCCTACACGGTGGGGGAGATCGCCGTCGTCGCGCGCCTGCCGAAGGTCGTCGGCTATCTCGTCGCCGGGATCCTCTTCGGGCCGGACGTCCTCGTCGTCGTCACCGAGTCGGCGATGCGCGAGCTCGCGCCGGTGAGCCAGCTCGCCATCGCGCTCATCGCCTTTCTCGCCGGCGCCGAGCTGCAGATCGACGAGGTGCGCAAGCGCGGGATGACGATCCTGAAGATGCTCGGCGTGGAGATGCTGCTGACCTTCGTGTCCGTCTTCGCGCTCGTCTTCGCGCTCGGCGAGCTCGTGCCCTTCCTCGACGACACGACGACGCCCGAGCGCGTCGCCTTCTCCCTGCTCTTCGCCTCGCTCGCCGTCGTGCACTCGCCGGCGGTGACGATCGCCATCCTCTCGGAGACGAAGGCCGGCGGCCCGGTGGCGCGCACCTCGCTCGGCATCGTCCTCGTCTCCGACGTCGTCGTCGTCGTGCTCTTCAGCGCGACGCTCGCCATCGCGCGCGGACTCGCGCCGACGCCCGGCGCCGAGGTGGGGCTGTCGGCCGGCGCCGTCGCCTGGGAGATCTTCGGCGCCCTCCTCGTCGGCGCGATCCTCGGAGGCGTCGTCGCGCTCTACCTCCGCTTCGTGCGCCGCGAGCTGCTGATGTTCGGCGTCGTCGTCACCTTCTTCGGCGCGGAGCTGGCCCGGCTCGCGCACGTGGAGACGCTGCTCACCCTCCTCACGGCCGGCTTCGTCATGGAGAACGCGACGAAGACCGGCGGCGAGGCGCTGCGGCACGCGCTCGAGCGCTCGGCGGCGCCGGTCTTCGTCGTCTTCTTCGCCCTCGCCGGCGCGGCGATGCAGCTCGACCAGGTCGCCGCCTTCTGGCCGCTCGTCGTGCCGATCGTGCTCGTGCGCGGCGCGTCCATCTGGGGCGGCACGCTCCTCGGCGGACGCTGGGCCGGGGCGGGGGCGCCGGAGCGCCGCCACGTCTGGACGGGACTCATCGCCCAGGCGGGCGTCGCGATCGGACTCGCCGCCGTCGTCGCGGCGGCGTACCCGGTGCGCGGCGTCGCGCTCCAGACGTTCTTCCTCGCCGTGATGGCGATCAACCAGACGATCGGGCCGATCGTCTACCGTCAGGCGCTCGTGAAGAGCGGCGAGGTACGCGGCGAGGGGGAGCCCGGGGAGGAGCCCGGGGAGGAGCCCGGGGAGGAGCCCGGGCCCGAGCCGGGGGAAGCGCCGCCCATCCCGCGGCCGGCGGCGACCTGATCATGGCACAGGTCACGCACAGGGCGTGACGACGGGCTCGCGCCGATGATCGCGCCGGTGTAGGTTGCGGCACCGGGCCCGTGCTCGTTCCACGACCGCCCCTGGTCGGTGGAGCGTTGCGCGCATCCCGTCCCTTTTTCTCAGGTGAACGGCTTATCGACCCTTTGGGATGATGGAGGAAGTCATGCACGACCACAGATCGCTCGACGCGCCGATGTCCCCCGAGCGCATGCAGGTGCGCTTCGGTCCGCGGACCGTGATGGTCGAGCGCTTCCTCCTCCAGCTCTCGAAGCTCCGGGTGGCGGATTGGGTCACCGCCGGCTCGACGTTCGAGGGACTCTCCCGGGGTCAGATCACGCCGTTCGGCGCCGAGGGCACGCCCGCCGACGCGACGGCGTGGGCGGAGGCCGAGGCCGCGCTCGAGCGGGCGATGCAGGAGAAGGAGAGCGCCCGCGTCCGCGTCTCGCGCCGCGTCGTCACCCTCGCCACGGCGACGAAGGGGATCGCCCCCCGCGCCTCCTACGATGCGCTCCTCGGGGCCGCCCTCACCGCGGTCTTCGCGATCATCTGCCGCGACGAGCTCGGCGCAGCCAACTTCCATCTCCTCTACGCTCCCTTCGCGACCATCATCCCGATCGAGGAGCTCGAGAGCCCGGCCGCCTGAAGGGACGCCGCGTCCCCCTCGCGACCGATCGACCACCGCACCCCGGGGGATCACCCCGGGGTGTCCTGTTTTCGGGGCCGAGGCGGCGACGCAACGGGGGTGATGTCCGATTTCTGCATTTTTTGCACAAAATGAAGCCCGAAACGATCATTTTGAGGCTGGCAGCCCCGGATCTGCGGCAGTAGATTTGCATTTCGTGCACGCCGAGCACGACACGTCTCCATTCGGTGGGCCCCGGCCCGCCACCCGCCCTTCGTCCGACGAGGAGTTCGCATGACGCCCCCGGTCGTCAACCCGCGCCGCACCGCCCTGCAGGAGATCACCACCCGAGCGGTCCGTCTCCCCCCCGCCCCGATGGTCAACGGGAACGGGCGGCCGCACGCGACCTCCGAGTACTTCGGCTGCAACACCTTCGGCGCGAAGCAGATGAAGTCCAAGCTGCCGAAGGCGACGTACGAGAAGCTCCTCGCCGCGATCCGCTCCGACTCGACCCTCGATCCCGAGATCGCCCCCGCCGTCGCCGCCGTGATCCGCGAGTGGGCGCTCTCCCGCGGGGTCACGCACTTCACGCACTGGTTCCAGCCGCAGACGGGGCTCACCGCGGAGAAGCACGACGCCTTCCTCTCCTTCGACGAGAACCACGAGCCGATGGAGAGCTTCACCGCGGCGCAGCTCATCCAGAGCGAGCCCGACGCCTCGAGCTTCCCCTCGGGCGGGCTGCGCGCCACGTGGGAGGCGCGCGGCTACACCGCGTGGAACCCGGCGAGCCCGGTCTTCATCGTCGAGACGGCGGGGACGCGCACGCTCTGCATCCCGTCGGTCTTCATCGGCTACAACGGCGAGGCGCTCGACGAGATGACCCCGCTGCTCCGCAGCTCGGACGCGCTCTCCTCGCGCGCCGTCGCGCTGCTCGAGCTCCTCGGCGACACCGGCGTGAAGCGCGTCTACACGACGATGGGGCCGGAGCAGGAGTACTTCCTCATCGACCGCGCGCACTACGCGCTGCGCCCCGACCTCGTGATGGCCGGCCGCACGCTGCTCGGCGCGACGCCGCCGCGCGGCCAGCAGCTCGAGGACCACTACTTCGGCGGGATCCCGGAGCGGGTGCAGGCGTGCATCGCCGAGGTCGAGGCGGAGCTCTACAAGCTCGGCGTCCCGATCACGACCCGGCACAACGAGGTCGCGCCGAGCCAGTTCGAGATGGCGCCGCACTACGAGGAGACCGACGTCGCCGTCGATCACAACCAGCTCGTCATGGCGACGCTGCGCCGCGTCGCGCTGCGCCACGGGCTCCAGGCGATCCTCCACGAGAAGCCCTTCGCCGGGATCAACGGCTCCGGCAAGCACTGCAACTGGTCGATGTCGGTGCGCGCCGAGTCGCCGGCGCTCGACGGGCTCAACCTCCTCAAGCCCGGGAAGACGCCGCACCAGAACCTGCGCTTCCTCGTCTTCCTCGCCGCGGTGCTCAAGGGCGTGCACACGCACGCCGGGCTCCTGCGCGCCGGGATCGCGAGCTCGGGGAACGAGCACCGGCTCGGCGCGAACGAGGCGCCGCCAGCGATCATCTCCGTCTTCATGGGCGACATGCTGACGTCGCTCATCGACGGGATCATCGAGGGACGCGAGCACCAGGCGAACGTCGGCGCGGCGCAGGAGCTCCTCAAGCTCGGCGTCTCCCGCCTGCCGGAGATCGAGCGCGACAACACGGACCGCAACCGCACCTCCCCCTTCGCCTTCACCGGGAACAAGTTCGAGTTCCGCGCCGTCGGCAGCTCGGCGTCGATCGCCTTCCCGATCGTGCTGCTCAACGCCGCCGTCGCCGATGCGATCGAGGAGCTCACCGGCCGCCTCCGCGAGGAGCTGACGAAGACGACGGACGTGGACGACGCCGTGCTCGCGGTGGTGCGCGAGGCCTTCAAGGAGAGCTTGGCGGTGCGCTTCGAGGGGAACAACTACGCCGAGGCGTGGGTGAAGGAGGCGAAGAAGCGCGGCCTCCCGAACATCCGCCACACCCCCGAGGCGCTCGGCCGCCTCGTCACGAAGGAGTCGCGGAAGGTCCTCTCGCGGCTCGGCATCCTCACCGAGGCCGAGCTCGAGAGCCGCTACGCGGTGCGCATGGAGCGCTACATCAAGGACCTCATGATCGAGATCCAGATGCTGCGCCAGCTCGTGGACACCCACGTCCTCCCCGCGGCCTTCTCGTATCTGAACGCCCTCGTCGCCGGCGCGGCGCAGGCGAAGGGCGCGGGCATCTCGGTCGTCCCGCAGGTCGCGGCGGCGAACGGCGTCGGCGCGAAGATCGAGGCGCTGCAGCGCGCGCGCGCCGAGCTCGGCGAGCTGATCGAGCGCGCCGAGAAGGTGCACGACGACCTCGAGAAGTGCGCGATGCTCCTCTCGACCGAGGGCGCGGAGGCGATGACCGCCGTGCGCGAAGCGTGCGACGCGATCGAGCTCGGCATCGCCGACGAGCTCTGGCCGCTGCCGCGATATCGGGAGATGCTCTTCCCGGTCTGATGAGCGGCGCTCGGCCCTCGTCTCCCGGGCCGAGCGCCGAGCGCCGCGGTCAGTACTTCGCCAGGTACCGATCCAGCTCCCACTGGCTGACCTGCGTGATGTACTCGCGCCATTCCTGCCGCTTCGCCTCGAGGTAGTGCCGCGCGAGGTGCTCGCCGAGCGCATCCCTGATCACCGCGCTCTTCTCGAGCTCCTCGCACGCCTCGTTCAGGTCGTACGGCAGGTCGTCGATGCGCAGGCGGCGCCGCTCGCGGTGCGACATCTCCCAGATGTTCGTGTCCACCGGCTCGCGCGAGTCCGCCTGCGTCTCGATCCCGTCGAGCCCCGCGGCGAGCTGCACGCAGAGCGCGAGATAGGGGTTCGCCGCGGGGTCGGGCATGCGGTTCTCGATGCGCGTCCCCGCCCCGCGCCGCTCGGGGATGCGGAGGAGCGGCGACCGGTTGCGCATCGACCAGGCGACGTTCACCGGCGCCTCGTAGCCCGGCACGAGCCGCTTGTACGAGTTGACGAGCGGGTTCGTCACGGCGCAGAAGGCGCGCGCGTGCTTCAGCAGCCCGCCGATGTAGTGTAGCGCCGTCTGCGACAGCTCCCACGGCGCCGACGCGTCCCAGAACGCGTTCTCCGCGCCGCGGAAGAGCGACTGGTGGGTGTGCATCCCGCTCCCGTTCTGCCCGTAGATCGGCTTCGGCATGAACGAGGCGTGCATCCCGAACTGCCGCGCGATGTGCCGGACGGCGAAGCGGAACGTGGCGATGTTGTCCGCCGTCGTCAGCGCGTCCGCGTAGCGGAAGTCGATCTCGTGCTGCCCGTGCGCGACCTCGTGGTGGGCGGCCTCGACCTCGAAGCCCATCTGCTCGAGCACGTCCACGATCGCGCGGCGCGCGTCCTCGCCGAGGTCCACCGGCGTGAGGTCGAAGTAGGAGCCGACGTCGTGCGTGCTCGTCGTCGCCTGCCCGTCGGGACCGGTCTTGAAGAGGAAGAACTCCGCCTCCATCCCGGCGTTCATCGTGAAGCCCATGCCGGCCGCGCGTGCGATCGCCCGCTTGAGCGCGCCGCGCGGGTCGCCGGGGAAGGGCCGCCCGTCGGGGGTGTTGATGTCGCAGATGAGCCGCGCCACCCGCCGCTCCGGCTCCCCCCACGGGAAGAGCTGAAAGGTCTCGAAGTCGGGCGCGAGGAGCATGTCGCTCTCCTCGATGCGCACGAACCCCTCGATCGACGAGCCGTCGAACATGATGTCGCCGGCGAGCGCCTTCTCGAACTGCGACGCGGGGATCTCGACGTTCTTGTTGATGCCGAGGATGTCGGTGAACTGGAGGCGCAGGAAGCGCACGTCGTGCGCTTCGGCGAGCTCCAGGATGTCCTGCCGGGTGGCGCCGGCGAGGTCACGCGGCGGGCCGGCCGGGCGCGACGGGGCCGCTGAGCGGGCGGATGGCGTCATGGCGGAGAAGCTAAGAGCGCGGTCGTGGCGGGCGCTACGCCGCGGGCGCTCCGCCGCGCCGGCTGACGGCCTCGCCCATTCGGCATACGCCTTGCGCGCTGCGGGAGCCCCACAGAACACGGAGCGAACGATGAAAGCACAGGACATCATGTCCAGGAACCCGGCGTCGGTGACGCCGGATACGCCGGTCCAGGAAGCCGCGCGCCTGATGCAGTCGCAGGACGTGGGCGTGCTGCCGGTGGTCGAGTCCACCGCCTCGAAGCGCCTCGTCGGCCTCGTGACCGACCGCGACATCGCGATCCGCGTCGTCGCCGAGGGGCGGTCGAACGCGATGGTCCGCGACGCGATGACCAGCAACCCGAAGTCGGTGAAGCCTGACGACAGCGTCAAGGACGTCATGAAGCTGATGGGCGCGGAGCAGGTCCGCCGCGTTCCCGTCGTCGACGACCGCGGCGAGATCGTCGGCATCGTCGCGCAGGCCGACCTCGTCCTCGAGGGCGACGACCGCCGCGCCGAGGAGACGATCGAGAAGATCTCGACGCCGGGCGGGAAGCACAGCCACTAGGGCGCGGGAAGAGGAACGAGGGAAGAGGAACGAGGAACGAGGGAGGAGGCACGAGCGGGGGATGCGGGGCACGGCCCGGGTTCCCCGCTCTGCGTTCGCCTACCGGTGACGTGCAGAAGTGGCGGACATTACCTTGTTCGTGCACTCGTTCCTCTTCCCTCTTCCCCCGTTCCTCGCTCCTTGCCGTCCCCCGCTTCCCCTCCCGCCACCACCTGCCCCACCTGCGGCGCCGCCGCGACCGGGCGCTTCTGCGCGAGCTGCGGCACGCCGCTCGAAGGGGCCACGTGCGCGGGCTGTCGCGCGCCGCTCACCCCCGGCGCGAAGTTCTGCCACCGCTGCGGCACCGCCGCCGGCGCCACGCCGGCCACGGCGACCGCCGGCGCCGCGGGCGCCGCGGGCGCCGGCCGGGGCGACGCGGTCACGACGGCGCTGCCGTGGGCCTTCGCCGCGATCGCCCTCCTCTCGT
>DASUSM010000097.1:0-4904 GCA_036375115.1 Gemmatimonadaceae bacterium | reverse complement strand
TTCGTGCGTGCGCCGATGTCGTCAGGCGACGATCTCGAGCTCGTCCTCGAGGAACTCGGCGAGCCAGCGCGAGCCGCCCTCCTCCTCCGTCGACTCGACGAGATAGAGCCCATCGTCGATGATCTCGACGACGGTCCCGGTGTCACCGAGCTGCGGGGTTCCGCCCCCGGCATCGGTGTCGTGCAGAATGCGCTCGCGCGCGACGACGTCGACGAGTCGCACGGTGTCGAACAGCTCGAACGCCATTCGGACTTTCGCTCCGGATCGAAGGAGTGACGGGGCCTGCATCGAGCCGAGGTCCCGTCGGCCGGCGCGAGTAGGACGACCGGTCGGCCGGTGCCGGCACCGCCCGAGGCGGATTCTCGCGCAGGAGAGGGCGTATTGGCAAGCACCTTGCGGCTTGGACTCGCGTGCACCCCGACACGGATCGTCCCGGTGCACGAGTCCGCTCACGGGGACGCTCGTGACGGACCGCTCGCCGACAGTTCGGCGTCGGTGAGCCGATCACGGAGCCCCTGGCCGTGACCGAAGTCCCGGCTCGACTGCGGGACGGTTCGGTCGAGACCGTTCGACCGAGCTTCACGAGGGCGTGGCCCGGCCGCGTTTGTCGCGCGGCGCCGAATCGCGAGGCCGCCCACTCGCCAGAGGGGGAGCCCCCCGGACGCGGCACGATGGCGTCCGGGGGGCTTCGCATCCGCACGGCGGCGCCAGGACCGGCGGCGCCGCGACGCGCGATCACTCACCGAAGAGCGGAGGCTGGCAGATGGACGACGAGACGCGACCGCATGCGGAGCAGCAGGGCGACGGACAGCCGGAGAACGTGCGCGACCTCGAGGACGAGTCCGGCGGCGCCGCGCTCGCGGGAGATGCGCGCGGGGAAGAGACGGACGACGGAGGGCGCGAGGCGCGAGGCTTGCGGAGCGGTGCCGCCCCGTCGCGCGATCGCGACGCGGGGACACACGCACCGCGAGGGCACGAGCTGCCATGATGAACCACGAGCCGCTTCCCCTGCACGCCGACCGGGACACCGAGTCGAGCGCCGGCCTCGTCCGCGCCGCGATCTTTCGCGAGCTCGACCGCGCGCTCGACGAGGTGCGCGTCGGGCTCGCCGCGAACGCGTCGGTGCGCCGCGACGGCCCCTTCGGCCGCCGGCGCGAGCTCGAGCAGAGCTGAGCGCGGCGTCGCGCGGCGCCCGTCAGGGCGCGTACAGGTCGTCCGGCTCCGCCGCGGCGAGCTCGGTGAGGAACCCGGCGAGCCGCGTCGCGACCTCGCGCACGTAGCGCGCTCCCTTCTCCGCGCTCGCCCGCGACGGGTCGCCGACGCCCGTGTCGTCGGTCACGCGCGTCCACTGCCGCGGCGCCCACGCCCACCCCTCGCGCAGCGCCGCGATCCGGAAGGGGCGCGTCCGTCCCGCCCCCGCCTCGGCGAGCGGACGCACGAACGTCGGCGCGACGTGCATCATGACACTCGTCTCGAGCTCGCCCGCGTGGTCGCCGAGATCCTCGAACACCGCGCGCGGATCGACGATGCGATACCAGCTCACGGCCGCGAGGAGAACGCGCGTGCGCGGCTGGAGCTCGCGGATCATCTGCCGGAAGTCGTTCCCGCCGTGCCCGTTCAGGAGCACGAGCTTGCGCACCCCCTGCCCCTCGAGCGAGGCGACGAGGTCGGCGAGGAGCGCCGCCTGCGTCGAGGGGTTCATGTTCAGGCAGAGCGGGATGTCGAGCTGCCCGGTGTTCACCCCGAAGGGGACGGTCGGCAGCACGACGACGCGCGCGCCCGACGCCCAGGCGATGCCCGCCGCCTCGGCGGCGATCGCATCGCACTGGATCGTGTCCGTCGCGTAGGGGAGGTGCGTGTTGTGCGCCTCGGTCGCGCCCCAGGGGAGGACGGCCACCTCGTACGACGTCTCGCGCACCGCGCCCCAGGTGGACTCGGCGAGCACCCACGGGCGGCCGCTCACCCGCGCCTCACTTGGCGCGGCGTACGGCGACGACGAGCGCGAGCCCCGCGGCGATCACGAGCCCGCTGACGACCGTCGGGACGGTGAACGTCTCGCGCTCCTTCGTCGTCACCTCGAGCGGCCCGACGCGCGCGACCTCGCGCTCGCGGGAGATGCTCACCTGGTCGAGGACGAGGAAGACGAGGCCGAGGACGATGAGGACGAGGCCGACCAGCGTGCCGACGCGCATCGCGTACGCTCCCCGCCGGCGCGAGCCGTCCGGCGCACGAGGGTGATGCGGCGCGCCGGAGCGGCGCCCCGCCGTCCGCGGAAGAATGCGCGGAGGAGGGGCGCGCGTCCAGCGGTCGTCAGCTGCGGTCGTGGAGCTGGAGGTACGCGAACAGCTCGCTGCGCTTCGGATGTCCGGACAGCCACGCGCGCACGTCCCGCGCGCGCACGAAGTCCGCGTCCCCCAGGCGTCGGCGGAACGAGTCCTCCGTCGCGCGGCGCGCGTCGTCGCGCCGCACCGAGCGCTGCCAGGCGTCGTCGAAGATCATCGGCAGATCGTCATGCAGGTTGCGCGCGACGAGCTGGCGCCATTCGTCGCGGTCGAGCCACACGCCGTCGCAGTTGCGGCACCGGTCGACGGTGAACGGCACGTCGTGCCCGACCTTGTAGCAGGCGAGGACGTAGTCGCAGTCGGGGCAGCGCTTCAGCCCCGGGGCATCGTTCACCGGCACCGGGTCGGGGGGCGGCGCCGTGACCGGCCGGTTCTCGCCGTGCACCGCGCGCCACTTCCAGTAGTCGGCGGTGCGGATCCAGTGTCCGCCGCAGCGCGAGCACTCGCGCGCGACGAGCTTCCCTTCCTCGAGCGCCGCATGGTCGAGCGACTGGCGCGGATCACAGACGGGGCATTGCATCCCGGGCTTCTCCTGCGTGGTGTCGAGCGGTGGACGAGCGAGCCCGCGCGGATGGCACCTCCTGTCGCGTCTCGATGCGCCATCGCGTTATCATGCAGCTCGTTCCCCGCTGCCGCGGCCCGTCCCCTGCTCTGTACCGCCCCATGAGGCCGACCACTACGCTCCTGCTCGCTTTCCTCGCCGCCGCGCCGCTCGTGGCGGCCGGCGCACAGACGACCGACACGACCGAGCGCGCGATCGCGAGCGCCCTCCCCGTGCGCCCCTCGATCGAGCTCAGGCGCGCGGGCGCGCGCTACGCCCCCGTCGTGCGCACCTGCTACGAGCGGGAGGGGCTGCTCCAGGACCCCGCGCTGCGCGGGCGCCTCGAGGTGGGCTTCACCGTCGCGCCGAGCGGGACGGTGAGCGAGATCGCGGTCGATACGCTCGCCGTCGGCGGCATCGGGATGCGCGAGGTCGCGCGCTGCGTGGCCGATGCGGCGGTGGCATGGCACCTCAGCGCGGGCGCCTTCGCCCCCGAGGCGATCGTCCTCGCCTACGACCTCGTGCCGCCCCGCCCCGTGCCGCCGTCCGACTCGCTCGCGGCGGGCGCGCGGGACTCGATCCCGCCGGCGCACCCGCGCTGACGTCGCAGCACGCGTCTCGGCGCCTCAGCCGCCGGTCGCGTCGTCCATCGGCGGCAGGAGGGCGGCGATGCGCTTCGCCCGCGAGCGGTGGCGCGGCGCCAGCGAGCGGAACATCTCGGCACGCTCGTCCCCCGACCGCGCGAGCTCGTTCGCCATCGCGTCGCAGAACGCCGCGACCTCGAGCTCGTCGGTGACATCCTGCTGCGCGAAGCCGAACGGCTCGCCGAGCAGGAGCAGCGCGGCGATCGCGTGCGCGGAGAAGGGCGTCCCGGCGAGCGCGCCGTCGAACATGGCGCGCACCTCTCCGGACTGTGCGAGGACGCTCGACCACTGGTCGGGCGAGAGGGCGGGACGGATGTCGTCGAAGTCGTCGAAGTCGTCGGCCACGGCGGAGGAGGATGCGTGAGTCGCCCGCGCGCGGCGCGGGAGGGGCTGCCGTCGGAACCTACTCGCGCCCGGCGGAGTGCGCGATGCGCGCGTCGTCGCCGCGCAGCCGCTCGGCGAAGCGCCTGCGGAACTCGGCGAGCTTCGGCGCGACGACGACGCGGCAGTACGGCTGCGCCGGATTCCGGCGCAGGTAGTCCTGGTGGTACTCCTCGGCGGGAAAGAACTCCGTGAACGGCGAGAGCTCCGTGACGATCGGCGCGTCCCAGATCCCCTGCGCCCCGAGCTCGCGGACGACGCGCTCGGCCGTCTCGCGCTGCTCGGGCGAGTGCCAGAAGATGACCGACCGATACTGCGTGCCGACGTCGGCGCCCTGCCGGTTCGGCGTCGTGGGGTCGTGCAGCGCGAAGAACAGCTCGAGCAGCTCGCGATAGGGGAGCACGTCGGGATCGAAGGTGACCTGCACCACCTCGGCGTGCCCCGTCGTCCCCGTGCAGACCTGCTCGTACGTCGGCGCACGCCGCCGGCCGCCCGCGTACCCGGATTCCACCTTCGTGACGCCCCGCAGCTCGCGGAACGGGGCGTCGAGGCACCAGAAGCACCCGCCGCCGAGCGTCGCGACCTCCTGTCGTTCCGCCATCGTTTCTCCTTTCGGTTGGACTCGGCCGCCGCACGGACGCGGCCCGCGCGCGCACGGCGCGGCAGGACCCGCGCCACCTCGCGGAATCGGCTCGTCAGCGGCGGGGTTCCCCGCGGTCGAGCCGGGCGCGCCACGGCTGGTAGATCGCGAGGCGGAGGAAGAGCGCCGCCGCGAGGAAGAGCAGCACGGCGACGACGACACCCCACGTCGCGTCCCTCGACCAGGAGTCGCGCCAGCTCCAGAGGAGGCGCGCCGTCGTCGCGAAGGCGGCGAAGAACCCCACGGACAGGATCGCGGACGCGATCGGGAGATAGAGCCGGAGAAAGCGGCGCACGAGCGTCACGTCGGCCTCCGCGCCGCGCCCGCCGTCAGGCCGGCGTCGCCTGGCAGTCGCG
>DASUSM010000096.1:0-19457 GCA_036375115.1 Gemmatimonadaceae bacterium | reverse complement strand
CCGCGAGCGCCAGGGCGAGCGCCTGGCCCTCGGCATCGTCCCCGATCTCGTCGAACAGGCGGGCGGCGCGCTCGGCGGCGACGCGCGCCTGCGAGAGCGTGCGGAAGACGCCCTGCATGGTCGTGTTCGTCACCTGAATGCTCCGCTTGTCCACCTCGACGCGAGTCGGGAACGTCCCCGCGTGCAGCCACTCGTCGGCGAGGAGTCCGCTCGTCAGGATCTGCCCCTCCTGCGCGGAGGTGCCGCTGTAGGCGGCGGCGAAGTCACCGACCGCGCCGGCGAGCACCGTCGGCAGCACGCTCGGGTCGCGGATGGTTCCGGGGGTCACCACGGAGGGGTCCTCGACCTGGAGCAGCTCGTCGACGTTGCAGCCGAGGAGGGCGATCGCGGCCGCAGAGGCGAGCCCCGCGCGGATCAGCCGTCGTGCGGCGACCGGTCTCGAGAGTCGTGTATGAGTCATCGTATGTCCGTGGAGCGGGCGGCGCCGCTCAGAAGGTCACGTTGATGCGGCCCGTGTACGTCTTCACGGGCGGCTGCGAGAGGAACTCCGCCTGCGAGAAGTTCTGTGCGCCCCCGAAGTTGATCTCGGGGTCGAGCCCGGTGTAGTCGGTCCACGTCGCGAGGTTGTTGCCGGCGAGCGTGAGGCTCAGTCCGGCCACGCGGAACTGCGATGCCACGCGGTCGGGCAGCGAGAAGGTGAGCGCGATCTCGCGCAGCTTCACGAAGTCGGCGTCCTCGATGTAGCCCGCCGCGGTCGCGTAGATGGCGCCGGCCACGGCGCGCGCCTGCTCGTCGAGCGGGGCCGTCGGGTCGTTGATCGCGCGGCAGTTGAAGAAGGCGTCACAGCGGAACTCCTCGGTGCTGTTGAACTGCTTGAAGCCGCCCTTGTAGTCGAACAGCGCCGAGAGCTGCACCCACTCGAAGAGCGTCATCGACCCGGTCAGCGAGGCCTGTCGGGTCGGAAGCGAGGAGCCGAGATACGCCGGCTCGTCGCCGACCTCGACCTCGTCGCTGCCGATGAGGCCGTCGCCGTTCTCGTCCGCCCAGCCGAGGATCGGCCGCTGGAAGTAGGCGCCCAGCGGATGACCCTCCTCGTGCCGCTGCGTGTCGCCGCCGAGGCCGAAGATGATCGGTGGCAGCGGGTTGCCGGCGGCATCGGTGCCGAGGTCCACGAGCTCGTTCTTGTTGTACGAGTACGTCAGCGTCACGTCGGCGGAGAAGTTCTCCGACCGCGCCACGCGCGTGTTCAGAAGGGCCTCGATCCCCCGGTTCGTGACCGAGCCGAGGTTCACGAAGACGCTCGTCGGCGTGCCGCCGGACGGCGCGGTGCGACGGGAAACCAGCGCGTCGGTGGATTCCTTGTTGTAGTACGTCAGCTCGAGCCCGAGCATGCCGTCGAGGAATCCGACGTCGACGCCCGCCTCGTACTCCGACGTGCGCTCCGGCTCGAGCTGCGCGTTGCCGAGTCCGCCGACGGTGATCCCGGGCACGTCCCCGTCCTGGGTCCGCACGGCGACGGAATTGAAGTACGTCACCGCGTCACGGAAGCTGGGGCGGAGGCCGGACTGCCCGTAGGCGGTGCGGAGACGCAGCGAGCTGACGGCGGCGAGTAGCGGGAAGAACGGCTCCTCGCTGACGACCCAGGAGGCCGACACCGACGGATAGTACGCGAAGCCGAAGTCGCGGCCGAATGCCGAGTTGTCGTCGCCACGAACCGCCAGCGTCAGGTACAGCCGATCGTTCAGGGACAGCTGCTCCTGCACGAAGGCGCCGAAGGTGCGGTTGTCGACATACGACTCCCCGACGGCGAAGCGCGCCGCCGTCCCCTCCAGGTTGCCCGTTCCCGGCGTGAGCACGGCGCCGTAGGCGCTCGTCCCCCGGAAGATCTCGCGCTGGAACTGCGTGCCCGCGGAGGTCTGCGAGATGATCGTCGGCGTGAGCTCGAACGTCGCCGTTCCCGAGATGTTCGCCGTGTAGTTGCCGATCTGGAAGCGGTTCGACGTGCGCTCGCCCTCGCCCAGCGTGCTGAAGAAGACGCGGCCCGGCGGGATGAGCTCGTGATCGTAGCGGTTGAGCAGGTCGAGGCCCGCGTTCCCGGTGACGCGCAGCCAGGACACGATCTCCGCGTTCCCGCTCACGCCGCCGATGAAGCGATCGACCTCCTGCATCGTCTCGATGTAGTCGAGCGTCTCGGGGCAGGCGAAGATGTAGCCGCACGTCGAGCCATCCTCGTAGCTCCCGAGCAGCCCGCCCGAGAGGATGCCGAGGATGTTGTTGTCGTTCTGCGGCAGTCGCAGGTCGCTCGAGAGGTAGCCCGTGTTGACCGAGAAGTTCACCCGGTCGTAGAGCGAGCCGTTGAGGTTTCCGCGAAGGTTGGCCCGGTCGAGGTTGCTCGACTTGTAGATGCCGTCCTCGTCCTCGTAGTCGCCGGAGACGTAGAACGTGGTCGCATCACTCCCTCCGGAGACGCTCAGCCCGACCTTCTGGCGCCCGCCGGTGCGGAAGGGCGAGTGCGTCTCGATCGGGTTGAAGCTCTGCACGTCGGCGATGGTGCAGAAGCCGTCGGCCTCGTCGACCGTGTAGCACGCATCGCCAGCCGCGTCGAAGCCCTGGTAGTTCGCGGGATAGTCGCGGTACTCGCGGATCGAGCCCATCTCGTAGTACGTCTGCACGACGGGACGGCCCGAGACGCCCTTCTTGGTCGTGATCTGGATGACGCCGTTCGCCGCGGCGGTGCCATACAGCGCGGAGGCGGCCGGCCCCTTGAGGATCTCGATGGTCGCGATGTCCTCGGGGTTGATGTCGTTGATGCGCGACGGCGACTGTCCGCCGACGCCGATCGAGTTGGACTCCGGCGAGTTGTTCACGCGGACGCCATCCACGATCAGCAGCGGCTCGTTGGAGAGCGAGAGCGAGTTGGCGCCGCGGATGCGGACCTTGGCCCCGGTCCCCGTCGTGCCGCCCGAATGCAGCACGCTCACGCCCGCGGTGCGCCCCGCGAGGACGTTGGAGAGGTTGGGCGTCGCCGCGGGGGTGATGTCCTCGGACGTGATGACGCCGACGCTGTTCCCGGTCTCACGCGTGCGCTGCGTCTCGCCGGTCGCCGTCGTCACGACCACGTCGAGCGTCAGCGCCTGCTCCTGGAGCGCGAAGTTCGCCTGCGTCGTCTGATCGGCGACGACGGTCACCGACTGCGTCACGGCGGCGTATCCGAGGCGCAGCACGCGGAGCTGCTGCATGCCCGCCGGGACGCCGACGATGGTGTACTCCCCACCCGCGTCGGTGCGGCTTCCGAGCGTCGAGCCGACGACGATCACCTGCGCCTGCGCGACGGGCGCGTTCGTGGCGGCGTCCACGACGCGACCCGTGATGCGTCCGGTCACGGCCTGTGCCTGTGAGGCCCGCGGCACCAGCACTGGTACCGATGCAGCGAGCGCGAGCACGGCGCCGAGCACGGCGGCGCGACGACGACTCCGTGTGTATTTCATGAGTCCTCCATGGATGGAACCCTCAACCGGAGGCGCGGCCGCCCCGACCAAACGGAGATCCGCCGACGACCCCTCGAACATTCTTCGTACACTTCTTATACAATCGGCCCAGTTGTTTCGGATTTGCATATGCTATGTCTGGAATCTCCCTTGTCAACCTCGCCGCACCAAACGAGGGCTGGAGCCCGCTGCCCAGCGGGTCGGGGCAGGGGCGAGGACACAAAAAGAGGGGCCCGGCGACCGCCGGACCCCTCTCTCCTCGTACTGCTCGTGCGCCCCGTACTCGCCTCGTGCGCGCTACGGCGTCCCTCCGCCCGACGGCGCCGGCGGCGCACCGCCCGGCGCCGGGAACTCCACCGTCGGCACCTCGCGCGCCGCGCCGCTCGTCACCTCGAAGTACTTCCGCGCCTGCGCCCCGGTCACCTTCGCCGTGATCACCGCGGGGAAGGTCCGGATGTACGAGTTGTACGACCGCACGGACTCGTTGTAGTCGCGCCGCGCGACAGCGATGCGGTTCTCCGTCCCCGTGAGCTCGTCCTGCAGCGCGATGAAGTTCGCGTTCGACGTGAGCTGCGGATAGTTCTCGACGACGGAGCGGTTGACGATCGCGAGCTGCGCGTTGAGGTCCGCGTCGGCGTTCGCCTGACGCTCCGGATCCCCCGACTGGATCGCCTCGACCAGTCCGGCCCGCGCCCGCGTCACGTTCGTCAGCACCGCGAGCTCCTGCTGCGCGAACCCCTGGACCGTGTTCACGAGGTTCGGGATGAGATCCGCGCGGCGCTGCAGCTGCACCTCAATCTGGCTGTGCTGGTTCGCCGCCTGCTCGTCGAGCGTCTGGATCCGGTTGTAGCCACAGCCCACCAGCATCGGGAGCGCGAGCACCACGAGCCGGTGACGGTGCAGCGAACGACGTTGCATGGCTGGTCCTCGTACGGTGTGGGGTCGTACCGCCGGCGCCGCGGAGCGCGGCGCCGGCTCCTCTCGCTCAGCTGCCGCGGAAGCTCAGCTGGACGACGTACCGGCCGGGACGGACCTCGCCCGGCGCCAGCTTCCAGGCGCGGCTCGCCCGCTCGTTCAGGCAGTTGTTCACCGCCGTCCCCGCCGCGCGCGACGTCCAGTTCGCGTCGCCCACACGGGCCTCCGAGATCCCGCTCGCGTTCACGGTGACGATCATCGCCACGTTCCCCGAGAGCGAAGGGTCGCTCTTCAGGCCGAGCTCCTGGTAGCAGAAGCGGGAGAACGACTGCTCGCGCTCGACCGCCGCCATCAGCGCCTCCGGCGCCGCGGGGACGCTCGGGGCGACGCTGCCGCCTGCGCTGCTCCGCACCGGCGGCGGCTGGCGCGGCGTGAACGTGTCCGGCGCCGCCTGGGGGATGTTCGCCTGGAGACCGCTCAGGTCGGGCGCGGTGTCCGCCACCGCGGCGGACGTGTCCACGGGGATCTCGGTACGCTCCTCCTTGTCGCGCGGACACGCGGCGACGAGGACGAGCATCGGGACGACGAGCAGCTTCTTCATGATCGGATTCCTCCGGAATGATGGCGTCGCGGGGCCGTTCGCGTGTCGCTCAGGGAGTCTCGGCGTCGAACCGATCGAGGTGGGCGACGAGTCGCTCGACCCCGGCGAGATAGCCGGCGAGCACCGCCCCGGCATCCCGCGGCTCGAGCTTCACCTCGCCCCGCACGTGCCGCACGACGCGCACGAACGGCTCGGCCTCGAACCCGGCCCTTCGCGCCACCGCCTGGCTGAGCGCCTGGTAGTCGGTGGACGGACTCTCCCTATGCAAGCGGAGCACCGCGCGGAAGAGCACCATGATGGTGCTCAGGCTCGCCTCGAGGAGCTCCCGCTCCCGCCGCCCGTCGTTCCCCGCGTCGAGGACGCCGCGCCGGAGGAGGATGAGCTTCCCCATCGCCTGCTCCTCCAGCTCGCGCCGCAGGTCTGCCGGGGAGACCTCGATCCCGGAGAACGGCGGGTCGCCGTAGAGCACCCGGTGCCGCTCGAGGATGTCGGCGTACTCCATCGGGAAGACGTCCGCGGAGCGGCGCCACTCGTCGGTCGTGAGGGTCAGCGGCGGGGAGTTGCCGGCGTCGTCCCAGGCGCGCGTCACGGCCGCCGCGGCGCGCAGCTGCTCGACGCCGAGCCGGTCCACGATCACGAGCACGTTGTAGTCGGAGCGCTTCGGGATCATCTCGCCCGCCGCGGCCGAGCCGAAGAGGACGACCGTGCGCAGCTCCGTCCCGTAGGCCTTGCGGAGCTGGGAGACCAGCTCCTCGAGAGTCATTTTCGCCATGTCACCAGCTCCTGCTCGAGCCACCGCCGCCGAAACCGCCGCCTCCACCGAAGCCGCCGAAGCCCCCGCCACCGAAGCCACCACCACCGAATCCGCCCCCGCCCCACCCGCCGCGCCCTCCGTAGCCACCGAATCCGCCCGGGAACGGGAGGAAGATCGGCAGGCACCCGCCGCACCCCCGCCGCCGCCGCCGCCCGCCCCCGGTGGCGTTGAGCACGAAGAAGGCGAGGATGATGAGGAGCGGGAGCATCCGGAACACCGTCCGCACGGCGTTCTCGGGGAGCTGCTGCGCCGGACCGCGCAGCGGCGCCGGCGCGGCGAGCGCCGTGTCGAGCGTGAAGCCGAACTCGCCGGCGAACCGCTCGGCGACGCGCAGCGTCGTCAGCTCGAGCGCGCTCCCGTAGTCCCCGGCGCGCAGGAACGGGAGCGCCTCGTCCTGGATCCGCCCGGACGCCGCGTCGGTGAGGAAGCCCTCGGCGCCGTACCCCGTCTCGATGCGGAATCGCCCACGGCCGTCGGAGCTGGTCTCCTTCGGGACGATGAGGATGAGGACGCCGGCGTTCCTCGCGCGCGCCCCCGGGACGTCGGCGCCGCCGAGCCCCCACTGCCGCGCGATCTCGCGGGCGACGTCCTCCACCGGTTCGTCCCCGATGTCGGAGAGGGTGACGATGGCGATGTCGCCGCCCGACTTCGTCTGGACGTCCTGCGCGATGCGCGCGATGCGCGCCTCCGCGTCCGCCGGGATGGCGTTCGCGAAGTCGTTCACGAACCCCGTCGGAGCGGGGATCTGCGTCGCTTGCAGCGCCATCAGGGCGCCGATAGCTTGCACCGCCGGATGCCACACCGTCGTCGTCTCTCCTCCCCGCGGTACCGGCGCGCCTGGCCGGCTCTCGCGCTGCTCGGCGTCCTCGCCGGGTGCGGCACGTCCGCCCCGAGCCCCGACGCCGATTCCGTCGCCGCCTCGCCGTCCCCGGCACCCTCCGCCGTCCCGAACCCGGAGGAGCTCGCCCGCCGCGAGCGTGCCCGCGCCCTCGCGGACAGCGCCGCGCGCGTCGACTCTGCCTTCCAGCGGCTCCGCGACTCCCTGAACGCCGCGAGCCGCGCGCTCGCCGGCGCGGACCGCACGTCGCCCGACTACGCGCGCCGGTGGGACGCCTTCGTCGCCCGCGAGCGCGACGCCGTCCGGCTCCGCGCCCGCCGCGACTCACTGCGCGTGCGCGCCGCCGCGTCGATCGACTGACTCGCGGCGTTCGAGTCCGCCGCGCCAGGCGCCCGCCGGGAACTTACGCCAATCGGCGGCCGGACACGACCCCGCACACGCGAAACGCGGGGCGCGCTTCCACGCCCCGCGTCTCGACCCGCTCGTCGTGCGCCGCGTCCCTCACCCGCTTCGAGTGAAGTTGAAGGGGAACGAGTACGTGCCGGCGCCCGACTCGCCCGCGCTCGGGAAGTTCCACGAGCGGATCTTCGAGAGCATGCACGACTCCGCGGCCGACGAGCCCGGGCCCGACCAGGTGCGGTTCGTGACGCGCGCACCGGTGACGTTGCCGCTCCCGGCGATCGAGATCGCGACGGTCACGGTGCCCGCCAGGTTCGGGTTCACCTTGAGCCCCTGCTCCTGGTAGCAGAAGCGGAGCTGCGCCTCGCGCTGCCGGACGAACGTCCCGAGGTCCGACACGTCGCGGCCCCCACCGCTCACGCTCGGCGCCTCGACGACCGCCGGCGCCCGGACGCGGACGGTGCCCGCGCGCACGCCGCCCCCCGCGCCCACGCCGCCGATCCCGCCGCCACCGCCGCCGCCGCCCGTCCCCTCGCCGCCGCCGAAGCCGCCGCGTCCGGGCGTCGTCGCGCCCTGCCCGCCCTGGCCATAGCCGAGCACCGTCTTGCCGCCCGCGCCGCCGCCGCCGGAGCCGCCGAGGCCGCCGCCCGTGCCGCCGGAGCCCGACGCGATCTCGGTCCCGCGGAGCACGTTCGAGACGTCGCCGGTGAGCCCGCCCGTCCCCGAGCCGCTCCCCGTGCCGAAGGCGTCGCCGATCGCGCCGGCGCTCGTCTGCTCGGTGCGCGAGCCGGGGCGTCCCTGGCGCGGCGTCCCCGGCGTGTCGCGCCGGCCCGGCGGACGCGTCGTCGGACCCGGCGCCGGCGTCTCCTCGACCTCGCCGGGCTGCTCGACCGCGGGGAGCGGGGTCGGCTCGGCGATCGGGATCGGCGTGTCGTCGTAGGTGATGGTCGTCGGCACGTCCTCGAAGAACGCCGGCCGCTCCGGGATGTCCGTGAGGTGGACGAAGAGCAGGAACGCGGTGCCGAGCGCGATCGAGATCGCGTACGAGCCGACGAGCGCGCGCCCCTCCTCGTCGAGCGCCTCGTACTTGAGGCTCCGCGTGAAGGTCGTCTCGCTCTTCTTCGCCGGGCTCGCGTAGGGACGCGGAGAGGGCGACGATGGATTCGGGCTCGCCATGTCTATGTGGTCGGCGCCGGGGCCGGCTCGCCGCTCTCGCCGCCGGCGTGCAGCACCTGCAGGGTGAGATTCTTGAAGCCCGCCGAGCGCGCCGTCTGGATGACGCGGGCGAGCAGGTCGTAGCGCATCGTCTTCTCGGCCTGCACGGCGAGCGTCGTCTCGACGGACTGGTTCGCCGGAACGTCGTCCGCGGCGCGGATCGAGTCCGCCCGCTGCCGGAGGGCGGCGTAGAGCCCGGGGATGACGAGCGGCTGGGCGGGGTCGCTCGACGGCTGGGTCGCGGCCTGCGCCGTCGACATGACGTCGGTGAACTCCTCGCCCTGGCCGATCATGATCGCCTGGCGGCTCACGCCGAGCGTCAGCCGCTCCTGCGCCGGCGCCTCGGTGGCGGACTCCGGCAGGTTCACCCCGCGGACGACGGGCGCGACGGCGCCGAGCGTCTGCGTCGTGAGCGCGAAGAAGACGATCGAGACGAACGTGTCGACGAGCGGGACGAGGTTCAGGTTGATGAGCCGGAACTTCGCGAACTGCGCGGTGCGCCGCGCCTCCCGCATCGCCTTCCCACGACTGGTCGCGGCCATCTCACTCCCCTCCCGTGGCCATCGCCACGCGCGGCTCGCCCCGAGCCCTGTTGGCGAGCGAGATGTTGGTGAACCGCGCGGCACGCAGCCGCGTCAGCACCTGGATCACCTCGTCGTAGAGCACCGCGTCGTCCGGGATGACGGTGACATCCTCGTTCGCCGCGTACTGCTGGCGGATCTGCGACATGAGCTGCTGGAGCTGATCGAGCGACGCCTGCCCCGTGCCGGAGATCTCCCGCACGAAGCCCTGCTGCCCGCCGTCACCGGTCCCCGAGTGCTCGACGCGGAAGCCATCCTCGCGGATGCGCACGGCGAGCACGAGGCTGAGCTGGTTCTCGGGCGCGCTCGCGCGTGCATCCGTCCCGGTCACGACGACGGGCGGCAGCGTGAGGTCGAACGACGTGAGCGTCATCAGCGCCGCGCCCGTGTACGTGAGCAGGCTGAAGAAGACGATCGACGTGAGGATGTCGACCAGCGGAACGAGGTTCAGGTTGCCGGCATCGGTGAGCGCCTGGCGCTCCACGCGCCGCTGCCGTGCCCGGTGAAACCGCGAGGCCATGGGAGCGTTCCCGGATCAGCGGTGGCCGAGGCGGACGTCGGGGCGGTCGATCAGCGCGTTGATGAGGCGCACCGAGAACTCGTCCACCTGCTCGATGATCGTCTCCGCCTGGCTCACGAGGTACGCGTGCGCGACCGAGAGCGGGACGGCGACGAGGAGCCCGAAGCCCGTGGCGTTCAGCGCGATCGCGATGCCCGCGGCGAGCTGCGCCGAGCGCTCGGTGGCGTTCGCCGCGCTCACCGACTGGAACGCCTCGCGGAGACCGAAGATCGTGCCGAGCAGTCCCAGCAGCGTCGCCACGTTGGCGAGCATCGGGAGATACTGGAGGCGCCGGGTGAGGCGCGGGATCACCGAGAGCGCCGCGGCGTCGGCGACGTTCTGGAGATCGGACTCGTCACGCGTGCGGCTGCGCAGGATGAGGAGCCCCATGTCCGGGAGCGCCGCGTTCGACTGCGCGCACAGCTTGATCGCGTCGTCGATCTTCCCGGCGCGCACGAGCTGGATGATCCGCTCGATGAAGGCGCGACCGTTGATCTTCGACTTCACGACGATCACGTAGAAGCGCTCGAGGAAGATGGCCAGCCCGACCACGCCGACGGCCAGGATGAAGTTCATGATCCAGCCGCCGTTCCTGTACCACTCGATCACCGTGTTCATGTCGGTCCGTCTCCCTGCGGGGTTGGCTGCGTGTCGTGATCCGCCGTACGAGGCACCGGCGCGGAGTGCGCCGGTACCCGCATCAGCGAGGAGGTAAGGCAGGAGCCGTGCCCGATGCTCCGGCCGGCGGAACGGCCGTCGGCGAGGTCGCCGGCGTCGCGCCCGGGGTCGACGCACCCGTCGTCCGCTGGAACGGACGGCTGGGTCGCGGTGGCAGCGGAGGGAGCGCGGCGGCCGCGCTGTCACCCGGTGCCGCGGCCGCGCCCACCGGCGCCGCGACCGCAGCGGCCGCGCCCGGCGCCATGCTGTCCGCGGCGGCCTGGAGCGGCGCCTCGCCCGTCACCATCCGCTCCGGGACGACGAGGTACGCGGGGAGGATGACGGCCCAGAAGTCCCGGTCGTAGAAGTTCGGGACGAGGATGTTCCGCTGGTACGTCGGGACCTCGCGCGGACGCACGGTCACGACCTGCGGCGTCGGCACCTGGCCGCGGATCGTGATCGGCTCCTGGCGCCGCCGCTGCTGGCCCTCGGCGAGCGCGGGAACGAGGCTGGCGACGACGAGCGCCGCGACGAGCGTACGGGCCTGCATCAGACGGTCCTCCCCGCGGCCGCGCCGCGCTCGATCATGGCGGTCGGCGGCGTCGCCGGGACCTCGCCGCCGGCCGCTCGGCGAGCGCGCTCGACCCACCCGGCCGCTCCGGCGTCGCCGCCGAGCTCGGGCTCCGCCTCCGCCTTCCGGATGAGCTCCTGCCAGGTCTGCCGCGCCGCCCCGTAGAACTCCTGGGCCTGCTGCCGCGAGCCGGCCTGCGCCGCCTCGCGCTCCTCCGCGCTGAGCGCGTCGGGGAGCTGCACGTTCTCGAGGAAGCGGCCGTACTCCCACTGCGCGAGCCCGATGTGGTAGGTCGCCGCGGCGAGGTACTCCGGGTTCCCCGCCTGAATGGCGCGGGTGAACTGCTCCGTCATCCGACGCAGCAGCTGCTGCTTCGTCGCCGACGCGCGCCGCACGCCAGCCTGCGTCAGCTGCCCCCGGCTGGCGATGACGAGCCGCTCCGAGCGATAGTCGTCCCACAGCGCCACGCCCTGCTCGAAGGCGCGCCGGGCCGTGCGCTCGGCGCACGTCGCGCGGAGATCGCCCGTCACGTTCCCCGAGCAGAGGCGCGCGAGCTCCGTGTCCGCGGCCTCGGTGTTCCCCGACGCCCGGAGGAGCGCCACCTGCGCGCTGCGCGCCTGCCCCGCGCGGTCGTCCCGCGAGAAGCGCGAGGCGAACTGCCCGTACGTGCGCGCCGCGGCGACGGAGTCGCCCGCCTCCACGTACGTCACGGCCGCATTGTACAGCGCGTCGGGCGCGCGCGGGTCGCGCGGATACGTCTGCGAGAAGCTCGCGTACGCCTCGGCCGCCTCGGCGTGACGGTCGAGCGAGTCGAGCACGGAGGCGAGCGCCACCATCGCGTCGGCGCGTCCCTCCCACCGCGGGTTCTGCGCGATCAGCTCGCGCAGCGCGTTCGCCGCCTCGTCCCGCCGCCCCGTCTCGGCGAGCAGCTGCGCGCCGAGCGCCTGGTACTGCCGGCGGTACTGGTAGTTCGGGTACTGCTGCACGAGGCGCAGCGAGAGGTCGGCCGCGCGCTCCTTCGCCTGACGGACCTGCGTCGCGTCGAGCCCGAGCTTCTGCGCGCTGTCGATCGCGATCCGGTACGTCTCGATCGCGTTGCGCAGCGCATCCGGCGCCTCGGGGTGCTGCGGCTCCTTGTCGACGAAGGCGACGTAGACCTCCTCGGCGGCGCGGCGGTACTCGCCGCGCGCGACGAGCGTGTCGGCGAACATCGACGCCGCCGATGCCCGCGTGCGGCTGATCGAGTCGGCGAGTGCGCGGTTCCCGCGCTGCCGCGCGATCCCCTCGGCGCGGTCCCACTGGACGCGCGCCTCGGCGTACTGCCCCTGCCGGTACATCGCGTCGGCGACGAGCTTCTCCGCCGTCGGCGTGTACGGGTCGTTCGGGTAGAGTTGCGCGTACGTGCGGAACGTCTGCTGGAGGACGTCCCACCGCTCCGTCTCCGACGCCCGCAGCCCCTTCTGCCGGAGCGCGTTCTTCGCCGCATCGCCCTGCGGATAGGCGGCGACGTAGCGGTCCACGACGGCGAAGAGGGAATCCTGCGCCGCGCGGTCCTGCCGCGCCCGGACGACGGCCGAGTCGAAGGCGACGATCGCGTTGCGCGCGGCGAGCTCGGCGAAGGCCGAGGTGTCGCCGCTGAAGGCGGCGCGCGAGAAGGCCGCACCCGCGCGCATCCACTCCCGCTGCCCGATGTACGCGTCGCCCAGATAGGCGCTGACGACGCGAGCGCTGTCCGAGCCCGGGAACGCCTGGAGGTAGCGCTCGTAGAGCGTCGCCGCCTCGGCGTAGCGCGCCCGGTTTCCCTCCTGCGCGCTGGCGAGCAGGTACTGCGCGCTCTGGCGCAGCGCCGCCTCGCGCGCGCTGTCCGCGCGCTGGGCGAGCTGCGGGTTGGCGCGCGCCCACTCGGACTGCGGGCCGAACCGGTCGACGAGGGCGAGGCGGGCGGCCTGCGCCTGCTCCGGCTCGATCATCCGGTTCTGGTAGATGTCCACGATCTCGATCTGCGCGGAGAGCGCGGCCGTGTCCGTCGGCGCGAGCGTGATGTACTCGCGGTACGCCTCGATCGCCTCGGGGAACGCCCCCTGGTCGCGCAGGCTCGCCGCGACGCGGCCGATGACCTGCCGCCGGTAGACGTCGCCGCCGGCGCGCGCGAAGTACTGGTTCGCCGCCTCGGCGCCGCCGACCTGCGTGAAGGCGACGGCCATGTACTCGAGCGCCTCGCCGCGCAGGCCGAGCCGGGACTGCTGCTCGGGGGTCAGCTTGTCGTACGCCTGCACGAGGCGGCCGAACGTCTCGACGGCCTGGCGGTACTCCGCCTGGTTGCTCCGATTCGCCTGGTTGTAGTACGACCAGCCGAGCTTGTAGAGCGACAGGAAGTAGATGTCCCCGGTCGTGTCCGCGGACTGGACGGCGCGTTCGTACGCCTGCGCCGCCCGCGCGAAGCCGGCGCGGCGCGCGTCGCCGCGGGCCGCGGCCGCGAGCTCGAAGCGCGCGTCGCCGAGCCGGAAGTACGACGGCGCGAGGATCCCGGCGCTGTCGGCGCCGGCGCTGTCCTGCCGCACGACGATCTCGAACATGCGCGCCGCGTCGGCGTAGCGCTGCTCCCCCGCGTACAGCGTGCCGAGCGTGTAGGCCGCCTCGGCGCGACGATCGAAGTCCGGATGGCTCCGGACGAGCTCCTCGTAGCGCGCGATCGCCTCGCGGTAGTCGGGCTTGATCGGCGCGTCGCTCGCCGCGGTGGTGTCGCCCGCGCCTCCCGCGCGCTGCGTCTCGGCGAAGCGCTCGTCGGCGCGCCGCACGAGGAGCTCGCCGAGCTGGAAGAGCGCGCGGGCGCGCCCCTCGCTCTGTGGGTACTGGCGCAGGAACGTCTCGAGCCGCGTGATGGCCGAGTCGCGCATCGGATCCATCGCGCGGACGGCGCCCGGCGCGAGACGCCCCTGGGGCGTCTGTGCGGCGAGCGTGACCGGCGCGACGAGCCCGACGAGCAGGGCCAGACGAAGGAATCGCGTCATCGTGTGCTTACCGCTGCGAAGTGGAAGCGCCGTTCGGCGCGTCGGTCGTGCGATCGGTGGCGGACACCGTGGCCGCCGCGGGCACGCCCGCGGGCGTGCGCGACGACGTCGTGGTCCCCGCCGCGCCCGGCGCGCCGGCGGCGTCGAGCGCCTGGAAGAACGCGCTGCTCGCCGTGCCGAACGTCGCCGCCTCGCCATCGCGGCGCAGGGTCGCGACCATCTCGCCCGCACGGGCCGAGAGCTCGCGCTCGACGAGGGCGACGAGGCGCGACTCGGCGGCGCCGAGCGCGCCCTCCGCGGACGCGACGGCATCGCGCAGCGGCCGGAGGTTCTCCGGATCGGCCGTCTGGAGTCGGGCGAGCTCGTCGGCGATCGCCCGCGCGGTCGCGGCGACCGTGTTCCGCGTGTCGTCGAGCAGCAGCGCGAGCCGCGCGCCGCGCGCGCGCAGCGAGTCGCGGAGCGCGAAGGCCGGCTGCCGGCCGATCAGCGAGTCCATCGAGGCCGCGACGGTGCGCGCCACCGACTGATAGGCACGCGCCGTCGCCGCCTCGGTCTCGAGCAGGGCCAGCTCCTGCGGGCCGACCGCCCCGCCGAGCGACGCCCGGAGGCTGTCGACGAGCGCGGCGTTCTCCTCGGCGAGGAGGAGCATCGCGCTCGTCTGCGCCTCGAACATCTGCCGGATGCGCGCGGCGGCGACGTCCAGCTCGGACGTCAGGCGCGTGAGCGAGTCCTGCGTCGCCTCGAGCCCGGCGGCGAGCACGTTCAGCGAGTCCTGCTCGGCGAGCACCATCCCGTGCAGCCCCGTCAGCATCCGCAGCCGGAGCGCGTTCGCGTACATCTGGTCGGCGAGCCGGTAGCGCGCGAGGGAGACGTTGACGTCCGCTCGCGAGAGCGCCTGCGCGACGGTGACGTACTCCGTGGCGTTCCCGGTGGCCGACGTCTGCGCGTAGAAGATGCGCCGCGAGACATTCACCGGGACGACCGCGCTCGAGTCGAGCCGGCGCGCGATGTCGTCGAGGGCGACGATCTCCGGCTGGCCCGCCGCGGGCGCCGCCGGCGTCGCGCCGGCGCGGGAGACGCTGTCCCCCGCCGCGGTCGCGCCGAACGTGGCGGCGAGCGTCGTCCAGTCCGTGCCCGCGCCGTCGTCGAGCGCGACCGTCTTGCCGGCCGATGGATCGCGGAGGAAGAGCAGCCCGGCGGCGCGCGCCTCCACGAGCGCCTGGGCGGCGTCGCGCATCGCGGTGGCGGACCGCGCCTGGAGCGACGCGACGGCGGTGGAGGCGGAGTCGGCGACCATCTGGAAGACGCGCCCGGCCTCCTCCGTCTGGCCGCGCTGGAGGAGCACCTGCGCGGACATCAGCATGCTCTCCTCGTGCGCCGGCAGCTGCGGATGGCGCGCCGCGAACTCGGCGAAGAGCCGCCCCGACTCGTCCATCTGCCCGCTCTTGTAGCGCGCCCATGCCTCGGTGAGCAGCGCCGAGGCGGCGAGCCCGCCGCTCCGGCCGACGGCGCCGGCGAGGCGCGCGGCCTCGTCGTAGCGCTCGGCCTCGTAGGCGAGCTGCGCGGCGGTGAGCCGCACCTGGTCGGCGAACTCCCCCGACGCGCCGTCGGCGAGCGCGGTCAGCGCGGCGAGCGCCGGCGCCGTCTGCGCGGTATCCGTGCGCAGCGTCGTGAGCGCGTCCATGTAGCGGGCGTATCCCGCGTACGGCGTCGCCGTCCCCTGCGCCGCGGCGAAGGAGGTGCGGGCGAGGTCGTAGTCGCGGTTCTGGTACGCGGCGAGGCCGGCGACGAGCGAGGCCAGCGCGCGGACGTCCGGCGACGCCTCACCCTCGCCGAGCGTGCGGGCGAGGGTCAGCACGCGGGCGTAGTCGCCCGTGCGGTACGCGTCGAGGAGGAGCTGCGCGCGCAGCACGGTGGCGTAGCGCGCCGCGCTCGCCGATCCGGCGAGCTGCTCGGCGGTGCCGCGGAAGTCCTCGCCGAGGCCGAGGCGATAGTAGGCCTGCGAGAGGAGGAAGAGGAGGTCCTCCCGCCCGCGCAGCGCGCCGGTGGCGTTGGCGCCGTCGAGGGCGACGGGAGACTCCGCGAGCCAGCGCAGCCGGCTCAGCGCCGGCACGGGCTCGCCGCCGAGGAGCTCGTAGAGCGCGAGACGGATCTCGGCGTCGACGCCGAGCGCCTGGTTCATCTGCGGCACGAGGGCGGTGTCCCCGCCGGCGGGCCGCTGCGTGGAGTCGAAGCGCACCATCCACGGCGCGGTGTCCACCGCGCCGGGCTGGATGCCGCCGCTCCGAACGCTGTCGCGCTCCGTCGTCGGCTGCTGGGCCGCGAGCGGCGCGGCGAGCAGCGCGAGCGCGGCGAAAGTCCCTCGGATCGTCACGGAAGCACCAGTGATGAATGTCAGAACGGCGTGGTGCCGCGGCTCGTCCACGTCACGGGAACGAGCTGCCCGTTGCGCACCGCGAACTGCACGTAGGTCACGGTCTGGCCCTGCGTCGTCACGTTCACGGTCTGCGACAGCGTCTGGCCGTTGACCACCGCGCTGAGCGTGATCGTGTGCGGCGTCGGCAGCACGTCGGCGCGATAGAGCTGGTCCACGGCGCCGATCTGGAGGGCGTTGTTCGCCGCCACCGAGTACGTGCGGCTGTCGGCGGGGGCGCCGTCGACCATCAGCTCGGCGCTGGCGAGCGTCTGCGACGTCGCCGACGAGTCGGCCCGCAGGAGCACGACGAGCTGCGCCCCCGAGCGGCGGCGCACCGCGTCGCCGAGCGCGAGGAAGCGGTCACGCTGCTGGAGCAGGTTGTCCTGCGACGCCGTGAGCACGGCGTCGAGCTGCTGGAGCGCGTTGGCCTCGTTGCTGAGCAGCAGCGTCTCGGCGCGGCGCTCCATCATCTCGGCGATGACGCGGTCGATCCGCGCCTCGAGCTGCACGCGCGCCTGCCGCGTCTCGGCGAGCTGCGACTGCGTCTGCTCGAGCTCCTCCACCAGCTGTCGGCGGCGCTGCTCGTACGGCGTGCTGTCCTGCGCCTGACCCAGCGACGGCGCGAACATCAGCGTCACGGCCAGCGCGAATGGCGCCACTCGCTTCATGGGAGTTCCTGCGGTCATGGTGTCGGGGGGTTAGCGGCGCGGTGGAGCCGGGGGGGGCTGCTGGGATTCCACACGCCGCAGGCGCTCCTCGAGCCGGCGCAGCGCTTCGCGCTCCTGCCGCAGCTCCGCCTCCGCGGCGGCGCGACGCTGCTCCAGCTCGAGCAGGTTCTGTGCCTCGTACCGGTTCAGCTCGAGCTCGAGCTGCGCGATCACCTGCTGGCGCCGCTGGATCTCGGCGAGCAGCTGCTGCCGCTCGCGCTCCATCGCCTCGGCACGCGACTGCAGGAAGTCCCCGCGCATCAGCGCGAAGATGTTGCTCTGCCACCCGAGGGTGAACGCGACCTTGCGGTAGTTGAAGACGTAGCTCGTCGGATCCTCCGTGCTCGGCTCGGCGCCGCCGGCGCCGAGCTCCGTCACGTACAGGCCGGCGCGCAGCCCGCGCCAGATCGCCGTCGCGCCGACGTTGTAGTCCCACGCGTTGTTCTCCGCCATCAGCGAGAGCGTGACGTTGCGCACGGGGAGGAACGTCACCTGCGCGCCGTAGAACAGCCCGCCCGTGGCGTTGCTCGCGTAGTCCGACTCGGGCAGGTCGCCGTGGTCCTGGAAGAGACCGTTGCCGTAGCCGAGCGAGACGCTGACGTCGACGGCGGGCCAGTTCGGCCGGATGTCGGAGAGGGCGAACCCCTTCGTCGCCACGCCGTAGATCGTGTTCCGCGTGTCGAAGCCCTGGTGCAGGTCGTCGGGCTGGTGCCGTGCGTTGTTCGCCTCGTCAGGCGGCAGGAGCCGGTAGCCGACGCCGAAGCGGTCGATGTGCTCGTACGGGCCGACGTTGCGCACGCCCACCGCGACCCCCGGGAGCCAGCGCGACGCGCCGGGCACCGCGAGGTTCCCCTCGCGGAGCAGGAGGGCGCGCCCGAAGAACCCCTGCTCGGGGTTCGCCGAGTACGCGGCGACGCCCGCCTCGATGCGCCCCCACAGGGCGACCGAGAAGGTGAGCTGCGAGTTGATCGAGCCGTCGTAGTTGATCTTCGGCTGCGTCGGGTCGACCTCGAACGTCTTGCCCGAGTAGTTGAGCGCGAAGTCGCCGCTCAGCGGCGCGACCCAGGCGACGGGGATGTCGATCAGCCCCGAGCCCCAGTACAGCGTCTGGCCGAAGGTGTCGGTCTCCTGCGCCCCAGCCGGGCCGGCGGCCAGTCCCGCGACGGCGAGCCCGAACGCGACGGACTTGTAACGTGTGATCGTCATGGCTGCCTGGACTCCGTTAGTAAGGCGAGGGCGAGGGCGCGGCCGAGGGCGGCGGCGTCGGCTGTGCCGGCTGCTGTCCCTCCTGGATCTGGCGCAGCCGCTCCTCGGCCCGTCGAATCGCCTCGCGCTCCGCCTCGACCGCCCGCTCGAGCTCCGCGCGGCGCTGGTTCAGCGCCTCCAGCTCGCCGGCCTGCGCCTGCCGCAGCGCGACCTGGAGCCCCTGGATCCGGCGCTCGCGATTCGCGATCTCGGCGCGCAGGCGCACCCGCTCGCGCGCCATGTCGCTGATCCGCGTCCGCAGCAGCACCCCGCGCGAGATGTCGAAGATGTTCCCGCTGTAGCCGAGCGTGACGTTCCACTTGCGATAGTTGTAGATGTTGAACGCGTTCGGGTCGCGCTCCGTGCCTTCCTCGAGCTCCGTCGCGAAGACGCCGACGGTGATCCCGCGCCAGTCGCCGGAGACGCCGGCGTTCCAGTCCCAGCCGTCGTTCTCGGCAAGGAAGGAGAGCGTCGTCTCGTCCGTCGGGTGGGTCACGACGCGGCCACCGAAGAAGAGCCCCTCGGCGACGGTCCCCTTGGCGTTGTACTGGTCGCCGAGCCCGCCGTCGTCGCTGAAGATCCCGTTCCCCCACCCGCCGGTGATACCGAAGGAGACGGACGGGAAGCCGGCGCGCCGCGCGAGGATGAAGTCCTTCGTCGCGACCGCGTAGAGCGTCGGCGCCGTCGAGAAGTCCTCGAAGTACGAGGGGACGATCTCGCCGTACTCGTTCTCCTGCAGGGCGATGTCGTGGCCGATCAGGAAGCGCTCCTGGTGCTCGTCCGGCCCGAGATTGCGCACGCCGACGGCGACGGCCGGGAGGAAACCGAGGTCGCCGTCACGAAGGAGCAGCGCCTGGCCGAAGAACCCCCAGTCGATGTTCTGGCTGTACGCGGCCACGCCGACCGAGAATCGGCCGAACCAGTCGGTCTGGAACGCGATGTTGGTGTTCCAGCGCGTCGCGAAGCCCATCTCGCTCTCGTTGGCGGCCGATGGGATCTCCTTGCCCGACGTGCCGACGAAGAGATCGCCGTTCCGCGGGCCGACCCACGCCACGGGCACGTTGATCAGCCCCGTGCCGAAATGCAGCGTCGGCGCGTATCGGTCCACCTGCTCGACCTGCTGCGCATGCAGCCGCGGTGTGAGCGCGATGAACGCCGCGAGGGCGACTGTGGGCCAGGTTCCCGGCCGCATCGTGCGCATGACTCCTCCAGACAGCTCGGTGACGGTTCCGAATCGAGGGCGAGATTCGCCTCGCGAGACGCCGCTCGTCGCGACGGCGGACGCTCTCGCAGCGTCGCGTACGCGTCGCGTGACGCGATTATCAACCGGGACGTGGGGTGCAAGAGACATGCCCCATACGGCTGGGGCTGCACGCTCCCAACATCTTCGTGCGGCGCGCCATCCTCGTCGCACCGTTCGCGTCTCGTCGGGCGGCGCCG
>DASUSM010000095.1:0-2391 GCA_036375115.1 Gemmatimonadaceae bacterium | reverse complement strand
GAAGTAGCTCTCGAGCTCGATGCCGTGCCAGTGCACGATCGTCGGCTCCGGCGTGCGGTTGACCACCGTGATCCCGACGGGGACGCCGCGCACGAGGACGATCGGCGGCCCCGGGCGCACGCCGGAATCGGGGGGCGGCTCGGCCCCTCCCTCGAGCAGCGCGAACGAGTAGAGCGGCCGTTCGTCGGTCCCGCCCCGGCTCGGTCGCGCGATCAGCCGCAGCCGCCGCCGCCCCGGATCGGGCGCGCTCTCCGCCGCGACCGGGGCGCCGTCCCGCGGAGCGACGACGATGCCGACGACGAGCCCGCTCATCCCGTCGAGCGCGTGGTCGCCGGCGTGGAACGCGCGCGCTCCGGCGGCGCTCGCCGGCCGGTGCGCACGAGGCATCCCGAGCGGGCCGCGAGGCGAGAAGTGCGCGGTCGTGTGGCAGTGGAAGAGCCAGTTCCCCGGCCGCTCCGGCACCCAGGTGAGGCGCATCGTCCGGCCGGGACGGAGGACGTCGGTGACGGCGAGGTCGCGTCGATCCTCCGCGAAGACCGTGTCGACCAGCGCATCGCCGCGCGCATCGATCCAGTAGTAGAACCCGTGCAGGTGCATAGGGTGCACGTCGGCCGACGTGTTCACGACGCGCCAGCGCACGGTGTCGCCGACCGCGTACGAGAGCCGCTCGGTGTGGGGCCAGCTGCGGCCGTTGACGACGAAGAGCAGTCGGCCGTGCTCTCCGCGCCCGCGCGTGTCCTCGGTGCCGGCCGTGTCGGCCCACATCCCGATGACGAGGACACGGTCGCGCGGCGGAGCGGCGCCGGGCTCGTCGACGACGATCGCGCCGGAGAGTTGCGCGTCCTCGCGCGTGCGGTTGAAGAAATCCCGCCCGGTGGTCGTCCCCCAGTAGTAGTACGTTCCCGGTGCGTCGAGGCGGAAGCGAGTCTCGCGAGTCTCGCCCGGGGCGACGAGCAGGCTCTCCGCCGCGGCATCGCCGGGGACGGGGCGCGAGACCAGCCCGTGGATGGCCAGCGCGCCCTCTCGAACCGAGTTCGTGACGGTGACGACGATCTCGGTCCCCGCCGGGACTCGGATCATCGGTCCGGGGATCTGCGCCTCGCGGCCGACCTCCGCGAACGCCTGCATCGCCGCACCGGGCGCGTCGTCGCCCTCGGGGTACCACATCCCGACGCGCGCGTCGAGGCGCAGCGTCAGCACCCCGTTCCGCAACGTCCCGGCGGAGCGGCGATTGTCGTCGATCCGGATGCGCTCGAGCTGCCGCGCCGGCGCGGCCGGCGACCCGACGTGCGACATCGCGACGACGACGAGCGACAGTGCGACGGCAAACGGCTCGCGCACGAAACCTCCGGAAGGAGAGGTCTCCAATACAGGGGTGCCGCTGCCGGATGTCAACGGGCGCCGGATGGGCTCGTCGCGGCGGGCCCCATCGACGAGCGCCTCGCCCCGTCGCGCCGCCGCGGTTCACGAGTGGCGGCGGGCACCGACGAAAAGGAATCGGATGCATCCGATGCATCGGATGCATCCGATCCCTTCTCGTAGAAGCTCGTGTCGGTCGCCCGGGGGCGGCCCGCTCTACTCGCGTCTCAGGACGATCAGCGCGTACGTCGCGTCGAAGCTCAGCCCCGTGACGCGGCCGTCCTCGCGCACGAAGCGCACGCGGTTGTCGTCGAGGCCGAAGGTGCCCTCGCCGAGCGGGGTGAGCGGACGCGGGGTCGGGCCGGAGAAGGGGCTCTGGAGGAGGAGCGCGCCCGACGAGTCCGCCGAGACGTGCATCACCATCTCCTCCCCGAGTCCGCCGACGCCGCGGTACTCGCCGACGTAGTCCGCCGCCTTCCCCTCGAGGCGCGCGACGCGGGCGGCCGGCTCGCCGAGTACCGAGCGGGCGATCGCGCGCACGACGTCGAGCGGCTGCACCGGACCCATCGTGTTCACCGAGACGGCGATCGACAGCTCGCGCTCGGGGAACCAGGCGACGTACGAGAGAAAGCCGGAGATCGCGCCGCCGTGGTGGATCGCGGGGTGGCCGGCGAGGCTGCCGACGCCGAGCCCCTTCGCGTAGCCGAGCGTCGTCCCGTCGGCGAGCGTGCCGGGCGCGATCATCTCGCGGTACGCGCCGGCGCCGAGGATCTTCCCGCCGTGCAAGGCACGGTTCCAGGCGTCGAGGTCGGCGACCGTCGAGCAGAGGGAGCCGGCCGCGAAGGGCCAGGTGTGGTCGAGGTAGTGCGCGCGCTCGAGCCCCTGCCCGCCGAGCTGGTAGCCGCGGGCGCGGCGGGGGACGACGGTGGACGCGTCGCAGTAGCGGGAGTCGCGCATCCCCGCGCGCTCGAAGAGCTGCGTCCGCACGTACTCGGCGTAGGAGATGCCGCTCGTGCGCTCGACGATCAGGCC
>DASUSM010000094.1:0-26936 GCA_036375115.1 Gemmatimonadaceae bacterium | reverse complement strand
CGCGCGGAGACGCGGAGAACGGCCGCTCGGAGCGGGCATCGACGAAAAAAGGAATCGGATGCATCCGATCCATCGGATACATCCGATTCCCTTTTTCGTACGACTCGGACGGTGCGCCGAAGCGTCGTCGCGGCGGGGCCGACGGATGATTGGGGGTGCACCTGGACGGACTCGTTCGCCGGCGCGAGGCGGCGTGAGCGCCGAGCAGTTCCCCAAAGCATTCACGGCTCGTGGCGCGACGCACACGACCCGCACACGGCACCTTGCTCCGCGGATCTCCGCGTCTCCGCGTGAAACACACAGCCAACAGGCGGAGCCGTCCGGCCGATGGGCCGCGCCCGGCGCACCCGCCCCGTCTCCGCCCCGCCGAGCGCCGAGCGCCGAGCGCCGACCGCCGACCGCCCAGGGCCCAAGGAACAGTGCCCCTACGTCAGGTACTCGTGCAGCAGCGAATGGAAGTGGTGCACGCCGTTCTCCCGCTTCGCGGAGTAGCGGCCGCGGTCGTACACGCGCGAGTGCAGATTGCGGAAGACGGCCTCGCAGATCTCGACGTCCTCCTCCTGGATCTCGTCGCTGAAGCGGAGGAGCGAGGCCCACGTCTCGTCCTGCGCGGGATCCGATGGCGGCGACTCGGCGAACCACTCGAAGACGACGAGCGTACGGTCGTGGCCGAGCGGCAGCACGACGTTCGTCTGCATCTGCCCCATGTAGACGTTCAGCATCACGTTGGGGAAGAGCCAGTAGTACTCGGCCGCCTCCTCGCCCTCCGTCGGCGCGTACCGGCGGCCCTTCTCGCCGTGGGCGTGCTCGCGGAGCGGGGCGTGCTGGAGCGAGTAGTAGCGGCGCGGGATCACGCGGTACCGGTCGTAGTCGAGCTCCTTGTGGAGCCCCGGGTGCACGACCGGGACGTGGTAGCCCTCGAGGTAGTTGTCGACGTAGACCTTCCAGTTGCAGGCGATCGTCCAGTCCTTGCGCATCACCCAGCGCATCGACTCGGGACGGAAGCGGCTCGCACGCTCTGGGATGTCCTCGAGGAAGTGCTCGAGCGGCGGCGCCTTCAGGTCGAGGTTCGCGAAGACGAGCGGGCCCCACGAGGCGACCTGGATCGGGACGAGCCGCATGTCCTCGGCGTGGAAGCGGGCGACGCCCTCCATCTCCGGCGCGCGGAGGAGGTTCCCGCGGAGGTCGTAGGTCCATCCGTGGTACTTGCACTGCAGCGTCTGGCGCCGCCCGCAGCCGTGGGCGACGGGACCGGCGCGGTGGAGGCAGACGTTGTGATAGCCGCGCAGCACGTCGCCGTCGCGGAGCACGACGATCGGCTCGCCGGCGATCTCCGTCGTGAGGAATCGTCCGGTCTCCGCGACCTGCTCCATGCGGCCGACGAGCTGCCAGGTGCGCGCGAAGATGCGCTCCCGCTCGAGCTCGAGGTAGACGGGGTCCACGTAGAGGCGCGACGGAATCGTCGCGGCGCTCTCGATGTTCGGGTCGAAGTGGAAGTGGAGGGACACGGCGTTTCGATTGCGCGTGGGTGGCGAGGTCCGTTCCGCTAATCGACGCCGCGCCTCTCTCCGCGGCAAGTGCCGCCCGCGGGCCGCGGCGGCCGGATGTCTCGCGGCGCGCCGCCGGGCGCGTCGGACCGCGCCCCGTCGCTCAGCGCTCGAAGACCACCGTGCCGCCGACGACCGTCATCGCCACCCGCGCGTCCCGGATCTCCGCCGGCGCGATGCGCGTGAGGTCGCGGTCGATGAGGACGAAGTCGGCGAGCTTGCCGCGCTCGAGCGTGCCCTTCTCCGTCTCGGCGTACTCGGCCCACGCGGCGTCGCGCGTGTAGGCGCGGAGCGCCTCCTCGACCGTGATGCGCTGCTCGGGCACCCATCCGCCCGGGTTGCGGTCGTCGAGGGTGCGGCGCGTGGCGGCGGCGTAGATCCCCTCGAGCGGGGTCGGCGGCGCGACGAACCAGTCGCTGCCGAAGGCGAGGCGCGCCCCCGCGTCGAGCAGCGATCGGAAGGCGTACGTCGTGCGGATGCGTTCGGGGCCGATTACCCGCTCCGCCCAGCGCCCGTCGTCGATCGCGTGGTACGGCTGCATGCTCGCGGTGACGCCGAGCGCGGCGAAGCGCGGGATGTCGGCGGGCGCGATGTGCTGCGCGTGCTCGATGCGGAAGCGGCGGTCGCGCGCCCCGTGCTCGCGCGCGACGCGGGCGAAGATGTCGAGCTGCGTCGCGATGGCGCGGTCGCCGATCGCGTGCACCATGACGTGGAGCCCCGCGGCGTCGGCGCCGGCGGTCCAGCGGTAGAGGTCGTCCGGCGACTCGACGAGGAGCCCGCTGTCCGACGGCGCGTCGGTGAACGGCTCGTGGAACGCGGCGGTGTGCGAGCCGAGCGAGCCGTCCACGAAGCCCTTCAGCCCGCCGATGCGGAGCCACGCGTCGCCGCGCCCGCTCGCCGCGACGGTGTCGCGGAGCCGCTCCCAGGTTGCGAGCGGGACGGCCGCGTAGATGCGCGTCGTCAGGCGCCCGGCGGCGTGTGCGCGGCGGAAGATGGCGAGGTCGTCCCACGTTCCCATGTGCACGACCGACGTCACGCCCTGCGCGGCGACGTGGCGCATCGCCGTGTCGAGGGCGCGGTCCTGGAGCGCATCCCCGGGCGGCGGCACGACGCGGGCGACGAGCCCCATTGCGTTGTCCTTGAGCACGCCGGTCGGCTCGCCGTCGGCATCGCGGACGATCGCTCCGCCCTCGACGTCGGCCGTCCCGCGCGTGACGCCCGCGGCGCGGAGCGCGGCCGTGTTGGCGAGGCTCATGTGACCGTCGAGCCGGTTGATCCAGACCGGGCGCGCGGCGGTGACGGAGTCGATCCAGTCGCGGCGCGGGAGCTCGCCTCCCCACAGCTCGTGGTCCCAGTCGCCGTTCGTGATCCACGTGCCGGGCGGCACCGTCCGCGCGAACGCGGCGATGCGCGAGACGAACTCCTCCTTCGTGCGCGCGTCGCGAAGCTGGACGGAGGAGAGGGCGAAGCCGCCGTCGACGAAGTGGACGTGCGAATCGACGAAGCCGGGGACGACCATCCGCCCGGCCGCGTCCACCACGCGCGTGCCGGCGCCGGCCATCTTGCGGACCTCGGCGCTCGAGCCGACGGCGGCGATCCGATCGCCGCGCACGGCGAGCGCGTCGGCCCACGGGCGGCGCGGGTCTCCCGTCCAGATGCGCGCGTTGACGACGGCGAGCGTCACCGGCGCCTCGGCGACGGCGGCCGACGGGTCGCCCCCGACGCCGCTCCGCGCAGACGTGCAGGCGACGAGCGGAACGAGCGCGAGCAGGAGCCGGGAACGCATGAGCGCACCATGGGGTTGAAGTCCGGCCGGTGGTTTCGGCCCTGGGCCTTCGGCCGGGCGCCGGTGCCGGTGCCGAGTGCCGAGCGCCGAGCGCCGAGCGCCTCCCTACTTCTTCTCGATCCCGTCCCGAATATCCAGCAGGATCTCGAAGTAGAGCTGCTCTCGACGGTAGGCGAAGTCGAGCGTCGCCATCTGGGACTGGTCGCCGGTCGCCTTGGCGCGCTCGAAGGCCTCGCGGTACATGTCCTCGAGGTTGGCCAGGATGCGGTCGCGGGAGCGGGACATGCGGAGACCCTGGAGAATCTGTGGAGTGAGCCGGGGCGGGACGTCGAAGTCGCGCTCGCGCTCCTCGTCCGTTCGGTTCAGGAGGAAGCGTCGCGCGGCGTCGAGCGCGTCGCGTCGCGAGTTTCGCGGATCGGCCATTGAGACGTGAGGAGATCTTCGCGCGCGACGGTCGGCGCTGCGTCTACTGCGATCGGGAGTTCCCTGTCGAGGAGCTCACGGTGGACCACGTCCAGGCGCGGGTACGCGGGGGAGACCGGTCCGGCGGGAACCTAGTGACGGCCTGCCGGGGCTGCAACACGCTGAAGGGCCACCGCCGCCTCGCCGAGTTCCTCGCCGCCGAGCCGGCGGCGAGGGCGAACTTCTTCCGGCTGGCCCGGCACGTGTGGAAGCGGCAGCTCCGGGCGGTGGAGGAGGCGATCGAGGCGCTTGAGCGGCGCCGGCGCGCCCGCTAGATTCCGGGAGGATTTCGGAGGGGAGTAGCTACGCGGGCGAGGGCCCGCGCGGCCAGGTCGTCAGGACTGCACGGCACCGCCGTGCACGGCCCGGTCGGATCGGAGCAACGATCAGGCGAGACCTTCGCTCATCCCGGGGACGAAGGCCCCGGGTGCGCGGGGGCTCGCCTTTCGCGCGTTCACGACCCAGGAGCAGCGATGAACAACGTGAAGGTGTTCCTCTTGATGGCGGCGCTGACGGCGCTGCTCGTGTCGATCGGCGGATACTTCGGGGGCGCCAACGGGGCGATCCTGTTCCTCGTGATCTCCGCCGCGTCGAACTTCGTCATGTACTACGCGTCCTCGAAAATGGTGCTGCGCATGTACCGCGCGCAGATCGTCACCGAGGCCGAGGCGCCCGACCTCTACGGCATGGTGGACCGGCTGCGCCAGCGCGCCGGCCTACCGATGCCGACGGTGGCGATCGCCCCGCACGCCCAGCCGAACGCGTTCGCGACCGGCCGCAACCCGGAGCACGCCGTCGTCTGCGTGACGCAGGGGATTCTCGACCTCGTCGGCCGCGACGAGCTCGAGGGGGTGATCGCGCACGAGCTGGCGCACATCAAGAACCGCGACATGCTCCTGATGACGTTCACGGCGACGATGGCCGGCGCGATCAGCAACCTCGCGATGCTCGGCATGTGGTTCGGCGGGAACGACGACGAGGGCGGGAATCCGATCGCCGGACTCCTCATGATGATCCTCGCCCCGATCGCCGCGACGCTCGTGCAGCTGGCGATCAGCCGGCAGCGCGAGTTCAAGGCGGACGCGGTCGGCGCCGAGATCTCCGGGAAGCCCCGCGCGCTCGCGAGCGCGCTCCGGAAGCTCGACGCGGCGGCGCACCGGATCCCGATGCAGGTCGCGCCCGCGGCGGCCCCGCTCGCCCAGGTGAATCCGCTCGCCGCGTACCAGCGCGGCGGGGTGATGGCGCTCTTCATGACCCACCCGCCGACCGAGCAGCGGGTCGAGGCGCTCGAGCGGCTCGCCGTGCGCTGATCGCGCTGCGGCGGCCGCGCCGGCGTCGCACGCCACCGCGGGAGAGAGCCGGAGTGAACGGACGAGGCGCGAGGGGAAGGACCCCTCGCGCCTCGTCCGTTTCGGTGACGTCGTCCGCCACCCGCCGGCCTCAGCCCGGGAGCCGGTGGAACACCGCCTCCTCGACCACGCGCCCGTCGCGCAGGTGCTCGACGACGATGCGCTCGAGCAGCGCCTCCGTCACGCCGGCGTACCACACCCCCTCGGGATACACGACGACGATGGGCCCGTCGGCGCAGACGCCGAGGCAGGGCGTCTCTCCGCGCTTCACGCGCCCCGGCCCGAAGAGGAGGCGCTCCCGCTGGAGCAGCGAGGCGAGCAGGGCGTAGAGCGCGCGCCCGCGCCGGTCCGGCGAGCAGAAGCCGCCCGTGCAGACGAGCACGTGGCGGGTGTAGGGCTCCATGAACGGCGGCATCGTGCGGTCGGCGTGCGGTCGGGGATCGGGGCGACGACGCGCGGCGCGCGCCGCGCTCGCCACCGCGCGGCCCAGCCGCTATACTCGCCACCAATGTACCGCTTCGCGTCCCGTCCGTCCGCGGCCCCGCTGCCGGGTGCGTGGCGCGCTGCCGCGTCGGCGCTCGCCCTGATCCTCGCGGCGCTCGCTCCCGCGCGCGCCGTCGCCCAGGACACGCTCGCGCCGATGCCGGCGCCCCTGCCGCCGCCCGTCTCGGCGGCGCGCGACTCGCTGGCCGGCGTCGCGGCGGTGAGCATCCGCGGCGACGATGGCGTCGCCACCCTGCTCTACCATCACCGGCCGATCGTCACCTTCCGCGCCCCGCTCGGCGCCGCGTCGCCGCGCGAGCGAGCGGAGGCGGCGGGGCGACGACTCGCCGTCGCCGCCGCGCGCCCGGAGCGCGACAGCGTCTCGACGCGGAGCACGCCGGAGGGGCGCCTCGTCGAGGTGGACGGGCGCGCGATCTTCCTCCTCACGCCCGCCGACGTGGACACCGCGTCCGGCGGGACGCTCGAGCGCGCATCGGGCGAGGCGGCCGCGAGCCTGCGTGCGGCGCTCGGCGCCGAGCAGCAGCAGCGGAGCGTGCGCTTCCTCGTCCGCGCCGCGCTGGCGAGCGTCCTCGCGACGCTGCTCTTCCTCCTCGTGCTCCGGCTGCTGCGCGGCGGCCACGACTGGACCTCGGCGCGCCTGACGAGTGTCGCCCGGCACCGCGTGCCGACGGTCTCCGTGCGCGGCTTCACCGTGCTCGGCGCCGACCAGCTCCTCGCCGCGCTGCGGCGGTCCGTCTCCCTGCTCTTCTGGGTGACCGGGCTCTTCGTCGCCTACGTCTGGCTCACCTTCGTCCTCACCGCCTTCCCCTACAGCCGCCCCTGGGGCGAGGCGCTCGGCGCCTACCTCGTCGGCACCGTGCTCGGGATCCTCGCCGGCATCGTCTCGGCGCTCCCGGACATCTTCACCGTCGTCCTGATCTTCGCGATCACGCGCGTCGCGGTGCGGCTCGTCGGCGCGTTCTTCGCCGCCGTGGAGGGCGGCTCGGTGCACGTCGGCTGGGTCCACGCCGACACGGCGCAGCCGACGCGCCGCATCGCCGTCGCCCTGCTCTGGCTCTTCGCCCTCGTCGTCGCCTATCCATACCTCCCGGGGAGCGACAGCGAGATCTTCAAGGGGATCAGCGTCTTCATCGGCCTGATCCTCTCGCTCGGCTCGACGGGGCTCGTCAACCAGGCGATGAGTGGGCTCACCATCATGTACTCGCGCGCGGTGCGCCCCGGCGAGTACGTGCGGATCGGCGACACCGAGGGAACGGTGGTCCAGCTCGGGCTCCTCTCGACGAAGATCGTCACGCCGAAGCGCGTCGAGGTGACGATCCCGAACACGGTCGTGATCGGCGGGACGACGACGAACTTCACGCGCCTCTGCGCCGAGGGCGGGGTGCTGCTCCACACGGCCGTCACGATCGGCTACGACACGCCGTGGCGGCAGGTGCAGGCGATGCTCCGCGAGGCGGCGCGGCGCACGCCGGGGCTGCGGCCGGACGCGGAGCCGTTCGTCCTCCAGACGGCGCTCTCCGACTTCTACGTCGAGTACGAGCTGAACGTCCTCGTGGACGAGCCCCACGAGCGGCGACGCGTCCTCTCCGCGCTGCACGAGAACATTCAGGACGTCTTCAACGAGTACGGGGTGCAGATCATGTCGCCGCACTACGAGGGCGACCCTCGCGCGCCGGCGGTGGTGCCGCGCGAGCGCTGGTACGCGCCGCCCGCTGCGCCGCCGCCGCCGGATGCGCGCGCCACGCGCGACGGTGCCGGGACCGACGAACGCCCGGACAACACCGTCGCGCTCGCCGCGCGCCCGCTCGGCGACCTCGCCGACGAGTCGTCGCCGTGAAGGAGATCCGCACGACGACCGGGCTGCGCCTCGTCGCCGAGGTGCCGCCGGACGCGACGCGCTCCCCGCTCCTGCTCGTGCACGGGATGGCGGCCGGCGCCTGGCACTTCGAGCGATGGCAGCCGTTTCTCGCCTCGCGCGGGTGGCCGACCTACGCCGTGGACCTTCGCGGGCACGGCGGTAGCCGTCCGGCGGCCGACCTCGGCCGCGTCTCGGTGCTCGACTACGTCGAGGACGCGCGCGAGGCGATGGCCGAGGTCGCGCGGCACCACGCGGGCACGCGGCCCGTGCTCGTCGGGCACTCGATGGGCGGTCTCATCGTCCAGAAGCTCGCGGAGTCCTCGGCCCCCGCCGCGGTCGTCCTGCTCTGCTCGGCGCCTCCGCGCGGGATCACGGTCGCGAGCCTGCCGCTCATCAAGGTGCAGCTCCGCTGGCGCTACCTGAAGCCGCTGCTCCGCTCGCGCCCGCTCGTCGGCGAGTCGGCGGACCTCCGGGCGCTGAACAGCGAGCGAATCGGCGACGCGGAGTGGGAGGCGCTCTTCCCGCGCTTCGGCCCGGAGAGCGGGAGGGCCGGCCGGGAGATCAGCATCGGCGGAATCGCCGTGGACGCCGCGCGGGTGCGGTGCCCCGTGCTCGTCGTCGCCACGGACGAGGACCGCTTCGTCGTCCCGCGCGTCGCCCGTGCGCTCGCGAGAAAGTACGGCGGCACCCTGTGCGAGGTGCGCGGCCATGGCCATCTTCTACTCCTCGAGCCCGGGTGGGAGGCGCCTGCGGCGGCCGTCGAGGCGTGGCTCGCCACACTCGTCCCGCCGCTCGTGGGGAACGCGGTGACGCCCTGATGGGTAGCGTTCTACCGACCACCCCGTCCGTCCCCCGGGCGAGCCGTCCCTTCGACCCACGTCTCATGATCGTTCGTCTTCCGTTCGCGGCCGCGGCGCTCGCGGCGCTCGTCGCCTCCGCGCCGCTCGCCGCCCAGATCGGCGCGCCGCGGCAGCCGGCGCTGCAGCCCGACACGACGGAGCGCGCGACCGTGATGGGGATCGTCTACGACAGCATCGGCATGCGCCGGCTGCCGGGCGCGACGATCCAGATGGTCCCCGCCGCGGACCCGCAGAGCACCGGCTACGGCACGGTCTCGGACCGGAACGGGCGCTTCCGCATCGACTCCGTGCCGCAGGGACAGTATCTCGTCGGCTTCCACCACCCCGACATCGAGGCGATGGGGCTGATGCTGCCGACACGCGCGACGACGGTCGCCGGGGCGCGCACGACGCTCGTCCTCTCGACGCCGTCGCCGTCGGCGCTCGCGCTCGCGCTCTGTCCGGCGCCGGCGCCAGGCGATTCGAGCGCGACGCTCACCGGCTTCGTGCGGAACGCCGACACGGGCGAGCCGCTCGCCGGGAGCAGCGTCGTGATGCTGTGGACGGAGGTCACGCTCGACGAGCACGGACTGCGGCAGCAGCGCCGGCAGTTCCCGATTCCCGTCGGGGACGACGGCCGCTACACGGCGTGCGGCGTCCCCGCGGGGATCCCGCTCACCCTGCGCGCCGAGCGCGGCACCGACGTGAGCGGCTTCGTCGAGGCGGAGGTGCCGCCGCGCGGGCTCGCCTGGCGCGACTTCGGGATCGGCATCCAGGACAGCCTCGTGACGGTCGCGGTGGACTCGACCGGGGGCGCCGAGGCAGCGGTGAAGGTACGGCGGGGCGAGGCGCAGCTCTCGGGGATCGTGCGGAACGCCGACGGTCGTCCGGTGCAGGGGGCGACGGTGCTCGTCTGGGGGAGCGGCGTCGAGGGGACGACCGATGCCGCCGGCCGTTTCCTCCTGACGGGGCTGCCGTCGGGCACCCACAACCTCGAGGTCCGGCGCATCGGCTTCCAGCCGGAGCGCGTCCCCGTGACGCTCGGGCGGCGCCGGCCGGCGGCGGTGACGGTCGCGCTGCGGGAGGCCGTGCCGGTGCTCGAGCCGGTCGAGGTCGTCGGGCAGCGCGAGGAGGACGACCGCACGGGCTTCCTGCAGCGGAGCAAGCGCGGCTTCGGCGACTACATCACGAGCGACGAGATCGAGAAGCGGCACGCGATCGCGACGAGCGACCTCCTGCGCACGACGCCGGGGATTCAGGTCGTGCCCGGCGGACCGATGGGCTCGACGATCCTCATGCGGGGCAGCTGCCGGCCGGCGCTGTGGATCGACGGGATGCGCCTGACGACCTACGACTCGATCGACAACCTCGTGCAGCCGGGCGACATCGTCGGGATCGAGATCTACAAGTCGCCCGCGGAGACGCCGCCCCAGTTCTCCGGCGGTACGAGCGGCGGGTGCGGGACGATCGTCGTCTGGACCGGCGCGCGGAAGCGCGCCGGGCGCTGAGGGCGACGCCCGTCAGACCTTGTTGTCGCCGGGCGGCGCGATGTAGCGGTAGCGCTCGACGACACGGCCGCCGAGCAGGTGCTCCTCGACGATTCGCGCGGCGCCCGCCTCGTCGACGCCCGCGTACCAGACGTCGTCCGGATAGACGACGACCATCGGGCCGTGCCCGCACTGGTTCATGCACCCGGCGTGATTGACGCGCACGGCTCCCTTGAGCCCGGCGGCCTTCACGCCCTTCTTCAGCGTGGCGTGCACGCGCTCGGCGTCCTGCTTCGGGCAGGTCTTGCCGCTGGTGCAGACGAAGACGTGGTGGCGGTACTGGCCCATCCCCGGAAGCTAGCGGCGGGCTCGGCGGCCGCCACTCGGCGCGGCGGACGCGCCGCGGCCGTCGTCGCTATTTTTCGGCATGGCGACTCCCGACGACTTCCAGCGCATCGAGATGCGGGTGGGGACGGTGCTCGAGGCGGAGCCGTTTCCGGAGGCCCGCAAGCCGTCCATCAGGCTCCGCATCGACTTCGGCGCGGAGCTCGGCGTCAAGCGGTCGAGCGCGCAGCTGACGCGGCGCTACCAGCCCGGGCAGCTCGTCGGCCGGCAGGTCGTGGCGGCGGTGAACCTCGGGGAGCGGCGGATCGCCGGGTTCGTGAGCGAGGTGCTCGTGCTCGGCGCGGTGCCCGCCGAGGGGGACGTCGTCCTCCTCGCGCTCGAGCGGCCGGTGCCGAACGGAACGCGAATCGCGTGAGCGCGAGTCGCGCGGGCGAAGCCGGCGCACGGCCGGGCGAACCGATGCGGGCGCCGGAAGGTTCATGAGTCACATCCGACGGTGAGCGACACCATGACGAGCGCGACGATGGACACGATGCAGCAGCGGGCGGACGACGCCGACGAGGCGGTCGTCCGGAAGGGCTACGCCCATCCCGCGGCGCTGGTGAGCACGGAATGGCTCGCGGAGCGCCTCGAGGACCCCTCGCTCCGCATCCTCGAGAGCGACGAGGATGTGCTGCTCTATCACACGGGGCACATCCCCGGGGCGCAGAAGATCGACTGGCACGAGGACCTGAACGATCCGCTCAGACGCGACTACGTCGACCGCGAGGCATTCGAGATGCTGCTGCGCCGACTCGGGATCGACGAGTCCACGACCGTCGTCTTCTACGGGGACAAGAACAACTGGTGGGCGACGTACGCCTTCTGGGTCTTCCGCCTGTTCGGCTTCCGGAACGCGAAGATCCTCGACGGCGGGCGCACGAAGTGGGAGCAGGAGGGCCGTCCGATGACGACCGACATCCCGACCTTCCCGCCGACGCGCTACGTCGCGCCGGAGCGCGACGACGCCCGCATTCGCGCCTTCTTCGACGAGGTCCGCGAGCACGCCCGTGCCGGGCGTCCGCTCGTGGACGTTCGCTCCCCCGACGAATTCACGGGGAAGAAGCTGCACATGCCCGACTATCCGCAGGAGGGCGCGATGCGCGGCGGACACATCCCCGGCGCCAGGAACGTTCCGTGGGCGCGTGCGGCGAACGCCGACGGCTCGTTCAAGAGCGCCGAGGAGCTGCGGGCGATCTACGAGGGCGAGATCGGGCTCTCGTCGAAGGACGACGTCGTCGCCTACTGCCGCATCGGCGAGCGCTCCTCGCACACGTGGTTCGTCCTCACCTATCTCCTCGGCTACGACCGCGTGCGCAACTACGACGGGAGCTGGACGGAGTGGGGAAATGCGGTCCGGGCGCCGATCGAGAGGTAGGGGATGAGCACGCCGAAGCCCCCCTCCCGCGTCGTCGTGAGCTGGACCGGCGGGCACCGCTTCGACGCGGGGCGGCCGGGCGGTCCGCGCATCCACGTGGACAGCGCCGGCCAGGCGGGACCGAGCCCCGTGGAGACGCTGCTCAGCGCGCTCGCGTCGTGCACCGCGGTGGACGTCGTGGAGATCCTCCAGAAGCGGCGGACGCCGCTCGACTCGCTCGAGATCGAGGTCACCGGCGACCGCGCGAACGCGGTGCCGGCGCGCGTCACGAGGATCGCGCTCGCCTTTCACATGCGCGGCGAGGGGATCGAGCGGGCGCACGCGGAGCGCGCGGTCGAGCTGGCCCTGACGAAGTACTGCTCCGTGCGCGACTCGCTCGACCCGGCGATGCCGATCGAATGGATCGTCGTCATCGACGGGGAGCGGGGCGAGACCCGAGCCGCCTGAATCCGGAACGGGCGAACCGCGTATATTTCGGCCGATGCGACGCACGCCGCTCTTCCGCCTGCTCTCCGCCGTCCTCGCGATCTGGTTCGCGCTGGGGCTCGTGGAGTCGTCGGCGCTCCACGTCTGCCCGATGCACGACGGAGGCGCGGGCGCCGCCGTCCCGGCGGGCGCGGTGCACGGAGCGGAGCACGGGGCGGCGCACGGCGCCGGGCACGGAGCGGCGCATGGCGTCGTGGCGGACGGCGCCGCGGCGCGGGAGGACGGCGCGCCCGGCGCGCCCCTCCCCGAGCGCGCAGAGCGCCACGCCTGCAGCTGCCTCGGCGAGTGCGGGCTCGGCGTCGCCACCGCCGCGCCGCTCGTGCGCATCGCCACGGTGCCGACGGTCGTCGCGGACGGTCGCCCCGCGGTCCTCCGCTCGCGCATCACCGTCCGGTCGGCGTCGAGCCACCTCTTCCCGCCGGCCACCGCCCCGCCCGCCGCGCGCGTCGGCTGACGCGGCGCAGGCACCCTCGCCGGCGTCCCGCTTCTCCGCGGTACGCCCCCCTACGGCGGTTTGCCGCCGCGTGAGCCAGACACGACGATGCCCCCGGCCCCTCGGCCATCCCGGCCGACGGCGCGGCCGCGGGCTCCACGCGGACCCTCGGGACCATGCCACGCAATTTCGGCGTCACACATACGCCACCTTCCATACAGCATAGGCCGTGCATGGCGATCGCCGCCGCGATCGCGCTGGTATTCACTCCTTTCGTCTCCAGGCCCGTTCTCGCGCAGGACGTCGAGGCGATCGCGGCCGAGGCGCCGGCGCCGTCGGGATCGGTCGCGGGCTCCGTCCGCTCGGCGGCGGACCGCGGCGTGGTTCCCGACGCCCAGGTGATCGTCGAGGGGACGCGGATCGGCGCCGTCACCGATGCCGGCGGCCGGTTCCGCATCGCCGCCGTCCCGGCGGGGCGGCGGACGCTCCTCGTGAGGCGCATCGGATACGCGGAGCGGCGGCTCGACGTCGTCGTCGAGGGCGGCCGCGAGTCCCCCGTGACGGTCGTCCTTCGCGAGGCGGCAGCCGTCGTCGCCCCCGTCGTCGTCAGCGCGTCGCGCGAGGCGCAGCGCCGCACCGACGTCTCGGCGACGATCGACCTCCTCGACGGCGCCGAGCTCCGGCGCGCCCGCGCCGCGCACCCCGCCGAGGTGATGAACCGCCTGCCCGGCGTGCACGCGACGCAGACGTCCGGTGAGGGGCACATGATGGCGATCCGCCAGCCGATCTCGACGAAGCCACTCTACCTCTACCTCGAGGACGGCGTCCCCACGCGCGCGACGGGCTTCTTCAACCACAACGCGCTCTACGAGGTCAACCTGCCGCAGGCCGGCGGGATCGAGGTGCTGAAGGGTCCGGGGACGGCCCTCTACGGCAGCGACGCGATCGGCGGCGTCGTCAACGTGCTCACGCGCCCGGCGCCCGCGAGGCCGACGGTCGAGGCGAGCCTCGAGGGAGGCGGGCACGGCTACGCGCGCCTCCTCGCGACGGCCGGCACGACGCGCGGACTCGACGGCGTCCGCGCGGACCTGAACCTCACCCGCGCGGATGGATGGCGGGAGGCCGCGGCCTACGACCGCACGAGCGCGACGGTCCGCTGGGACCGCGCGGCGGCGAACGGCCTCACCGTGCGCACGGTGATCGCCGGCTCGACGATCGACCAGCGCGAGCTCGCGTCGCTGACCGCGGCCGACTACGCGGCGCACCCCGAGCGCAACACGTCCCCGATCGGCTTTCGCGCGGTGGAGGCGCTCCGCCTCTCGACCGCGGTCGAGATGGACGACGGGCGCTCGTTGTGGAGCCTGACGCCGTACGCGCGCTACGACGTGCTCGAGCTGATGCCGGTCTGGCAGCTCGGCTACGACCCCGAGGTCTACGGGACGCGCAACTCCTCGCTCGGCCTGCTCGCGAAGTACCGCCGCGACCTCGCGCCGCTGCGCACGCGCCTGATCGCCGGCGCGGACCTCGACTGGAGCCCCGGGCGCTTCTCCGCCGACGGGATCGCGCCGGCGCGCGATGCCGACGGGCGGTGGACCAGCTGGACCACGGGCGCCCGCCACTACGACTACGACGTCACCTACCGGCAGATCTCTCCGTACGTGCACGCCGAGCTCTCGCCGGTCGCGCGCCTGCGCATCGACGCCGGCGTGCGCTGGGACGTGACGGGGTACGCCTACGACACGCGCCTCGATCCGCTCGCCACCGGGCGCTGGCGTCGCCCGGCGGACACGACGCTGACCTACCGCCGCCTCAGCCCGAAGGTCGGCATCACCTACGATCTCGCCGACGCCGCGAACGTCTTCGTCTCGTACCGCGAGGGGTTCCGCGCGCCATCGCAGGGGCAGCTCTTCCAGCAGGGGAGCAACGCGAGCACGACCTCGCTCGATCCGGTCACGGTGAAGAGCGTCGAGGCGGGGGTTCGCGGGCAGCTCGGCGCGCGCGTCCTCTACTCCGTCTCCGCGTACGAGATGACGCTGCACGACGACATCCTCGCGATCGTCGCCGAGGACGGGACGCGGACGACGTCGAACGCGGGGGAGACCAGACACCGCGGGATCGAAGCGTCGCTCGGCGTCGCGCTCCTCTCGCGGCTGCGGCTCGACGCGAGCTGGGCGGTGACGGACCACGAGTACGTGGAGTGGACGACGCCGGTCGGCAGCGGGACGACGGCGACGAACCGGAGCTTCGCCGGGAAGACGGTCGAGGGGGCGCCGGTCTCGCTCGCCAGCCTGATGGCGACGTGGTCGCCGCCCTTCCTGCGCGGCGGGAAGGCGAGCGTCGAGTGGTCGCACACCGGCCCGTACTGGATGGATCCGGACAACGCGCACCGGTACGACGGCCACGAGCTGGTCGCGGCGAACGCGAGCTGGCTCGTCGGCGAGCGGCTGGAGCTCTTCGGCCGCGTCGTCAACGCGCTCGACGAGCGCTACGCGGAGCTCGCGACGTTCAACGCGAACCAGGGCGAGCTGTTCACGCCGGGGACGCCGCGGACGGTGTACGCGGGAGTGCGGTGGGGGTGGACGCGATGAGGGCGGCCCTCGGAATCTGGACGGCAACGCTCGGCACTCGGCGCTCGGCGCTCGGCGCCCGGAGGGGAATCGCGGCGGTCTTGTCGGCGGTATCGGCGCTCGGCGCGTGCTCGGGCGGCCCGGCGGTCGAGCTCGAGCCTCCGACGACCCTGAGCGCGCCGACGGCGGTCGGCGCGGCGCCGATGTTCGTGATCGCGCCCGACGGACGCCGCACGGCGGCGTGGATCTCGGCGCCCGGGGGCGGGAGCGACGGGCGGCTCTACATCTCGACCGACGGCGGGCCGCCGACCGAGCTGCGCGACCCGCTCGGCGCGATCGAGGCGCACGGCGAGTCGCCGCCGAAGCTCGCCTACGCGCCGGACGGCGCGCTCCACGCGCTGTACGCGGTGGCGAAGGTCGTCCCCGGCCGCCGCTTCCCGGCGAGCGCGCTGCGCGCCGTCCGCTCGGAGGACGGCGGCCGGACGTGGAGCGAGCCCGTCACGGTGACGGACGCCGCGGAGTTCGGCTCGCACAACTTCCACGCGCTGCACGCGGATGCGCGCGGCATCGTCTGGGCGTCGTGGCTCGATGGCCGCGGCGGGAAGTCGGCGGCGTACGTCACGCGCTCGACCGACGGCGGCCGCACGTGGGCGCCGAACGTGCGCGTCGACATGGGGGAGTCGTGCCCCTGCTGCCGCACCGCAGTGGCGACGGACCCGCGCGATCCGAGCCGCGCGTACATGTCGTGGCGCACGGTCGCGCCGGGGAACGTTCGCGAGGTCGTCGTCGCCGCCTCGACGGACGGCGGCGCGACGTGGGGCGCGCCGGTCCGCGCGCAACGGGACGGATGGGTGTTCGAGGGGTGCCCGCACGCCGGTCCCGCGCTCCGCGTGGACTCCGCGGGTCGGGTCCACATCGCCTGGTGGTCGGGGAAGGACGGGGCGGCCGGCGTCTTCTACGCCCGCTCCGACGACGGCGCCCGCACCTTCGGCGAGCCGGTGCCGCTCGGCACCGCGGCCTTCTCGAGGCCGGCGCACGTGCAGCTCGCGGTGGACGGACGCGACGTCGTCGCGGCGTGGGACGACGGGCGGGTGGAGGTGCCGCGCGTCCTCGTGCGCGTCTCGCGGGATGGCGGGGAGCGCTTCGCTCGGGCGATCACGGCGAGCGACAGCGCGCGAATCGCGACCTATCCGGTGCTCACCCTCGCCGGCGGCCGCCTGACGATCGCCTGGTCGGAGCGCGGCGCGGAGGCCGACGAGCATGCGGCGCACGCGCCGCCGCCCCCTGGCGCGACCGGCGCGCTCAGGTCGGTCGGCGCGTCGCAGGTGATCGTGCGCGAGGGGAGGATCGAGGGCGGGAGCTGAGCGGGGGAGGGACGGCGGTGCGCGTCCGGCGCGGCGCGGCGAGGGTGGCGGGCAGTCGAGCGGCCGCGATCCCGGCCCCGCCCCTAGCGCCCGACGTACCCCGCTTCGCGCAGCCGCTCGAAGATCTTCCTGCGCAGCCCCTCGGGGGCGCACTGCCTCGACTTGCACCCCGACAGCGCCTCGAGGAACGCGCGCTCGAACTCGGCGTACGGGACGCACCCCTTGCAGCGGTCGAGGTGCGTGCGGACGGCGGCCATGCGCTCGTCCGTCAGCTCGCCGTCGAGGAAGTCCCAGAGCTGCCGCATGGCGGCGTTGCAGTCGATCTTCTCAGCCATGGCTGTGCAGTCGGGCATCCTCGGCCCGCTCGGTGCGGCCGCGCGCGGTGTCGAAGCCCGCGTCGCGCGCGTAGGTCAGGAGCATTTCCTGGAGCAGCCGGCGCCCGCGGAAGAGCCGCGAGCGCACGGTGCCGATCGGCACGCCGAGGATCTCCGCTGCCGCCTCGTACGTGAGGTCCTCCACGTCGACGAGGATCACCGTCGAGCGGAAGGGCTCGTCGAGGCGGTCGAGCGCATCCCGGAGCGCCGGCTGCAGGTCGATCTTCGAGAGGAGGACGTCGTCGCCGCTCCGGCGCGCGTCGCCGATCTGCTTGGCCGCGGCGAGCGCCTCGACGTCGCCGTCCTCGGCGTCCACCCGGTACTTCTCCCGCTCTCGCGAGCGGAGGAAGACGTTGCGGGCGATCGTGAAGAGCCAGCGGCGCGCGTCGCTCCCCGGCTGGAAGGTGTGCCAGGAGCGGTAGGCGCGCAGGAACGCCTCCTGGACGACGTCGTCCGCGTCGGCCTCGTTCCGGGTGAGCGAGAGGGCGAAGCGATACACGTCGTCGATCCACGGCACCGCTTCCGCGGCGAAGGCGGCGTCCTTGTCGGCGTCTGTCCCCGCCGGGGCGTCGAGGTCGGTCATCGGGGCACCTATCCCTCCGGTCGTGCGTTGGTTCGCCGGCACGCTGGGGCTTGCGTGCGGCGTGACCCGCCCCGAATAATAGCGTCTCCCTCCGAAGACGGCCCGATCCCCCGACCGCGGCGCCCGCCCCGGTCCCCGGGCCTCCGTCCAACGCCTCGATTCATCGAATGTCCCCCCTGGACCGCCTCGCCCGCATGGCGACAGCGCTCCTCCGCCGATTCGGCGGGGGTGCCGGTCTGCGCGACGAGGCCGACCGGCTGCGGGCGGACCTCGCGCGGCTCGAGGAACGAATTCGGGAGGTGGCGGCGGAGCGGAGCCGACAGGAGGAGACGCTGCGCCGTGTCGAGGCCGAGCTGAGCGCCGAGGACGCGCGGGCTCGGCACGCCGAGCGGCTCGCCACCGTCGGCGCGACGCTCGCGAGCGCGGCGCACGAGCTCAACAATCCTCTGAGCGCGATCCGGGGGTTCGCCCAGCTCCTGCTCGCCGGCGAGCGCTCCGCCGAGGACCGCGCCGCGCTCGAGACGATCGAGCGCGAGTCGCGGCGCGCCTCCCGGGTCGTGAAGGACCTGCTCGCCTTCTCGCGCCCGAAGGTGGCGGGGGAGCGGCAGCGCGTCGGGCTCAACGCGATCGTCACGCACATCGCCGCGACGAGGCGCTACGCGATGCAGGCGCGCGGGATCGAGTGCCACGTGCACCTCGACCCCGCGCTCCCCGCCGTGATGGGGGACGGAGAGCAGCTCGAGCAGCTGCTGCTGAATCTCGTCGTGAACGCCGAGGAGGCGGTCGCGGCGGAGCTGGACGGCCGTCCCGTCGCTCCGCTCGTCGCGCTCGCCGGTCCGGCCGGCGATGGACCGGACGCGCCGAGCCCGGCGCGGATCGCGATCGGCACGCGGCTCGTGGGCGATGTCGCCGAGCTGCACGTCGAGGACTCGGGGCTCGGCCTGTCGGCCGAGTGCATCGAGCGGATCTGGGAGCCCTTCTTCACGACGAAGGAGGGGAGCGGAGGGACGGGGATCGGCCTCGCGATCGCGCGCTCCGTCGCCATCTCGCACGGCGGGAGCATCGTCGTCGAGAGCGAGCCGCGCCGGCGGACGCGGTTCACCGTGCGCCTCCCCGCGTGCGGCGACGACGCGCCCGCCCGCGCGGCGGGGGAGGCCACGTACTGCGGACGCGCGGCGCGCCCGCTCGACATCCTCGCCGCGGACGACGACCGCGGATTGCTCGACTTCGTGACGGCCTTCCTCAGCGGGCGCGGGCACACGGTGCTCTGCGCGGGGGACGGCGCGGAGGCGCTGCGCCTCGCCGAGCGACTGCGCTTCGACGTCGTGCTCTGCGACTACGGCATGCCGGAGGTGAACGGCGCGGAGCTGATCGAGCGGATGCGCGCGCGCGGTGCGGAGGGGACCCGCTTCGTGATCGCGACGTCCTCGTCGTCGCAGCGCGAGGTCCGCGAGCGGATCGATCGCGCCTCGCCGCACGCCCTCGTGCGCAAGCCGTTCGAGCTCGAGGAGCTGCGGCGCGCAGTGGAGACGGGATGATCGATCGCCCGCGCGGCAGGCTCGCCGTCGCCGCCGCCGGCGGCGCCCTCGTGCTCGCTGCCGCCCTCGCGCTGACGGGGCAGCTCCCCGACTGGCTCGTCGCGCCGCAATACGCGGACGAGGTCGCGGGCGGGCTCGTCGGCGCGGCGGTGGCCTGGAGCGCCTATCGGCTGCGGCGGCGCGCGCGTCGGGGCGCGGCCGTGGGGCGCGCGGACTGACGATGCTCGCGATCTTCATCGAGACCCCCACGCTCGCGGCGATCCCCGCGCTGCTCTTCGCCCTGCTCGCGCTGATCGTGCGCCGGCGCCTCGTCTGGATCGCGGCGGGCGCATGGCTGCTCTACGGCGTGTACGAGATGCTCATGGAGCGGCGCATCCTCTGCTCCGGCGAGTGCAACATCCGCGTCGACCTGCTGCTGCTCTATCCCGCGCTGCTCGCGCTCTCCGTCGCCGCCGTCGTCGTCGCCGCGCGGCGCCGTCCCGGCTGAGCGCCGGGAGCGCCCGCGCGCCGCCCCGGATCACCCTTCCCGACCCCGATCGCATGGCCGGTCACGACGGCGCCGGATCGCTGACGCTGCATCTCCTCGCCGAGCCGGCGGCGCTCTGCCGCCTTCCGGGAGGCGCGACCGTGCCGGAGTGGACGCGCGACGCCTCGCAGTTCCTCACCATCAGCCGCACGCCGACCGAGCTCTCGATCGTGGCCGACGAGCGCGTCGTCCCGCCGTCGCAGCCGGCGGCGCGCGGCTACCGCGTGCTCCGGGTCGAAGGGCCGCTGCCGCTGCACCTCGTCGGCATCCTCGTCGCGTTGGCCGCGCCGCTCGCCGAGGCCGGCGTTCCGATCTTCCCGATCGCGACGTTCGACACGGACTATCTCCTCGTGCCGTCGGCGCATCTGCCGCGCGCGCTGGCCGCGCTCGGCGACGCCGGGCACGTCGTGCGCGCCGACGGCACGGGGGAAACCCCGCCGGCGGGGGGATCGTAAAGGGAGCGGACGACTCCCTTCACCGCTCGAGGACCCCCATGCGCACGCCGCGCGCCCCGCACCTGCCGCTGCTGCTCATCCTCTTTCTGGCGGCGTGCAGCGCGCGCGCGGACGTCGCCCGCGGCGGCGGCGCGGCGGACACCCGGCGCGGCGCTCCGCCGGGGAGCGCGCTGCATCGCACGGTCGCGGCGCTCGACAGCGCGCTCTTCGACGCCTACAACCGATGCGATCTCGACGCGTTCCGCGCCTTCTTCGACGACGACGTCGAGTTCTACCACGACCAGGGCGGGCTGACGGTCGGCAGCGCGAAGGTCGCGGACGGGGTGCGCGACAACATCTGCGGCAAGGTGCGCCGCGAGCTCGTGCCGGGGACGCTCCAGGTGCACGAGATGCGCGGCTACGGCGCGTTCGCCCTCGGCGTGCACCGCTTCCTCCAGCAGCGCGACGGCCGGTGGACGGAGGTCGGCGAAGCGCAGTTCGCGCACCTCTTCCGCCATGCCGGCGGCGAGTGGAGGATCACGCGCGAGATCAGCTACGACCACCGCTCGCTGGAGCGGTGACGCGACGCGTCACTGCCCCGCTCAGAGCACCGCGCGCATGAGGAGCGCCGCGGCGAGGCCGACGAGCGCGACGACGATCTCCATCACGCTCCACGTCGCGAACGTCTCCCTCACGCTGAGGTTGAAGTACTCCTTGAACATCCAGAAGCCGGTGTCGTTGAAGTGGGAGAACATCAGGCTGCCCGCGCCGGTCGCGAGGACCATCAGCTCGGGGCGGACGCCTCCCGCGAGCGCGAGCGGCGCGACGACGCCGGCGGTCGTCATGCTCGCCACGGTCGCCGAGCCGACGGCGAGCCGGAGCGCCGCGGCGATGCCGAAGGAGAGGAGGAGCGGGTCGAAGCGGAGCCCGAGCGCGCGGTCGCGGATGTAGTCGGCGACGCCGCCGTCGCGCAGCACTTGCGAGAAGGCGCCGCCGGCCGCGATGATGAGGACGATCATCGCGATGCTCCCGACGGCGCGCGCGAGCCCGCGCATGAGGTCGTCCATCGTGCGCCCGCGCCGCGTGCCGAGCGCCCAGAGGGCGAAGAAGACGGCGAGGAGCAGCGCGATGGTCGCATTGCCGAGGAACTTCGCCGCGAGCACGACGGTGCGGAGCGCCGGATCGGGGACCGCCGCCGCGAGCGCCGCGCGGAAGTCGCCGCGGAAGGGATCGATCGCCGCGGTGCCGGCGGCGATGTCGACGACGGCGCCGAGGAGCATGAGCACGACGGGGACGAGCGTCGCGAGGATGCTGATCGCGATCCCGGGCAGCGCCTCCGGCGCGATCTCGCGCCGCTCGTACAGCCCCGCCGGCGGCTCGACCTGGCGGTGCGGGAGGAGCCGCGCGAGGACCGGACCGCCGACGAGCGCGGCGGGGATCGCGGCGGCGAGGCCGAAGAGGAGCGACGCGTTCACGTCCGCGCCGTAGGCGAAGGCGACGAACGTCGGCGCGGGGTGTGGCGGGAGGAAGCCGTGCGTGACGGAGAGCGCGGCGGCGAGCGGGAGCCCGAGATAGACGAGGGGCAGCCGCGTCGTGACGGTGAGGGCGTAGACGAGCGGGATGAGGACGAGGAAGCCGGCGTTGTAGAGCATCGGCAGGCCGACGAGCAGGCCGGTCGCGGCCATCGCGTACTGGATGTTGCGGAGCCCGAAGGCGGCGCTGAGCCGCTGGATGATCGCCTGCGCGGCGCCGCTCTCCTCGAGCAGCTTGCCGAGCATCGCGCCGAAGACGAGGACGAGGACGACGCTCCCCATCGTCGCGCCGATGCCGCGCGTCACCGAGCCGAGCACCGCGAGCGGGTCCATCCCGTTCATCAGCCCGACGACGAACGACGTCAACAGGAGCGCGAAGAAGGCATCGAGCCTGACGACGAGGAGCAGGACCAGCATCAGGGCGATCCCTGCGGCGACCGAGAGAAGTGGCATCAGGCGCGGCGCTCGTGGTGGAATGACCGTGGAGGACGACGACTCGTGACCGAATGGTCGTGATATTGATGGGCCCGGCCGGCTCGGGGAAGACGACGATCGGCCGGCGCCTCGCCGGGACCCTCGGCTGGCCCTACCACGAGGGGGACGACTTCCACCCGCCGGAGAACGTGGCGCTGATGCGCGCGGGCACCGCGCTCGGCGACGCGGAGCGCGCGCCGTGGCTCGCGGCGCTCGCCGGCGTCGTCGCCCGCTGCGTGGAGGGCGACACGTCCGCCGTGATTGCCTGCTCCGCGCTGAAGCGTGCGTACCGCCGGGCGCTCGTCCCGGATGGCGCGCCGGCGGCGGCCGTCCGCTTCGTGTACCTGCGCGCGACGCCGGCGCTCCTCGCGGAACGGCTCGGCACGCGCCAGGGCCACTATTTCACGGCGGCGCTGCTCGAGAGCCAGCTCGCCGCGCTCGAGGCGCCGGGCGACGGCGAGCCGGCGCCGGTGCTGACGGTCGACGCCTCGATGGAACCGGACGCGCTGGTGCGGGAGATCCGGCGCGGGCTCGGTGCGTGAGCCCGTGACCGGCGGGCTCGGCCGGACGTCCTTCGGGTGACGAGGCGATCCCTCCTGCCTCGCTCCGACGTCCAACGCCAGAGGTCCCCATGCGAAGACCGACGAAGGTCTTCGCGCTCGCCGGTCTCGTCGCCGCGAGCGCATGCGAGCCCCTGCTCGCCCCCGCCCCGTCCCCCCTTCCCACCGTCGAGCGCGTCGTCCTCGTCAGCGTCGATGGGCTGCGCGCCGATGCGGCGATGCGGATGCCGGCGCTCGCCGAGCTTCGGGCCCGCGGGCTGTGGACGGACAGCATGCGCACCGTGCTCCCCGCGCTCACCGTGCCCGGGCACCTCTCGATGTTCACCGGGCGCGACGTGACGACGATCGGGATCCGTGATAACTCGCTCGACACGACCGCCGTCCTCGGCTGGTACGTGAACGGCGTCTCCACGGTCTTCGACTGGGTGCGCGGCGGCGGGGGACGCACGGTCGCCATCGCCGGCGCCTCGCTCGTCCCCGAGGACCTTCGCGCCGACGCCGAGCGCTTCTTCGGCGTCGACACGCTGATCGCGACCGACCTCGAGGCCGCGGCCGTCGCCGACCGGGCGATCGTGGAGCTCGCGAGCGGCGACGCCCCCGACCTCCTGTTCGTGCACTTCTCCGACGCCGATCTCGCGGGGCACGACCACGGGTGGATCGTTCCCGGCGCGCACGCCGGCGGCGGTGGCGACTCGCTCGGCGTGTCGTACATGGACGCGGTGATGCGCGTGGACGCGGCGCTCGCGCGGCTCGCCGCCGCGCTCGCTCCAGCGATCGATTCGGGCGTCGTCGCCCTCGTCGTCACCGCCGACCACGGCGGCGGCGCGGGCGAGGGGTGCGTGACCGACGTCCCCGCCTGGCGCGAGCACTGCACCGCGGCGCTCGGCGACGAGCTCGTTCCCTTCGTCGCCGTCGCGCGCGACGTCGCGCCGGGCCGGATCGCGCGGGCGACGCGAGTGACGCAGGTCGGGCCGACGGTCGGGGCGCTCCTCGGCGCGTGGCGGCCGCGAAAGGCGGACGAGCCGATCGCACAGTGAGGGACGCGGGAGGCGGCTCGCCTCCCGTTGCGCACTCCGGTACGCGCGCCATACCTTGGCGCCGTCCCCCTCCCTTCCGGAGCGCGCGCATGCCCGACGCGGTACTCGCACCGGTCCGCCGCGAATTTCGCGCGCTCGCCGCCGCCATCGTGCCGGCGGCCGCCGAGCTCGACGAGGGCGGGTGGCACGACCTCGAGGCGATCGTCGAGCGCGCGCTCGCGTCGCGCCCGGCGAGGATGCGGCGCCAGCTCGCGGTCTTCATCCGGCTGCTGACGCTGGCGCCGCTCTTCCGCTGGGGACGCCGCTTCCCCGCCCTGAGCGCCGCGCGCCAGTCGCGCTTCCTCGGCGCGGTCGAGCGCGCGCCGCTGCTCCTCCTCCGCCGCGGCTTCTGGGGGCTGCGTACGCTCGTCTACATGGGCTACTACGGCCGTCCGGCGGCCGCGGCGCTCGTCGGCTACCGGGCCGACGCACGCGGCTGGGACGCGCGACCTGCCGTCACCTCCGGCACGGGAGCGGTCGGATGATCGAGCGCGAGTACGACGTCGTCATCGTCGGCTCGGGCGCCGGCGGCGGCACCGTCGCGCAGGAGCTGGCCCCGCTCGCGCGCGCCGGCGCCCGCGTGCTCGTGCTCGAGCGAGGCCCGCGCTTCGACCAGACGGACTTCACCGGCGGCGAGCTCGAGATGGCGCCTGCGCTCTACGCCGACGAGGGAGGATTCCTCACCGCCGACGGGACGATGACGCTCGCCTTCGCCCACGCTTACGGCGGCTCGACGGTCGTCTACACGGGGACATCGCTGGTCGCGCCGGAGCGCGTGATCCGCGACTGGGAGGTGCCGGGGCTCTTCCACGCCGACCTCGCGCGCCGGTCGCGGAAGTTCATGGAGCAGAACGGCGTCGACTTCCTGCCGCCGGACCGCATCAACGAGAACAACCGCCTCTTCGTCGAGGGGTGCGCGAAGGCCGGCTACCACGCCGAGCAGTTCCCGCTCAACCTCCGCGGCTGCCGCGGCTCCTCGCTCTGCAACCTCGGCTGCCCGAACCTCGCGAAGCAGGGGACGCACCGCGTGCAGCTCCCCGCCGCGGAGGCGGGCGGCGTCGAGGTCGTGACGCGCGCCGAGGCGCTGCGCGTCGAGGAGCGCGCCGTCGTGGCGCGCGTGTCCGAGCGCGCGCCGGGCGCGAAGGGGCGGCCCTCGGAGTGGGCGCCGGGCGCGTACAGGATCCGCGCGAAGCTCGTCGTGCTCTCGGGCGGCGCGGTCGGGACGTCGGCGCTGCTCCTGCGCTCGGGGTTCGGCCGCGCGCTCCCCCGCATCGGCGAGGGGTTCACGTGCCACCCCGCGCACATCCTCGTCGCCGAGCACGAGCGCGAGATCACGAACGATGTCGGTCATCCGAAGAGCTACTATCTCGACCGCGCGGAGTCGGAGCGGTTCGTCCTCGAGACGTGCATGTACTTCCCGTTCACGACGGCGAAGAACATGACCGGCTTCGGCGAGCCTCACGAGCGGCTGATGCGCGCCTACCCGCGGCTCCAGATGATCCTCGTCCTCGCCTGCGACCGCGCGACGGCGGGGAACCGGATCACCGTGGACGGCGCCGGCCGCCCGGTGGTGCACTACCGGTTCACCGACGACACGGTGGGCGCGCTCGTCGCGGCGACGCGCGCGTCGGCGCGCATCTTCTTCGCCGCCGGTGCGGTGCGCGTGCACGCCCCGTCGGCGGACCCGCCGCTGCTCGAGCGGAGCGAGATGGGGCGGCTCGAGTCGCGGGTCCACCGGCGGCACTTCAAGACGGGGCGCATCTCGGTCTCCGCCGCGCACCTGATGGGGGGCGCGGGGATGGGCGAGGATGCGTACGACTCGGTCACCGACGCATTCGGCCGCGTGCACGGGGTGCCGTGGCTGCGCGTCGCCGATGCGAGCCTCTTCCCCGATTCGCTCGAGATCAACCCCTACCTGACGATCATGGCGCTGGCGGACCGCGTCGCCGAGGGGATCCGGCGCGACGCGCCGTCGTTGCTCGGCGTCACCGCGGCCGCCGGGGAGCGGGCGGCGGCGACGCCGGCCGCGCCGACCCTCCCCGGATCCGTCCCGCTCGAGGCACCCCGCCCGGCGCCGCGGGCGTGACCGGCGCCAACCGAGCCGACGTGACCATCGACAGCCTGCGGCGGGAGTACTCCCGCGCCGAACTCTCCGAGCGCGACGTCACGCCGGAGCCCATCGCGCAGTTCCTCCTCTGGTTCGAGCAGGCGCGGGCGGCGGAGCTCCCCGAGCCGAACGCGATGACGCTCGCCACGGCGACGGCGGACGGCGCGCCGTCGGCCCGCATCGTCCTCCTCAAGGGCGTCGACGAGCGCGGCTTCGTCTTCTTCACCGACTATCGCAGCCGCAAGGGGGAGGAGCTGCGCGCGAACCCGCGCGCGGCGCTCGTCTTCCACTGGCAGGAGCTGGAGCGTCAGGTGCGCGTGACGGGGTCGGCGTCGCGGGTGGAGCAGGCCGAATCGGAGGCCTACTTCCGCTCCAGACCGTTAGGCAGCCGCATCGGCGCCTGGACGTCGCACCAGAGCGCGGTGATCACGAGCCGCGACGCGCTCGAGCTGCGGCTGGCCGCGCTCGAGCGCGACTTCGCCAGCGGCGACGTGCCGCTCCCCCCGTACTGGGGCGGCTTCCGCATCCGCCCGGACGCGGTCGAGTTCTGGCAGGGCCGCCCGAGCCGGCTGCACGACCGGATTCGCTACGTGCGGGATGGCGAGGCGTGGCGAATCGAGCGGCTGTCGCCGTGAGCCGCGGGGCGCGCCTCGTCGGCCGCCCCGCTGAACCAGGCATCGTCGAGTGAGATCGGACGCATCCGATGCATTGGATGCATCCGATCCTCGTTCGCCGATGCCAGGTGATCGCGGGGACGTGCGGGGGGCGGCAGAACTCCGCTCGTCACCCTCCGGCGACGGGTCGAACGACCTCGGGACGCCTGATCGCGCCGGCGAGTCGGCACGACCTCGGGCAGGCCACACGGACGAGGGGTGAACCGCGGATCACGCGGATTCGACGGATGACGCGGATCGTTCCGTGAGGCGCGAGAGACGGTCGCGGCGGGGCCAATGAGTGTCGGGGGGTTCGCCTGGATGGACTCGTGCGCCGGCGCGAGGAATGATGAGCGTCGAGCAGTTCCCCCAAAGCAGTCAACGGCTCGTGGCGCGACGCTTCGAACACGCACACGGCGCCGTGCTCCGCGGATCTCCGCGCCTCCGCGTGAAACACACCGCCACCAGGCGGAGTCGTCCACGCATCCCTCGCCGGCGCGGCGCGCCGTGATCAGCCGCCCGGATCCCAACCGCCCCGAGTCCGGCCCGCCCAGCCGCCCCGCTCAGCTCGCGAGCCGCCGCTCCGCTTCCGGCGCCGGCGTGACGGGCTCCGACTCCGGGCTCGGCGCGCGTTC
>DASUSM010000093.1:0-3550 GCA_036375115.1 Gemmatimonadaceae bacterium | reverse complement strand
GGGACGCCGGGTCCCGGGCGCGATCGCGGCGCGCCCCGCTCGGGGCGCTCGGTCGCGATCGTGAGCGTGTCCTGTCTGCGTTGCGCCTTCATCGTGCTCGCCGGTGGAGGGAGCGGCCGGTTCCGGCCGGTCCCCGGGAATCTATAGGGTGGTCCCGAGCCACAGGAGGACGACTCGCCGGGCTCGCCGTTCCGTCAGCCGCCGGCGCCGGCGGCGCGCCCCGCGCGCAGGGCGAGCGACCAGACGATGCGGCACCGCCCCCGCCAGTGCGGCGCGAGTCGGCCGGCCAGCGCGCCCACGGGATCGCCTCCGTGGCGCGCGGTCCAGCGCCGCACCGCGGACCACGTCCGCAGGTAGTCGAGGTACTCGTCGAGTGTCGCCTCGAGCTCGATCCGGAAGGGCGGCGCGGGGAGCGGCTCGAAGGGGAAATCCACCGTCTCGTAGCGCTCGTCGAGGATGCGGCGCTCCGGCGGCCAGTACGAGGCGAGCGTGCGGTTGGAGAACTGGTCGATCAGGGCATCGATCGCCGGCGAGATCGCGGGAAGCGCATAGCCCCAGACGGCGACGACGCCGCCCGGACGCAGCACGCGGCGCGCTTCGCGCCAGAACGCCGGGACGTCGAGCCAGTGCAGTGCCTGGGCGACGGTGACGACGTCCGCGGCGGCGTCGGGGAGCCCGCTCGCCTCGGCCCGTCCGACGCGGTACTCGACGCGCCGATGCGGCGCCGCATGGGCGATCTGGCTCGCGCTCGCGTCGAGGGCGACGACGCGGTCGAAGTGCGCGGCGAGCCCGAGCGCGGCCTGTCCGCTTCCCGTCGCCGCGTCCCACGCGAGCGCGCGGGAGGGCGCCGCCTCGGCGAGCCAGGCGAAGAGGGAGTCCGGATAGCGCGGACGGTGGAGCGCATACGCCGCCGAGCCGGCGGAGAAGTGATCCTTGAATCCCGTCATCCGCGCACCCCGCGTGCGGCGGGGCGACGCCGCGTGCCCCCGCGCATCAGGGGTCGGGCGCCTCCTCCATCACCGTCGTCGTCGCGATGTTGCTGAAGAGCTCCCAGCGCACGATCGACGTGCGCGACATCGGGAAGGTGTTCGAGACGATCCGGCCGCCGAGCGAGCTCTCCGCGACGAGCACGTACTCGCCGCTCGGCACGAGGGGCGTGAAGGTGAACGACTCGGTGTCCTCGGCGAGCACCGTCCCGAGCAGGTGGTCGTCGCCGTGCCGCGGCTGGATCCAGACGCGGATCGCCGCCGGCCGCCGCAGGTTGTTCTCCACGATCACGACGACGCGGCGCGGCTCGCGCGGCGGCTCCGGATCGGCGCCCACGACCGGAGTCGCACGTGTGCATCCGGCGAGCGCCGCCGCGACGACGGCGGCGCCCGCCGCCCGGCGAAGACCGCGAGTCGCACGGGCGAGGCGTGCCGTCGTCGTCGGGCGTCCGGCGACGCTCACCGCGATTTCGTCGTCACGAGGATGACGCCGTGCGTGTGCCCCTCCCCGAAGCGGTACTGCGCCCGTCCCGCGTCGAGGAAGCGGACGCTCTCGACCTGCGCCGCGAGGATCTGGCGCAGCGACTCCGGCCCGCCGAGTCGGGCGTTGTCGAGGTAGACCACGATGTCCTGGCCCGGGTCCGTGCTGTGGTCGCCACGCTTCCGGAGCCAGTGGGGACGCAGCCGCTCGACGAGCGTGAAGACGGTCTGCGCCTGGTCGGGGCCGATCTGGGCCTGCGTGATGACGTCGCGCGACTCGGAGGCGGAGCGCGACGAGGCCGGGGGAGTGCACGCCGCGGCGAGGAGAAGGGGAACCGCCAACAGGAGAAGAGACGAGCGACGGCGCATGCGCATGGTCCTCGGCATCCGGAGCGGGGTGCCGCGCGCGGCCGGACGCCGAGCGCGGGGGGGGATGGCGGAATGTGCGGCCGGGCCGCCGCGTCCGCCAGCGGCGCGGCCGCCGCTCGTCAGCGGCCGGCGACGCCGTACTTCGCGAGCACCGCGCGGAGCCGGTCGAGCGGGATCGCCTCGACGGTCCTGGTGCGGGATCGCACCGTCGTCGCGCGGAACAGGGAGTTGTAGATCGCCTCCTCCGTCGCCTCGACGACGGCCTGGAAGAGCGGAGACATGTCGTCGTTGCCGAGCGTCGCCGTCGCGCGGCCGGCCGGCGGCGTCCCGGCCTCCGCACGGCGACGGACTTCCTCGGCGGTGGAGAAGGCGAGCACGTAGTCGCCCGAGCCGTTCGACGCGGAGGATCCGGTGCGGGCCAGTCCCATGATCGCGCGTGCCGCGAGCCGCTCGAGGTTGCGGTCGGAGAGCGGCGCATCCGTCGCGACGACGATCATGATCGATCCGTCGCCGCGCTCCCCCTCGATGGCGTCCTTGAACGCCCACCGCCCGAGCTCGCGGCCGACGGGCGCGCCGAGGACCTGGAGCACGCCGCCGAAGTTGCTCTGGACGAGGACGCCGACCGTCCAGCCGCCGAGCGATGCCGGAACGACGCGTGAGCTCGTCCCGATCCCTCCCTTCCACCCGAAGGCGATCGTCCCGGTACCGGCACCGACGCTTCCCTCGGCGACCGGCCCGTCCGTCGCTCCCTCGAGCGCCTGCCGGACGTGCGCCGCCGTCACCGGGCGCGAGCGGATCGCGTTGAGCCCCCCGTCGTTCGTCTCGCCGACGACGGGATTGATCGAGCGGACCTCCGCCATCCCCGGGCGTGCGAGGAGCCACTCCACCATCCCGTCCGCGGCGCGCCAGACGCAGAGCGTGCAGGTGAGGAGGATCGGCGTCTCGAGCTCGCCGAGCTCGCGCAGCTGCGTGACGCCGAGCAGCTTGCCGAATCCGTTGCCGACGAGGAGCGCGGCGGGGACGCGGTCGCGGAAGAGGTCGCCGGCGTGCGGGAGGACAGCCGTCACGCCGGTGCGCACCGAGTCGCCCGCGACGACCGTCGCGTGGCCGACGCGCACGCCGGCGACATCGGTGATCGCGTTCTGAGTCCCCGGCTGGAAGATGCCCGGGGCGACGCCGAGATCCCGCGCGCGCGGGCGGGGATTCTCGGCGCCCTGCGAAACCGCGGCGCGCGGGAGGGCGGGGACGGCGAGGACGACGAGGACGATCGCGAGTCGGAGCATTGGCGGCGTCGGGCGGAGGATGCGCATCTCCGCCCAACTTGCGCGTCACGACGCCGATCGGCCAGCGCGGGGCGCGAGCCGGGTCGGGGCCGGGCTCGACCCACCGTGGCCCGACCCCGCCCGCGTGCGCCGTGTCCGCCTATGGATTCCGCCCCGCCACCGCCTGCCCCGCCGCGAGCGCTCGCACCGCCGCATCGATCTCGCTCCGCGAGACGGCGGTCGGGATCGTCCACCCGTCCGCCTGACGCGACGGCACCTCGACGGACGCGATCGCTCCCGTCGGCGCGAGCCGCACGAGCGCCGTCGCGCCATCGTCGCTTCCATCCTGCCTCACCGTGATGACGAGCATCCAGCGCCCCTCGGCCGGCCACTGGCGCTTCAGCGCGTACACGCCGGAACGCGACGTCGCGGTGAAGTCGAGCGCGATCGTGC
>DASUSM010000092.1:0-6622 GCA_036375115.1 Gemmatimonadaceae bacterium | reverse complement strand
GCTCGACGAGATCAGCCCGGTGACCCCCGTCCTCCCGCGCGTCGTCGTCCGCCCGCACGTCGCGCTGCTCGGCGGCTCGACGGAGGTGACGCCGAGCCACGAGGTCGCCGCGGCGTTCTGGGTCCCGCTCTCCGCGCTGCGCGAGGAGCGGGGCTGGTCCGAGGCGACGATCGTCGTCCGCGGCCGCGAGCGCCGCGTCTCGTGCTTCGAGTACGGGGAGCACCTGGTGTGGGGGCTGACGGAGCGCGTGTTGAGGCAGTTCGTGGGGATGTTTGACTGAGGGCGCTGGGCCCTGGGCGCTGGGCGGCTGGCGCTCGGCGCTCGGCGCTCGGCGGGCGGCGAGGCCGGTGCGCCCGGCGGGGCTGGTCGGCGGGACGACTCCGCCTGTCGGCTGTGTGTTTCACGCGGAGGGCGCGGAGATCCGCGGAGCACGGCGCCGTGTGCGCTTCCGGTGCGTCGCGCCACGAGCCGTGAACTGCTTCGGGGGGACTGCCCGACGGACACGCCTTCTCGCGCCGGCGCAGGAGTCCGTCCAGGCGCAGCCCCCCAACATTTCATCGGCTCCGCCACGTCGGCCTCCCGCGCTTCGCGAAACGATCCGCGTGATCCGCCGAATCCGCGTGATTCGCGGTTCACTCCTCGTCCGTGTGGCCGGCCCGGGCGGGCTTCAGCGCCCCGCCGACCACCGCGCCCCGGCGATCAGGCGCCGGCCCTGGAGCGGTCCGTAGACGCGGGTCGTGTCGAACCGGTCGCCGAACGGGTCGTCGGGCGCGACGATCGCGTCGCGCTGCACCCAGCCGAAGAGGTTCTTCACGCCCGCGTAGATCCGCAGCGCCTCGCCGAGCGACTTGGTGAGCTGCAGGTGGTGCTCGGAGAACCAGGGGGAGCGCGAGGGGAGCCCCTCGCTGCGGGGGAGCGCCATCGGGCCGAGCGCGCGCGCGGTCCAGTCGAGCGTCAGGCCGCGCTCGTCCGACTCGAGCGCGAGGGCGAGCACGAGCTGCGTCGAGGGCGCGAAGGGGAGGCGACGCGTCGCGTGCGGCTCGACGATGCGCGCGTCCTGGAGCGTGACCCCGATGCTCCCCGAGAGCGGGCGCAGCGGATCGGCGTACTGCACGGAGGCCGAGAGACCGCGCGTCAGCGCGTGGCCGTCGAGGTTCGCGTAGACGACGAGGTCGGGGTCGCGGTCGTAGTCGGCGACGATCCGGTTGGAGAAGCGCGTGTGGAAGACGTCGAGGTCGACGACGAGCGCGTCCGGCGTCCCGAGGACGTGCACGAGGTGCTGGAGGCTCGCCGTCACGCTCACCGAGCGCTCCGGATCGAGCGCCTCGTCGAGCACGACCTCGCGCGCGCCGGTCAGCGCCGCGTGGTCCTCGGTGAAGAGGTTGACGACGCGGAAGCCCGTCGCCGCGTTGAGGCGGAGCGTCGTGTGCTCGTCCGCCTCCCAGCGCAGCGCGATGCGGGGCGAGGCGATCGTGCCGTGCGCCTCGTGATGGTCCGCGCGGAGTCCGGCGAGGAGCGTCCAGCGGCGCGACAGTGTCAGCTCGTCCTGCGCGAAGACGCCAGGCACGACGCGGCGCTCGCGCGTCGCGTGGACGGCGGAGCTGTCCTCGTAGCCGTGGAGGCGGAGCGTCGTACCGAGCAGGACGTCGTGCCGCCCGAGGGGGACGTTCCAGAGGAGCTGGGCGAAGCCCACGCCCTGCGTCGCCGCGAACGGCTGCGTGCCGTACCAGCTGTCCTGATCGTGCCAGTCGAGGGCGACGTCGAGCTTCAGCGGACGGCGCTCCCCGGGGAAGCGGTACGCGCCGACGAGCGAGGCGTGGTGCGTGAGGATCGCCTCGCCGTAGCGGACGTCGGAGCCGCGGTCGGCGCGCGTGAACCCGGCGACGCCGTTCGCGCGGTCCTCGTACCAGTAGCGGACGGAGAGCTCGAGGGTGCGCCTCGCCGCGGTGCCCCCCGCCCACTTCCCGAAGAGCGCGGCGCGCCGCATCAGCGGGAGGTCGCCGAAGCCATCGCCGTTCTCGTCGACGACGCGTCCCGTGTACGCGAGCGAGCCGCTGAGCAGGGTGCGCGCACCGCCGGCGTCGGGCGCCAGCGCGAAGTCGAGGCTCGTCTCGCCGTTCGACGTCGCGTAGGCGTCGAGGCTCGCGCGCGGCGCGAAGCGCGGGTCCTTCGTGATGACGTTGATCACGCCGCCCATCGCCTCGCTGCCGAAGAGCGTCGAGCTCGGGCCCTTCGAGACCTCGACCTGCTGGATGATCGACGGATGGATCCCGTTCAGCCCGTAGACCGTGGCGAGGGCGCTCATGACGGGCGCACCGTCGATGAGCATCGCCGTGTACGGGCCGTCCATCCCGTTGATGCGGATGTTGTTCGTGAAGCAGACGCCGCAGTCCACCTGCTGCGTGAGGCCGTTCACGAAGGAGAGGTTCTCCATCAGGTTGTGCGACGCGTTGCGCTCGAGGACGCGCGCCGTGACGACGTCCACCTTCACCGGCGACTCGGCGACGTACGTCTCCTTCAGCGTCGCCGTCGTGACCATCGGCCCGAGCGATGTGCCGACGGCCTCGAGCTCGAGATCGACGATGCGGTGCTCGCCGGGCGCGAGCTGCACGGCGCGTCGCAGCGGGCGGTGGCCGATCGCGCGGACGAGGAGCAGCTGCCGCCCCGCCGGGAGCGCGGCGAGCCGGAAGCGGCCCCCCGAATCGGCGACCGCGCCGTGCGTCGTGCCCTCGACGGCGAGCTGCGCGAAGGGAACGGGGCGCTCGCCCGCGCGGACCACCCCCTCGATCACCGCGGTGCGCGCCGCCGGCGTCGGCTGCTGCGACGCGGCCGGCGCCGCGAGCAGGAGCGCGAGTGCGGCGGCGGTCATCGCGCGTGCGGTCATCGCGCGTGCGGTCATCGCGCGAGATCCCGGAGCAGCTCGCGGGCGCTCGCGTCGTCCCAGTCGGCGGCGCCGCGCCGGCGGAGGACGATGCGGCCATCGCGGCTCACGATGACCGTCGTCGGGAGGGCGATCGCGCCGAGCCGGGCGGGAGCGCGCGTCCCCTCGAGGTAGACGGGCGCGGCGACGGCGCGGCGCCGCACGAAGCGGCGGACCGGCCCCGCCGTCTCGGGCGAGACGAGGAGAAAGGCGATGTCCGGCTCGTCGGCGAGCGAGTCGGCGAGTGCCTGGATGCTCCGCAGCTCGGCGACGCACGGGGGGCACCACGTCGCCCAGAGGTTTATGAAGAGGACGCGGCCGCGGAAGCGCTCGAGCGTCGTCGTGCGGCCGTCGAGCGTGCGCAGCTCCCAGCCGAAGTCGGCGTCGGTGAGGCGCTCGTCGTCTCCGGGGCCGGCGCCCGCGGGGCCGGGGAGGGCGAGCAGCGCGGGAACGGCCAGGAGAAGGGCCGTGCGTCTCGCGCCGCGCGGCGGCCCGCCGGTAGGCCGCCGGCTGGTCTGAGGCTCGACACAAGAAAAGTTACGCATCGCCTAAATCGCTCGTCCGACAAAAGGATAGGGCGCCGCCGACACCGCGCCCCTTGCTCGTGCTCGAAGTTTAGCTTAACCTAAATACTGCATTAGCCAGACCAAATCAAGCCTCTCGCCTTTTCCCCCGCATCGTTGCCGACCCGCTTCGCCGCTCGCCTCATGCCCGCCCCGCCCCGACGCCGGCGCGCCGCGCTCCGCGCCACCTCGCTCCGGCTCGCCTCCCTCACCACCGCCCTCGTCACTCTCGCCGGCTGCCAGCGCGTCGAGGCGAACCTCGCCGACCGGCGCGTCCGTGTCGTCGCCACCACCGGGATGATCGCCGACATCGTTCGCCAGGTCGGCGGCGAGCGCGTGCAGGTGACCGGGCTCATGGGGCCGGGCGTCGACCCGCACCTGTTCAAGGCGAGCGAGGGCGACGTCGGCACCCTCGCCGCCGCCGACATCATCTTCTACAACGGGCTCCACCTCGAGGCGAAGATGGGCGACGTCTTCGCCCAGATGCGCGAGCGCATCCCGACCGTCGCCGTCGCCGAGGCGCTCGACACCGCCATTCTGCTCCGCCCGCCCGAGTTCGCCGGCGCCTTCGACCCGCACGTCTGGATGGACGTCGCGCTCTGGCGGCACGCCGTCGGGCGCGTGCGCGACGCGCTCGCGCGGCTCGACACGGCGCACGCCGCGCAGTTCGAGGCCGACGCGGCGCGCTACCTCGTCGAGCTCGACTCGCTCGATGCCTACGTGCGCGCGCAGGTCGCCAGTCTCCCGGAGGAGCGCCGCGTGCTCGTCACGGCGCACGACGCCTTCAACTACTTCGGCCGCGCCTATGGCTTCGACGTCCGCGGCCTCCAGGGGCTCAGCACGGCGACCGAGGCCGGCACCGCCGACGTGCGCGAGCTCGCGGTCTTCATCCGCGACCGCGGGCTCCCGGCGATCTTCGTCGAGACGTCGATCTCGCCACGCACGATCGAGGCGGTGCAGGCGGCGACGCGCGCGCTCGGGCACGATGTCCGCATCGGCGGCTCGCTCTACTCCGACGCGCTCGGCAACCCGGGGACGCCGGCCGGCACCTACGTCGGCATGATCCGCCACAACATCGACACGATCGTCGCCGCGCTGCTCGGCGCGACGGCGTGAGGGAGCCCGACACGATGGCGACGCAGATCCGCGACGACACCCCGGCGATCGAGGTCAACGACCTCACCGTCGCCTATCGCGAGCAGCCGGTCCTCTGGGACCTCGACCTCACGGTGCCGGCCGGCGTGCTGATGGCGATCGTCGGCCCGAACGGCGCCGGGAAGACGACGCTCATCCGCGCGATCCTCGGCCTGCTCCGCCCGGCGGCCGGCGAGGTGCTCGTCCACGGCCGCCCCTACCGCGAGCAGCGCCGCCTCGTCGGCTACGTGCCGCAGCGCGGCAGCGTGGACTGGGACTTCCCGACGACCGCGCTCGACGTCGTCATGATGGGGCGCTACGGCGCGCTCGGCTGGCTGCGCCGCCCCGGCCGGCGGGAGCACGCGCTGGCGATGGAGGCGCTCGCGAAGGTGGACATGGCGGCGTTCGCCGACCGGCAGATCAGCCAGCTCTCGGGGGGGCAGCAGCAGCGCGTCTTTCTCGCCCGCGCCCTCGCGCAGGATGCGCGCGTCTACCTCATGGACGAGCCCTTCCAGGGCGTGGACGCGAAGACCGAGCACGCCATCGTCACGCTGCTCCAGGAGCTGCGCGCGCAGGGACGCACGGTCGTCGTCGTGCACCACGACCTCCAGACCGTCGCCGAGTACTTCGACTGGGTGATGCTGCTCAACGTGCGCCGCATCGCCGTCGGGCCCGTCGCCGAGGTCTTCACCGACGAGAACCTGCGCATCACCTACGGCGGCCGCGTCCCCGCGCTCGCGCCGAAGAGCGCGCCCCCCGTGTGGGGCGGCGCGGAGGGCGTCGAGGGGCCGCGCGCGGTGGCGAGCGGCGAGCGCTGATGGAGTCGCTCGGCGACCTCCTGCGCGACCACACGCTGCGCACGGTCTCGCTCGGCGCGGCGCTCCTCGGGCTCGTCAGCGGGAGCCTCGGCACGTACGCCGTGCTGCGCCGCCAGAGCCTCCTTGGCGATGCGATCTCCCACGCCGCCCTCCCCGGCATCGCGCTCGTCTTCCTCCTCACGCGGAGCAAGGAGCCGCTCGTCCTCCTACTCGGCGCCTTCGCCGCGGGGTGGATCGGCACGCTCGCCGTGATGCTCATCCGGCGCACGACGCGCATCAAGGAGGACACAGCGCTCGGCCTCGTGCTCTCCGTCTTCTTCGGCTTCGGCCTCGTCCTGCTGACGATCCTCCAGCAGCTGCCGGACGCGAGCCAAGCCGGGCTCGATCGCTTCCTCTTCGGCCAGGCGGCGACGCTGCTCGCGCGCGACGTCGTGACGATCGGCGCGCTCGGCCTCGTCGCGCTCGCGACGGCGATGCTCTTCTGGAAGGAGTTCAAGCTCCTCGCCTTCGACCCGGACTACGGCGCAAGCCTCGGCTTCCCGATGCGGTGGCTCGACGTGATGCTCACCTCCGTCCTCGTCATCGCCGTCGTCATCGGGCTGCAGGCGGTCGGCGTCGTCCTCATGGCGGCGATGCTCGTCGCCCCGGCCGCCGCGGCGCGGCAGTGGACGAACCGCCTCGGCTCGATGATGGCGATCGCCGCGCTCTTCGGCGCCGCGGCCGGCGTCTCCGGCGCGGTGCTCAGCTCGACGACGGAGCGGCTCCCGACGGGGCCGACGATCGTGCTCTGCCTCAGCGCCATCGCGATCGGCTCCTTCCTCCTCGCGCCGAACCGCGGGCTGCTCTGGGGGTGGGCGCGCCAGGTGCGCAGCCGCGGCCGCCTCCGCACCGAGACCGCGCTGCTCGACCTCTACGAGCTCGGCGCGCAGCACCGCGACCGCGAGCACGGGCACCCGGCGAGCGTCCTCGCTGCGCTCGGCCTCGGCCGCGTCGGCACGAGGCGCAGCCTCGCCGCGCTGCGGCTGCGCGGGCTCGCGCGCCGCACGGAGGGGGACCGCTGGACGCTGACGAGAGAAGGAGTCGAGGAGGCGGAGCGCCTCCACGAGTCGGGGCGCGGAGGCACGGAGGAATGACGACCTTCCAGCTCGAGATCCAGCTCATCGCCGTCGTCGTCGCCGCGGCGTGCG
>DASUSM010000091.1:0-10198 GCA_036375115.1 Gemmatimonadaceae bacterium | reverse complement strand
GCGCATCACGCGGCTCGTCGCGCGCGGAGCCGGCGCGCGCGAGCTCGCCGACGCCGCGGCAGAGGAAGGCTACCGTCCGATGTGGGAGGCCGGGCTCGTTCGCGTCCGCGGGGGCGAGACGACCGAAGCCGAGCTCGCGCGCGTGCTCACGCCCCCCTGGGCGGCGCTTCCCCCGCCGGCCGCGGCGCCGTAGACTGCCCGCGGCGCGCGATCCCGCGCGCCAGCGCGCAGCGAGGAGCCGTGACGGAGGTCAGGGTCGGGACGGTGGACGTCTACGTCGTGCACGCCGGCGGCCCGGCGTGGCGCGTGCTCGCTCTCCAGCGCGCGAGCAGCGGCACGCGCTGCCCGAACGCGTGGGAGACCGTGCACGGCACGCTCGAGCCGGGGGAGACACCCGAGGAGGGCGCGGTGCGCGAGCTTCGCGAGGAGACGGGCCTCACGCCGGATCGGCTCTACAGCGTCACGGTGCAGCCCTACTACCTCCAGAAGATGCGCACCGTCCAGCTCGCCGTCGTCTTCTGCGCCTTCGTGAGCGCCGACGACATCGTGCTCGGCCCCGAGCACCAGCGCCACGAGTGGCTCTCGCTCGAGGACGCGTCCGCCCGCTTCGTCTGGCCCCGGGAGCGCGACGCCCTGCGCGACATCCGCATCCTCCTCGGCGCGGGCGACGCCGGGCCCGTCGAGGATGTCCTGCGGGTGAGGTGACGGGTCAGCGCTCAGTCCGTGCCCGCGCCGTCGGGAGGCACTCGCCGCTCTCCTCCGCCGGCGCGTTGGGCTTCACCCGCACGCTCTTCGCCGGGATGCCGACGTTGACGTGGTAGGGACGCACGTCCTTCGTCGCGACCGCCACTGCGCCGACCATCGAGTTCACCCCGACGCGGACGCCGGCGAGCACCGTCGCGTGATACGTGATGCGCACATCGTCCTCGAGCACCGTCGCCGCGTTGGTCACGTCCTTCTGGTCGACGATCGAGTGGGTGTGGCTGTAGATGTTCGCGTAGTCGCTGATCGAGACGCGGTCGCCGAGCACGATCCCGCCGCGGTCGTCGAGCAGGACGTGGCGGTGGACGACGACGTCGTCCCCGGCCTCGATGTTGTAGCCGAAGGAGAACTCGGTGTGCTGGAAGCACTTGAAGTTGCGCCCGACGCGCTTGAAGATGTACGGCGCGAGGGTGCGGCGGAGGCGCACGCCGAGCTCCACGTTCTGCCCGCCGAGCGGGCTCCGGTCGAAGGAGTACCAGAGCCACAGCAGCGGCTTCACGCGCTGGAACTTCGCGTCGTCGCACTCGGCATAATACTCGGGCTCGAGCGTGACGTTGCGCGGGTCGAGCGAGGCGAGGGCGAGGCGTGTCGCGGCCGGCAGCCGGGCGTCGTTCGTCGCCTCGTCGTAGTTCGCCGCCAGCCCCGGATACAGCAGTTCGGCGAGGGTGCGCCGGCAGAGCAGGGCACGATCGGTCGCGGGATCGCGAAGGGCGTCGTCGATCCCCTCCAGCCACTCGCCGGCGAGCGACTCCACGGGAGCAGACGAGAGCTTGCGCAGCGGACGAATCGGCATGGCGCGCCTGACGTGAAAGTGGGTCCGTCCAGCGAATCTAACCGTTCGGGGAATCCGGGTGTCCGCCGGGATGTTCCGGATTCGTTCGCCGATTGGCCGTCCCGCGAGCGGCCGCTCGGGCCGGCTCAGCTCCGCCCAGCCCTCGACCGCACGAGCGCACGCTCGCGGGCGATCGTGCGCAGCGTCGCGGCCCACTCGGCGGTCTCCGCCGTCTCCACGCGCACGATCAGCGGCTGCTCGATGTCGAGGCCGTCCTCGAAGACGTAGAGCGCGCTCCGCACCTCGCGCGCGTCGAGGCGCTGCGTCCCGAAGCCGGCGCTCAGCGGAATGACCTCGAGCGGGCGGAAGTCGCGGCCGAGGCTCGTGATCACGACCTCGTCCGGGCTGAACCGGGCCCCGTCCTGGAGGCCGAACCAGGAGATGTACCAGACGTTCCGCTCGCGGAGCGCGTAGCGCCGCGCGAGCGGCTCGAGCCGGTCGTCGCGGCTGGCGCGCAGCTCTCGCAGCGCGCGCTCGGAGTCGGGCGAGAGGACGCGGAGGACGCGCTCGTCGAGCGGGAGCGCGCGCACGAGGACGCCCGGGAGCCGCAGCGTCAGCGCGAGGTCCTCCTGCCGCAGCGAGCCGAAGCCCGAGGGGAGCCCCGCCGTGTCGCGTGCCGCCACGGCCGCCGCCCCCGCCTCGCCCGCCGCCGCCCCCGACGGCGCGCGCGCGGTGCCCCCGCACGCGGCGATCGCCGCGGCGAGGAGCGCCGCCGCGCCGAGCGAGGGCCTCCGCCCTACGCGCCACATCCTCCCGCGCGTCACGAGCGCTCCTCCGGCGTCTCGCCATCCGCCTCCGCGCCCGGCTCGGCGGAGACCGCCGTCTCCGCGACCGGCGACTCGACGAGTGAGACGATCGCCTCCGCGAGCTCGTCGCGCCCCGCGCGCGTGACGCTGCTGAAGGGGATCACTTGCGCCTCGTCGATGCCGACGCGGGTCGCGATCTCGCGGATGCGCGCCGCGACCCGCGCGCGCGGCAGCTTGTCCACCTTCGTCGCCGCGACGATCGTCGGCGTGCCGACGTCGGCGAGGAACTCGAACATCTGCAGGTCCTCCGCGGTCGGGTCGTGCCGCGCGTCGAGGAGCTGCACGACGCCGCGGAGCTGGGGCGTCCCCCGAATGTAGGACTCGATGAGGGGACGCCATTCCGCGCGCCGCTCCTTCGAGACGCGGGCGTAGCCGTAGCCGGGGAGGTCCACGAGGAGGAAGCGGCGGTTCACCTCGAAGAAGTTGATCTCTCGCGTCTTCCCCGGCGTCTGGCTCACCCGGGCGAACGTCTTCCGCCGCACGAGCGCGTTCAGCAGCGACGACTTGCCGACGTTCGACCGCCCGGAGAAGGCGATCTCGGGGAGCGCCGACTCCGGACGCCACCCGCCCGGCTGTGCCAGCCCGCCGAGGAAGTCGAGCGTGCGGATGACCAGCGGGTCCGGTCCCGCGCCCGCGCCGATCCGCTCGCCGCCCCCCGTGCCCCCCTTGTCCGCCATCAGTGCGGTCTCGCGCCGGGGCGGGCCGGCTCGCGCACCGGCGGGGCGCCTTCCCGCACCCGGTCGCGCGGCGCGTCCGGCGGAGCCGCGGCCGCGGCGCGCGGCCGCAGCGCGATCGCGAGCACGTCGTCCATCGTGCGTACGAGGTGGAACGTCACCGTGTCGCGCACCTCCGCGGGAAGCTCCTCCAGGTCGCGTCCGTTGCGCTCCGGAACGACGACGTGGCGCACCCCCTGCCGGTGCGCGGCGACCGCCTTCTCCTTCAGGCCGCCGATCGGCAGCACGCGCCCGCGCAGCGTGATCTCCCCCGTCATCGCGACGTCGCCGCGCACGGGCGCGCCCGTGAGCGCGCTGACCATCGCCGTCGCGATCGCGATCCCCGCCGAGGGCCCATCCTTCGGCGTCGCGCCGGCCGGGATGTGCACGTGCAGATCGAGCCCGCGCGGAAACGCGGGATCGAGTCCGAGCGGACCGGTGCGCGAGCGCACGTAGCTCAGCCCCGCGCTCGCCGACTCCTTCATCACGTCGCCGAGCGTGCCGGTGAGCTGGAGCTTTCCGCGTCCGGGCACGACGGCGACCTCGATCTCGAGCGTCTCGCCGCCGACGGTCGTGTAGGCGAGCCCCGTCGCCACCCCGACCTTGTCCTCCGTCGTCGTCTCGTCGGGATCGAACGGGGCGACGCCGAGGAGCTCGCGCAGGTCCGCGGCCTGCACGGTGACGGGGGGCGGCGTCTCGCCGGGGCGCTCCGCGGCGCGGCGCGCGAGCTTCCGCGCGACTCGGGCGATGCGCCGCTCCAGCTCGCGCACGCCCGCCTCGCGCGTGTACTCCCGCACGATCGTCGTCAGCGCATCGGGCGCCCACGTCACGCGCGAGGGATCGACGCCGTGCGCCGCGAGCTGCTTCGGGACGAGGAACTGCCGCGCGATCGCGAGCTTCTCCTGGTCGAGGTAGCCGGCGAGCCGGATGATCTCCATCCGGTCGCGCAGCGGCTCGGGGATGTTCGCGAGCGAGTTCGCCGTCGTCACGAAGAGGACGCGCGAGAGGTCGTAGTCCACCTCGAGGAAGTGGTCGTTGAACGTGCGGTTCTGCTCGGGGTCGAGCACCTCGAGGAGCGCCGCCGCCGGATCGCCGCGGAAGTCGGTGCCGAGCTTGTCGATCTCGTCGAGGAGGATCACGGGATTCACGACCTCGGCGCGCCGCATCGCCTGGATGACGCGCCCCGGCATCGCCCCGATGTAGGTGCGGCGGTGGCCGCGGATCTCGGCCTCGTCGCGGACGCCGCCGAGCGACATGCGGACGAAGCGGCGCCCCAGCGCGCGCGCGATCGAGCGGCCGAGCGAGGTCTTGCCGACGCCCGGCGGCCCGACGAGACAGAGAATCGGTCCCTCGAGCGCCCCGACGAGCGAGAGCACGGCGATGTAGTCGAGGATGCGGTCCTTCACCTCCTCGAGCCCGTAGTGATCCTCGTCGAGCACCTGGCGCGCGCGCGCGACGTCGAGCACGTCGTCCGACCGCTCCGTCCACGGCAGCGCCAGCACCCAGTCGAGGAAGCCGCGGGCGACGGTGAACTCCGGGGACATCGGCGACATGCGCCGCATGCGCCGCAGCTCGCGCATCGCGCGGGCCTCGATCGCCTCGGGGAGGCGCTTCTCCGCGATCGCCGTCTCGAGCTCGCTGTCGTCGTCGCCGCCGTCGCCGCCGAGCTCCTTGTGGATCGCCTTGAGCTGCTCCTGCAGGTAGAACTCGCGCTGGTTGCGGAAGAGCGAGCCGCGGACGTCGTCCTCGATCTTGCGCTCGAGGCGGAGCAGCTCCGACTCGCCGCCGAGCAGCGTCGCGAGGTCGTCGAGGAGGGTGCCGAGCGACTCCGCCTCGAGCAGGCGCTGCCGCACCTCGTGCCGCACGCCGAGGTGCGCGGCGACGCCGAACGCCTGCCGCTCCTCGGATTCCGCCGCCTGCACGAGGGAGGCGACCTCGTCGGGGATCCGGCGGTGGAGGCCGACGTACTCCTCGAACAGCGCGACGACGCGGCGCGCGTGCGCGCGCAGGTCGTCGTCGGAGAGGTCGCGGCGGAACGGCGCGGGGGCGACGGTGGCGCGCAGCGGCTCGCCCGGCGGGCCGTAGCGCGTCACGCGGCCGCGGGCGATCCCCTCGACGAGCACCTTCGTCGTCCCCGACGGGAGCGCGGCGATCTGGACGATGCGCGCGACGACGCCGACGCGGTGGAGGTCGCCCGCGGAGGGCTCCTGGGTATCGCCGCTGCGCTGGGAGACGAGGAAGAGGCAGCCCGTCTCGCGCGCCGCCTCCAGCGCCGCCAGCGACGCCGCGCGCCCGACGAGCAGCGGCACGACGACGTGCGGAAAGAGGACGACGTCCCGGAGCGGGAGGACGGGAAGCCGCTCGGGGAGATCGAACTCCTCGCCGTCGCGATGGTAGAGGGGCATGGGGGTAATGTGGCGGCAGAGATCGAGATTGGGGAGAGCGGCGTTGGGCATTGGGCCCTCGGCCCTCGGCCCTGGCGCTCGGCGCTCGGGACGACTTCGCCTTGCGCTTGGTGTGTTTCACGCGGAGGCGCGGAGATCCGCGGAGCAAGGCGCCGTGCGCGGGTCGGGTGCGTCGCGCCACGAGCTCTGAAACGTTTGGGGGATCTGCTCGTCGGTCACCCGTCCTCGCGCCCGGCGCACGAGTCCGTCAAGGCGCACGCCCAACATTAGTCGGCTCCGTCGCGACGACGCCCCGGCGCGCGCCGTCCGGGTCGTACGCAGGAGAAATCGGATGCATCCGATTCCCTTCTTCGGGATGCCGGCCCGAGCGGCCGTCGTCCCCCGCGCTGGTCGATGCCGGCCCGAGCGGCCGTTCTCCGCGTCTCCGCGTGAACCACCAAGCAACAGGGGGAGCCTTCTCCTGAGAGATGGCTCCCCCGTCACGCGACTCCCGACCGTCCCGCCCAGGGCCGAGGGCCCAGGGCCCGCCGTACCCTACGCCTCCTTCTTCTGCCGCTTCGGGCTGATCTCGAGCAGCGGCGCCGTCCCGTTCACCACCGAGCTCTCCGTGATCCGCACCTCGGTCACGTCCTCGCGGGCCGGGAGCTCGAACATGATGTCGGTGAGGATCTCCTCGAGGATCGCGCGGAGCCCGCGGGCGCCGGTGCCGCGCTTGAGCGCCTTCTGCGCGATCGCGCGCAGCGCCGGCTCGTCGAAGGTGAGCTTCGCCTCCTCCAGCTCGAACAGCTTCGAGTACTGCTTCGTCAGCGCGTTCTTCGGCTCCTTGAGGATCCGCACGAGCGAGTCCTCGTCGAGCGCCTCGAGCGGCACCGTCACGGGGAGGCGGCCGACGAGCTCGGGGATGAGGCCGAAGCGCAGCAGGTCGTCCGGCTCCACTTCCGCGAAGGGGTTCTTCGCCTGCGGACCGTTCTTCGCCGCCGCCGACTTGTCCGAGAAGCCGATCTGCCGGCGTCCGGTGCGCGCCTCGATGATCTTCTCCAGCCCGTCGAAGGCGCCGCCGCAGATGAAGAGAATGTCCTTCGTGTTGATCTGGATGTACTCCTGCTGCGGGTGCTTGCGCCCGCCCTGCGGCGGGACCGAGGCGACCGTCCCCTCGAGGATCTTGAGGAGCGCCTGCTGCACGCCCTCGCCCGAGACGTCGCGCGTGATGCTCGGGTTCTCCGACTTGCGCGCGATCTTGTCGATCTCGTCGATGTAGACGATGCCCCGCTCGCACTCGCTGACGTTGAAGTCGCCCGCCTGGAGCAGGCGGACGAGGATGTTCTCGACGTCCTCGCCGACGTAGCCCGCCTCGGTCAGCGTCGTCGCGTCGGCGATCGTGAAGGGGACGTCGAGGATCCGGGCGAGGGTCTGCGCGAGCAGCGTCTTGCCGACGCCCGTCGGCCCGATGAGCAGGATGTTCGACTTGTCCAGCTCGACGTCCTCGTCGCGCGTCGCGCCCGAGTTGATCCGCTTGTAGTGATTGTACACGGCGACGGCGAGCGTCTTCTTCGCCTTCTCCTGCCCGATCACGTACTGGTCCAGCACCTCCTTGATCTCCATCGGCGCCGGCACCTGCGTGATGGAGTCCGCGACCTCACGCTCCTCGTCCTCCGCCAGGATCTCGTTGCAGAGGGCGATGCACTCGTTGCAGATGTACACGGACGGCCCGGAGATGAACTTCCGCACCGAGTCCTTGCTCTTCCCGCAGAACGAGCAGCGGAGGTGTTTGTCGTGCGACATGGGCATCCACGAAGGAGGTCAGCGGGCCATGAGGCCGGGGCGCGGGCCGGCGCCAGGCGCGAGCGGGTGCCAAGAACTAATGCCGCCCGCGACGAGGGTCAAGCAAGCGCCGGCGCAACCCCGCCGGGCGCGGGCGAACGCGCTCGTGCCGTCGTGCACGAAACGCGTCCGCATCGGTTCAGGCCGTCACCGACGGCTGCCGCGACTGCTCGATGATCTCGCCGCGATGCGAGATGACATCGTCGATGATGCCGTACTCCTTCGCCTCCTCGGCCGACATGTAGCGGTCGCGGTCGAAGTCGCGCTCGATCTGCTCGACCGCCTTCCCCGTGTGCCGCGCCATGATCTCGTTCATCTTCGTGCGGAGATAGAGGATCTCGCGCGCCGCGATCTCGATGTCCGCCGCCGTCCCCTGCGACCCGCCCGACGGCTGGTGCATCATGATGCGCGCGTGCGGCAGCGCCATGCGCTTCCCCTTCCGGCCGCCGGCCAGCAGGAAGCACCCCATGCTCGCCGCCATCCCCATGCAGATCGTGTTCACCGGCGCCGACAGGAACTGCATCGTGTCGTAGATCGCCAGCCCCGCCGAGACGCTGCCGCCCGGCGAGTTGATGTACAGGTAGATGTCCCGGTCCGGGTTGTCCGCCTGCAGAAAGAGCAGCTGCGCGATGATGATGTTCGCGACGTCGTCGTTGATCGGCGTCCCGAGGAAGATGATGCGGTCCATGAGCAGCCGCGAGAAGACATCGTAGGTCCGCTCGCCGCGGCTCGACCGCTCGATCACGTAGGGCGTGTAGATCGTGGGCATTGGCTCGTCGTCGTCGTCGTGGTCGTGATTGGTGAACATGAAGGGCTCCGGCTGCGGGAGACGGGATGCGGGCGGCCGGCCCGCCTCGTCCCGCGTCCCTCGTCCCTTTTCCCTCATTCGACCGTGTTTCGCTCCATCAGCCAGGCGAACACCTTCTCCTCGGTGATCCCGCGCTCGATCTCCTTCAGGCGCCCCGCCTTCTGCAGCGAAGCGTAGATCTTTCCCGGGTCGCTGCCGCGCTGTGCCGCGACCTCGGCGACACGCGCGTCGATGTCGGCCTCGCTCGCCGCGAGCCCCTCGCGCTCGGCGATCGTGTCGATCACGAGGTCGCGCCGCACCTGCCGCTCCGCCACCGAGCGGAACTCCTGCTGGAACTGCTCTCGCTGCTCCTCCGGCACCTGGTACGCCTGCGCGTAGGCGCCGACGAGCTGGCCGACCCAGGCCGATGGCACGTCGAAGGGGTTCGCGGCGATGATCTCGTCCACGATCTTCTGCCGCACCTCCGCATCCGCGTCGCGGTCCGCGTGCCGCTGCAGGTCCTCGCGCACCGCGGTCCGCAGCGCGTCGAGCGAGTCGAAGTCGCCGACCTCGCGCGCGAACGCGTCGTCGAGCACGGGAAGGTCGCGCCGCTTCACGTCGGATAGCGTCACGCGCACCAGCTTCGTCGCGCCACGCTGCGCCTCGTCCGGAAAATCGTCCGGCCAGCGCACGGAACGCTCGGCGGTCTCGCCGGGGGTGAGGTCCATGATGAGCTCCTCGATCCCGGGGATCGCCTGCCCGCCGCCGAGCTCGAGGCGGTACTCCTTCCCTTCGGCGGGCATCTCGCCGCCGTCCTCGGCCGTCGCCAGCGTCACCGTCACGAGGTCGCCCGGCGCCGGCTTGCCGTCCACGGGGGCGAGCGTCGCCTTCTGCTCCCGCATCCGCTCGATCTGCTCGGCGACCTGCTCGTCGGTGACGGTCGACGCGGCGCGGGCGACGCGGAAGCCCTGCGTCCGCGCGAGCTCGATCTCCGGCCGGACCTCGACGTGGAGCTCGAAGCTGAGCGGCTTTCCCTCGTCGAAGTGCACGTGATGCACGTGCGGCTGCGCGACCGGCGTCAGGTTCTCGCGCTCGAGGACCTCGCGATAGGCGTCCTGCATCAGCGCCTCGAGCGTCTCCTGCCGGATCGCCGCGGCGAACTTCTTCCGTACCATCGCCGCCGGCGCCTTCCCCGGGCGGAAGCCGGGGAGCCGGGCCTGCGAGGCGTAGCGGCGCACCGCCTTCTCCTCGGCCTCGCGCACCACATCCACCGGAACGGACACCTCGAGGAGGCGCTCGACGCCCTCCGCCTTCTTCGTCGTGATCTCGATCTGCATGTGCGGAATCTAACGGGTGTTCCACGGCGCGAGGGCGCCCGCCCCACGGGGCAGGGCGCCCTCGCCCGCCGTGCTCGTCGCGAAAGCTAATCCGCGCATTCGAGCGCAACCAGCGCGAAAGCGGCCGCTCCCGGGGCGTCCGGTTCCCGGTCGGCGAGCCTTGCCGCCTCCCGTACCGCACACGATCTTGGGCCTCCCTCGTCTCCGTTCGCAGCGCCCGCGTACCCCAGCCTCCAAACCATCATGTGGATCCGGCCCATCACCCGTCAGGCGCTGCTGCTCGCCGCCACCGCCCTCGGCGTGCTCGCCGCCCCCGCCGGATCGCTCGCCGCGCAGGAGGTCCCGGCGCGGGACAACCTCCTCTCGACGAACCCGATCACGCTGGTGTTCGGCTGGTTCACCGGCGAATACGAGCGGCGCATCGGGGCGGGCACGTCGATCGCCATCGGCGGCTCGTACTTCGAGCTGGAGGACGACAACGATGGCGACGAGTCGTACGCGACCGCCGACGTGAAGCTCCGGTACTATCCCAACGAGCGGGTGTTCGAGGGCTTTTCGCTCGGCGCCTCGGTGGGGTACGCCAGCGTCGAGGAGGTCGCCGACATCTTCACCGCCGAGACGCGCAGGGTCTCCGGACCGACCGTCGGCCTCGGCGTGGACTACGGCTGGCTGATCGGCAAGCGCGACAACGTGCACATCGATCTCGGGGTCGGCGCGCGTCGCGCCTTCTACGGC
>DASUSM010000090.1:0-2647 GCA_036375115.1 Gemmatimonadaceae bacterium | reverse complement strand
CTCCCTGCGTCCCGGCCGGACGCGCGATCGAGAGGGTGACGATCGTGTCGTCAGGCACGTCGATCGTCCACTCGTCGACGTCGCCGACGACGTCGATCGCGCCGGAGACCGGCTGGTCGAGCGCGAACGCGGCATCGCCGGACTCCGGCGCGGCGCTCAACGGGTGCGCGTAGAGCCGGTAGGGGCCGCGATAGGCGCCGAGCGCACTGCGCTCGCCGGCGACGGTGATGGCGACGCTTCCGCTCGCCGGCATGGCGAAGAGCGGCGACGGGTTCGCGAGGAGCGTCGCGCCGCCGGCGGCATCCGTCGCCGAGGCGCCGTCGAAGACGCCGACGTCGGCGACGATCGCGTGCGGCGCGACGCCCCCCGCCTCGACGAAGAGCACCCACCGCGACCCCGGCGTCCCGCTCAGCGTGAAGACGTCGACGTCGCCGACGTCGTCGATCGACTCCGTCTCCAGCGTGTCGCCGGGGACGAGCGCGACGGGGGACGATTCGGGCGCACGGTCCACCGGGTAGAGAAGGAGGCGGTACGGTCCCGTGAACTGTCCCTCGACGTGGTGCCAGCCGCCGAAGATCTCGATGCGGTAGCGCCCCGTCTGCGGGATCGTGATCGTGCCGTGTGCGCGGTCGGAGAGGCCGCCCGCCGCGGGCGCGGCCTCGAAGAAGCCGGGGACGAACGCCGGCGCGCCGGGGATCTCGGAGACGATCCATCCGTGCAGCCCGCCGGAGTTCGACGGGTTCATCGACTGGAGGAAGACGTTGAACTCCTCCCCCGCCGTCGCGTCGATCCAGAACATGTCGACGTCGGCCGGGTGCGCGATCGTCTCGCCCTCGACCAGCTCCCCGACCTCGAGCGACGACGGGTGCGATTCCGGCTCGATGTCGGCCCTGGTGAGGAGGAGGCTGAACTCGCCGCCGCTCCCCTGCTCGTGCGGCTCGATGCGGATGCGGTAGCGCGTCCCCGTCTCGACGAGCATCGGGGAGAGCCACGCCGGCTCGCCATCCTCCTCGTCGAAGCCGCCGACGATCGAGACCTGCTCGACGTCGTCGGCGTACAGCCGCGCGCGGATCGGATCCGCCGGGGCGCCGAGCCGCAGCGTCACCCAGGTGCCGGGCTCGATGTCGACGGCGAAGTCGATCGCCTCTCCCCGCCGGACCTCTCCGACGATCTCCTCCTCGAGCGCGATCCGCCTGACGTCGGGGGCGGTCGAATCCGAGCAGGCGGCGAGCAGGAGCGCTGCGGCGAGCGCGTGGCGGGCGAGGGAACGGAGCGGCATGCGGGTATCGTGTCCGGATTCGGCGGGCGGCCAATCTGCACTCGCGCCCCGGATCCGGAAAGGGCACGGGTGGGTCCGGGGGCGCGTTCCCCCTGCGCATCGCCGGCATCGCGCGCGGGAGGCGCCCACGGAAAGGAAATCGGATGCATCCGATGGATCGGATGCATCCGATTTGTCTTCTCCGATCGAGCGCGGCTACTCGCGCCCTCGCCGTAGGGCCTTGTTGAGCCCGCCCACCCGATACCACGCGTACCCGAACGCGTCGAGCGCGAGCGCGTGGGAGCCGTCGGCGCGGGCGCGGCTCTTCTCTTCGTGCAGGAGGGAGACGAGGACGTCGCCTCCCTCCACGCCGGGACGCAGCCGCACCGCCCGCGGGTGCTCGGCGAGGTTGTGGACGACCACGACCGAGCTGCCGCGCCAGTCGTAGCGCATCGCGATGACCTCCGGCTTCCCCGTGGCGAGCAGCGTCCACGTCCCCCGTCCGATCTCGGGGCACTGCTTGCGCACGCGGATCATGCGCGCCGTCCAGCGCAGGAGCGACGACGGGTCGCGCTGCTGCGCCTCGACGTTCACGCGCCGGTAGTCCCACGGGCCGTCGTCGGCGATCACCGGGTGCGGCGCGTCGTCCGCCGTCGTGAAGCCCGCCTGCGGCTCGTCCGACCACTGCATCGGCGTGCGCACCGCGTCGCGCTGCGGGAGGGAGAGGTCGTCGCCCATCCCGATCTCGTCGCCGTAGCGGATCACCGGCGTCCCCGGGAGGGAGAAGAGCAGCGAGTAGGCGAGCTCCAGGTGGCGGCGGTCGCCGAGCATCGGGGCGAGGCGGCGACGGATCCCGCGGTCGTAGAGGTGCATCCGCTCGTCGGGGGCGAAGCGCGCGAAGACGGTCGCGCGCTGATCGTCCGTCAGGCGGCCGAGGTCGAGCTCGTCGTGGTTGCGGAGGAACTGCGCCCACTGCGCGCCCGGCGGGATCGAGCGCGTCGCCTTGAGCGCGGCGGCGAGCGGGCGCGCGTCGGACGTCGCGAGGGCGAGGAAGAGGTGCTGGTTGACCCAGAAGTTGAACATCATCTGGATCCCCTCGCCGCGCTTCCCGAAGTACGGGAGCTGCTCCTTCGGCTCGACGTTCGCCTCGCCGAGGAGGAGCGCGTCGCCCGCGCGCAGGTCCGCCACCCGGCGCAGGTCGTAGAGCAGCTCGAAGTCCTTCGCCGCCTCGCGGCGGCGCGGATCGGTGTGCTCGAGGACGAAGGGGACGGCGTCCACGCGGAAGCCGGCGACGCCGAGCGCGATCCAGTAGGCCATCACGCGCCGCATCTCCTCGCGCACGTCGGGGTTCTCGACGTTCAGGTCGGGCTGGAAATCGTAGAAGCGGTG
>DASUSM010000089.1:0-2514 GCA_036375115.1 Gemmatimonadaceae bacterium | reverse complement strand
GCGCGCGCCCAGGCGAGGACGTGCTCGTGCGCGTGGACAGCGGCAGCGTCTCCGTGGACGCGGGGGACGAGTCGCGCGACGTCGCGGCCGGCGAGACCATCGCGATCGCCGCCGGCGCCGCGCCGCGCGCCGCACCGCAGGCGCTGACCGACGAGATGCTCGGGTGGACGACTGACAGCCTCGTCGTCTCGGAGCGCCCGCTGCGCGACGTGCTCCCGCAGATCGCCCGCTGGTACGCGCTCGACCTGTGGGTCGCCGACTCGGCGCTCCTCGACCGCCCCGTCGCCCTGCGCGCCGGGCTCGGCTCCTCGGGCGAGGTCATCCGCGCGCTCGAGGAATCGGCGAACGTGCGGATCCGCAACGTCGACCGGCGCCTCTTCATCACCGACGCGCCGGGCACCGCCCCGGCGCGCCCGGCGCGGGGGCGCAGCGCCTGACGCCGGCGCGCGCCTAGCGGTAGGTCTCGAAGAATCCGGTCCCGGTGCCGACGACCGGGCGTCCGTCGAGGCGCCCGGTCAGGCGCGCGATCCCCTTCATCTGGATGAAGTAGGGCCGGCGGAGCGCGCGCGCGGCCATCGTCTCGCCGCGCTCCACGAGCGAGGCACGCGTGTCCGTCCCGACCGCGTCCTCGATCTCGAGTTCGACGCGCAGCGTGTCGCCGCCGCGGACGTCCTCCATCACGGCGCGCGCCGGCACGCGCACCGGCCGCCCGTCCACCGCGATCGTGCGCGCGTCGTCGTAGACGATCCGGTCGGGACGGAAGAGCGCGCGGAAGCCGAGCGAGTCCACGACGTAGAGGAAGAGCGGCGACGTCGAATCGAGGGAGTCGGGCGGGATGACGCGGCCGTAGAGGAGCGAGTACTCGCCCGCGCGCGCCGAGCCCCACTCCCAGCTCACGCCGCGCCACACGCCCCAGTTGTGGTCGTGGTACGCCTGCACGCCGTCGAAGCGCTCGCACCGCGCGCCGACGCAGAGCGTCCCCGTCGCGTCCGCGCGCAGCCCGGCCACGGCGTACCCGGAGACGAAGTCGCCGGAGCCGAGCGAGGCGCCGGGGAAATAGGCGCGCGGCGCGGGGGTGACGACGAGGTCGAGCGTCACGCGCTCCCCCGAGCCGTCCTCGGCGCGCGCCGATCCCGTGATGTGGTAGCGCGCGCCCTCGAGGAGCGTCACGCGCGCGTCGCCGAGGCGGAGGCCGGCGTCGACGGTGGAGAAGCGGACGTCCGCGGGCGGCACGGTCGCGCTGAAGCGGCGCGCCGGGCGTCCCTGCTCGTGCGTCGTGACGAGGAGCTGCCCGCCCCACCGGCCGTCGGGCACCTCGCCGCCGACCATGTACGTGATGAAGGCCCAGCGGCGGAGGTCGGCCGAGAGGACGTTGAAGTAGTGCCACTCCGCCCAGCTCTCGCGCGACGCGACGCCGTCGGGCGGGAGGTGGAAGCGGTCGATGTCGTGCCGCAGCTCGCTCCGCGTCGGGCTCGTCCAGCGCACGTCGCCGGCGTCGTCCGTCCACGCGCCCGCGGCGAGCGCCGGCGCGCCGCCGACGGCGCGCGACGCGGACGGGATCTCGCCGCTCGCGCGCACCGGGTGCTCGCGCCCGTTCGCGCGGAGGTAGAGCAGCTTCCCCTCGATCTGCGGCGCGACGGCGCGCACCTCGCCGGCGAGCCGCGGCGAGGCGAGGAGCTGCAGGTGCACGAAGCGCGCGTGGTCGATCGAGAAGAAGAGCCCACCGACGCCGCCGGTCTTCATGACCTCGACGTCGAGCCCCTCCGGCAGGACGGTGACGTCCCCGCCGCCGACGAGCCGCTCGTCCCGCGCCTGCGCGAGCAGCGCCTCCCCGATGGAGAGCAGCACGATCATGACCCCGACGCCGATCCCGTACCCGGCGAGGAGGAGCACGGTGCGCCAGGGGCGGGTGGTGACGTTGCGGAGGGCGAGCTTGGCGAACATGGGGTTACGACGGGCCCTGGGCCCTGGGCCCTGGGCCCTGGGCTGTACGACGCTGACCGGGCTCGGTCGGCCGGCGATCGGTCGTCCGCACCGCACTCGCCAGGCGTGTGAGCATCCGCCCCTCGGAGGCGACCAGCTCGAGAATGGCGTCGAGCTCCGCGACGTCGATCCGCGGCAGGTCGCGCGCGATGAGGAGCTGCGTCTCGATCTCGCCGAGCGAGCCGCGCGAAATGGACAGGAATCGCGCGTAGTCCTTGGCCGAGCCGCGCGCGAATCCCTCGGCGACGTTCGACGGCACGCTCACCGCCGCTCGTCGGAGCTGCACGGCGAGTCCGAAGCGCTCCTCCTCCGGAAGTCTTCGCGTCAGAGCGAAAATGCGCTTCGCCAACACGAGGCCGAGCTGCCAGACATGGAGGTCGCGATGGCTCCGGACTGCGCCTCGACCCGAGGCTCGCGTCTCGTGCATGCGTCCGAAGCTCGAGCGAACCGCTGAACGACGCATCATCGTCTGCCCGCCATTCGAACCATCACTCCCCCCAGGGCCCAGGGCCCAGGGCCCAGGGCCCGCCC
>DASUSM010000088.1:0-3749 GCA_036375115.1 Gemmatimonadaceae bacterium | reverse complement strand
GGCGCGCTCGTTGCCGATGCGCCGCGCGGGGGCCGCGGGGGCTGCGGGGGCAGACGGCGGCACTCGGCGCTCGGCGCTCGGCGCTCGGCCGTCGTCGGGCTCCGATGCGCCGGCGTCACCCTCCGCGCGCTCGAGGTAGCGCAGCGCGCGCAGGAAGGTCTCCTGCGCCACCTCTTCCGCCCAGTCCCGGTCGCCGAGGCGGCGCACGAGATAGTGGACGAGCGTCGAGTGGTGCTCGGTGAAGAGGCGCTCGATCGACGTCATGCGGCTCCGCCGAGGGTCGGATGCATCCGAGGCATCGGATGCATCCGATTCCCTGTTCGTCGATGCCAGCGCCGGGGTCGGCGACGGCCAGGCGAACTCGAGAGAGGCGTCGACGTCACCGTCCCCTCCACTCCCGTTCGATCCTCTCCAGCTCCGCGCGCGAGAGCGACTCCGCTCCCGTCGACGCGACCTCGATCGCGATGGAGCCGCCGGCCGCCAGCACCTGGTCGCCGAGCGCGAAGATCTCGGCGAGCTCGGGGATCGCGCGGAGGAGGTCGAAGTAGGCGGCCGAGTACGGGCGGACGGCGCGAACGGTCATCCCCGAAGTGTAGCGCGCGTCCGTCCAGCGGCCATTGGCGAGCCTGAAGATCCGGTCCCCGACGCGGCGGCTCTCGCCGGGGGCGCCGCCGACCGCCTCGAGCGCCACCGAGTCCACGGCGGCGACGCTGCTCGCCGCGCGCTGCTCGGCGGCGGCCTTCGCGGCGGCGAAGTCCGACTCGTTCCGGGTCGGCGCCGAGGCGGAAGCGGCGCCCGTCGTGACGATGGCCTCGAGCTGCATCGGCTGCTCGCCCATCGCCTGCCGTTGGCTTCCGCGCGTGACCGCTCCGCCGACGCGGCCGGCCACGTCGCGGCGCCGCATGTCGTCCATCCCCGGCTCGAGGACGAGGTACGACGTCAGCTCGGTCGGGATCCCGTACGTCTCGCCGAGCCGCCGGATCTCGCCGTCGATCTCCTCGTTCGGGCCGCTGCGGCGCCGCTCGGCGCTCAGCCAGCCGACGCGTCGCGTCGCCCAGAGGCGCGGGATGAAGGCGTTGTCGCGCTCGAGCTGGGGGAAGCGCGCCGTCGTCTCCCACCGCACCGCGCCGTCGGGGGAGCGCCCCTCGAAGCGGATGCGCGCGGCGCTGACGTCGTCGCGCGTCTGGTAGCGCGCGAGGACGACGAGGTCCTCGCCGGCGAAGAGATCGGCCGGCGCGTTCGGCATCACCTGCTCGAGACGGACGCCGTCGGCGCGGAGGCGCAGGTCGGTCGCGATCGGGCCGCGCAGCCGCGCGGCGACGATCCCCACCGCGCGCTCGACGTCCTCGTCGGGGCGGACGAAGTGCGCCGTGCCCCGCCCCTCGAGCGCGAGCTGCTCGACGAGCGCGGTGTTGACGTCGGCGCCGACGCCGAAGGTGAAGAGCCTCCGCTCGCCGCGCTCGCGCCGCGCCAGCTCGGCGATCGCGGCGGGGTCGCGCTCGCCGACGGTGGGGGCGCCGTCGGTCAGGAAGAGGACGAGCTCGAGGCGATCGTGCGGCCGGCCCTCGGCGCTCGGCGCTCGGCGCTCGGCGGCGACATCGCCGTCGAGCGCTTCCTCGAGGGCGCCGGAGATGTTGGTCGAGCCCTCCGCTTCGAGGTCGTCGAGCCATCGCTCGGCGTCGCGCACGCTCGCGCGGGTGGCGGTCACGAAGCCGTCGCGGAAGCTCTCGACGTCGGTGGAGAAGCGGACGAGACGGAAGCGGTCGCGCGCGTCGAGCGTGGCGAGGAGCTGGCGGCCCGCCGCCTTCGCCTGCTCGAGCTTCCGCCCGCGCATCGATCCCGAGACGTCGAGGACGAGCGTGACGTCGCGCGGCATCGTGCGCGCGTGCGACGCGGGCGGCGTCAGCCGGATGAGCGTGAACCCCGTCCCGGCGCGCGCCGCGTGCGTCAGTACGGCGACGGATGCCTCGCGCTGCCGGCGCAGCGGGAGGAGGATCAGCACCTCCCGCGCGTTGCCGCGCACCGAGACTTTACGCGACGACCGGTCGTCATCGATTTCCAGCTCGTGCGTCGGCGAGTAGGGGTCGCCGTAGGGGGCGTCGCGGGGGATGGTCAGATGGAAGGCCACCCGGCCCTCGGCGCTCGGCGCTCGGCGCTCGGCGGGAGGGCGGGGCGACCCGAGGCCCGGGCGCCGAGTGCCGAGCGCCGCTTCGTCGAAGCGCGATCCCCGGAAGTAGTCCACCCGCACCGCGTCCCCTTCCCGCTCCGCGACCATCTGGAAGCGCACGACGACCTTCTTCCGCTCGCCGGGCGCGATCGGGAAGATGCGCGTGCGCAGGAGCCCGTGGCCCATCCACTCGACGAGCGCGGGGTCCTTCTGGCGGCGCACGATCTCCTCGTAGATGCGGCGCGCCTCGCCGGCGCCGAGCGTCTCGCCGCTCACCAGCTCGCCGTCGATCTCGAGCTGGAGGTCCTGGAAAGCGGCGTCGCGCGGGAGCGGGAAGAGGTAGTCGGCCTCGCCGATGCGCCCGCCCGCGTTGTGGAAGATCTCCGTCACCTCGTACGAGAGGACGCGCTCGCGCAGCGAGACGCGGACGTCGGACGAGACGCGGCGGACCTGCGCGTCCCACGGCCGGCAGCGCTCGACGGGCGCGCAGCGCGGCGGCGCGCAGTCCTCGCACGGGCCGGGGATGACGATCCACCCCTGCGCGGAGAGGGACGCCGGCGCGGCGGCGAGGACGAGCGCGGCGGCGGCCGCGAGGACGCGACGGGACGACGGACGAGGCTGAGGCATGAGGAGCTCGGGGAAGGGGAACGCCTCATGGACGCCGCGGCCGGGCGCACTTGCACAGATCCCGGGACATTCCGCAAGTCGTTGCGGGGGAGCGATGTGGCGCGGCGGGGCGGGTGGGGGCGGGTGATTTGCGCGCGGGACGCTCCGGGCGCACCCTTCAGCGACCCGATCCCGGAGCCGACCATGCCGGACCGCGCAGCGCCCCGACACGCCGAGCGACCGCGCCCGCGCGCCGCCCGCCTCGCCCTCGCCATGCTCGTCGTCGCGCTCGCCGTGCCGTCCGGCGCGGACGCACAGCGTCCCATCGACGCGCTGTCGTGGATGGCCGGGTGCTGGGAGATGCGCACGCCGACGCGTCGCGTCGAGGAGCACTGGCTCGCGCCGCGCGGCGGGATCATGCTCGGCGTCAGCCGCACGACGCGCCGCGACTCGCTCGTCGAGTACGAGATGGTGCGGATCCACGAGCGCGGCGACACGCTGGTCTTCGCCGCGCAGCCGTCGGGACAGGCGCCGGCCGAGTTCCGGAGCGCGGATCTCGAGTCCGCAAACGGCGACTCGGCGACGGTCGTCTTCGAGAACCTCGCGCACGACTTCCCGCAGCGCGTGATCTACCGCCGCGCGGGCGCGGACTCGCTCGTCGCCCGCGTGGAAGGAACGACGCCGAGCGGGATGCGCGCGGTCGGCTTCCCGTACGCGCGCGTGGCGTGCCCGGGAGAGAAGGGGTCGGGTCGCTGACGGGGCTACGATCGGACGGCCGCGGGGCGGCTCCATCGGCGAGCGAGGAACGGCCGCTCGGGCCGGCCACATTACAGCCGCTCGGGCCGGCCACACGGAAGAGGGAGTGAATGGCGGATCGCGCGGATTCAGCGGATCGCGCGGATCGCTCCGTGGGGCGCGAGAGATCGACGTGGCGGGGCCGATGAATGATTGGCGGGTGCGCCTGGAGGGACTCGTG
>DASUSM010000087.1:0-10030 GCA_036375115.1 Gemmatimonadaceae bacterium | reverse complement strand
AGATGCTCGGCGAGCCACGCGGCATCGACGAGGAGGTCGCCGCGGTCGGCGAAAGGAAGGGTGCTCCCGATCGAGGCACGCGACGCCGCCGGCGACGCGACGAGGATCGCGACGGCGGCGGCGAGAGGAAGGTATCGGCGGGTCACGGTGCGCTCCGGATGAAGTGACGGAGCGAACATGCGGCGGGGCGCGGGGGAGGTGTTGGTGGTTGGTTGCGGGGAGTGTGCGGGAGTTGTGATGGTGGGGGGAGAGCGGGGGAGCTCGGCGCTCGGCGCTCGGCACTCGGCACTCGGCACTCGGCGGGGCGGTCGGGCTCGTGGCCGCGGGGAGGCATCTCTGAATAGATGGCTCCCCCTGTTGCTGTGTGTTTCACGCGGAGACGCGGAGATCCGCGGAGTACGGCCGCTCGGGCCGGCCACACGAGGTTGTGAACCGCGGATCATGCGGATGTGGCAGATCATCCGGATCGCTTCGCTCGGTGCGAGAGACCGTCGCGGCGGGGCCGATGGATCATGATGGGGGCTCCGCCTGGACGGACTAGTGCGCCGGCGCAAGAAGGCGTGTCCGTCGAGCAGTTCGCACAAAGCATTCACGGCTCGTGGCGCGATGCGTCCCCCGCGCACCGCGCCTTGCTCCGCGGATCTCCGCGCCTCCGCGTGAAACACACAGCAACAGGTGGAGCCTTCTCCTAAGAGATTCCTCACGTCACGCGAATCCCGACCGCCCCGCCGAGTGCCGAGCGCCGAGCGCCGAGTGCCTCCGTGCCCAGGGCCCAGGGCCCAGGGCCCATTCCCCAGATCTATCCCTCGAACCGATACCCCACCTTCCACACCGTGACCACGTGCCGCGGGTTCGCGGGGTCCGCTTCGATCTTCCGGCGCAGCTCGGCAACGTGCGAGTCCACCGTGCGCGAGAGGACGAGGCCGCCGTAGCCCCAGACCTCGCGCAGCAGCTCGACGCGCGACGCCACCGCGCCGTTCCGCCTGACGAGCGCGAGGAGGAGCTCGTACGCCTTCGGCGTGAGCGCGCACGGCTCGCCCGCGCGCGTCACCGTGCGCGCGGCGGTGTCGACGACGACGTCGCCGAAGCGGAGCACGGCGGGCGTGGCGGCCCCGGCGCCGTTCGGCGAGGCGCGCCGGAGCAGCGAGCGGACGCGCTCGAGCAGCTCGAGGAGGCCGAAGGGCTTCGTCACGTACTGGTCGGCATCGAGGCGGAAGCCGCGCACCTTGTCCGCCTCCTCGCCGCGCGCCGTCAGGATGAGCACCGGCATCCGCCGCCCCTCGCGCCGCAGCGTCTCGAGCACGCGGTAGCCGTCGATCCCGGGGAGCATCAGGTCGAGCACGACGAGGTCCGGCCCCCACTCGCGCGCCGCGGCGAGCCCCGCCGTCCCGTCCTCGGCGTGCCGCACCTCGTAGCCGTCGAGCCGCAGGTTGTGCTCGATCCCGGCGGCGAGGTCGGTGTTGTCCTCGATGAGGAGGATGCGGGCGGGCATCACCGGCTGGTGGGCACGTCCGGCAGGGGCTCGGCGCTCGGCGCTCGGCCCTCGGCGAACCGAGCGTCCGTCGTCGCGCGTGCGGGGCCCGGCGGCACGGACGGCTCGTCCGCCCCGCCGAGCGCCGAGCGCCGAGGGCCGAGGGCCGAGGTCCCGACGCCGAGTGCCGGCAGCTCCACCACGAATCTCGCCCCCTCGACCCACGCCCGCCCCCCGTGCAGCTCCACCAGCTCCCGCACGAGCGTGAGCCCGATCCCGCTCCCGCCCGCTCCGCGCAGCGTCGCGGCGGTGCCGCGCTGGAAGGGGAGCCAGACGAGCTCGCGCTCGCGCTCGGCGACGCCGCTTCCCTCGTCCTCGACCGTCAGGCGCACCCGGTCGCCGCTCGTCGTCAGGCGGACGCGCACCGTCTGGCCGGGCGGGCCGTACTTCACCGCGTTGTCGAGGAGGTTCAGGAGGATGCGGCGCAGCGCGTCCGGCCGGAGGCGCACCGGCGGCGTCTCGTCCACCGCGACGTCCACGCGCGCGCGGCGCGAGGCGGCGAGCGGGGCGAACTCGGCGACCGTCTCGGCGACCTCGGCGCCGACGTCCGTCGGCGCGGGGAGCGTCGCGTCCTCGCGCCCGCCGCGCGAGAAGCGGAGGACGTTCTCGACGAGGTGCGCGAGGCGGCGCGTCTCGCGGTCGATGTGGTCGAGCGCCCAGGCGCGCTCGGCGTCGGTCGCCGCGCGGCCGAGGCGCAGCGTCTCGACCCAGAGGCGCACCTGGGCGAGCGGCGTGCGCAGCTCGTGCGAGACGCTCGAGACGAAGTCGGCGCGCATGCGCGCGAGCTGCGACTCGCGGCGGAGCTGCGCCACGGCGACCACCGAGAGCGCGCCGGCGAGTGCGAGGAGGGCGAGCATCCACGGGAGCCGCGAGCGCGGCAGCCCGCCGATCACGAGGTCGCCGGCGAGCCGCGGACGGATGCGCGCGTGCACGGCGAGCCCGCCGAAGCTCGGCGCGAGCGCGTGCGTCGCATCGAGCGTCCAGCCGCCATCGTCGGCCGTGGCGAAGAGGCGCGTGCCGCGCGCATCGGCGACGGTGAGGTCGAGCACGTCGCGGTTGCGCCGCCCGGCGGTGAACGGCGCGGGGAGGAGCCCCTCCCCGTCGAGGACGCCGGAGAGGAGCTCCGTCACCGCGCGCTCCGTGTACTCGGCGCCGTAGACGAGCGTGTCCCCCCACGTCGTCGGCATCAGCGTGTAGGCGAGGACGCGCGGCCGCCCCTCGCGCTCCGCGACGACCCAGGCGAACCCCCACGGCGAGCGGAATCGCGAGCGGATCTGCCGCGTCAGCGTGTCGGTGATCCACCGCTGCTCGGCGACCGTGTGCCGGTCGCGTTGCGGGTCGATCGGGAGAACCGGCGCGGCGTCCACCTCCCACCCGTTCGCCGGATCGCGGTGGTGGTTGACCCCGGAGCCGAGCGTGTCCGCGCCGAGCGTGAAGCCGAAGAAGCGCGCGGGGGTCGGCCCGTGCTGCGTGCGGTGGCAGCCGCAGCGCTCGTCGAAGGGGAGGTAGTGGGCGAGCTCGCTCGCGGCGGGGATGCGCGGCGAGGTGTGCAGCCCCTCGCCGTGGTTGACGGCGCCGAGCGTCTCGCGGGCGAGCATCCCGAGCCGCTCGCGGAGGTGCTGCTGGTAGCTCCACGCGGCGAAGCTCGCGTACTCCGCGAGCGCGCGCTCGGCGGTCGCGCGCTGCGAGCGGAAGGCGCGCTGCGCCTCCCAGGCGGCGAGCGCGGTCGCGCCGACGCTGACGAGGAGGAGGACGAGGGGCCAACGGAGTCGCATGGCTCCGTCCAACATTGGACGGGGTGCGGCGCCGGACAATGGCGCGGCTGTGCGAGATCTGTGAAGGGTGCCGGAGCGGAGTCGGGTCGCGATCAGGTCGCGCATGGGCGGCCCGGAGTGCTCGCATTCCTACGGTCCCGCCCGCATCGAGACGCTCTTGTGTGACCTGGTGCACACCGTTACCATCCCCACCGCTGCAGTCACGTAAACGAACGTTTTGTTGCAGCGGGTCGGCGGCCGACGATGGTCGCGTGCCTCTTTCCGCGACATCCTCGAGCACCCCAGCGCCGTCGCTCGCCGAGAGCGCCGCTGCGCCTTCCACTGCTCCCTCTCCCGGGGGGCAGCTCTCGGCCCCCATCCGCAGGAGTCGTCATGTCCCGCTTCACGTCCGCCGCCCTCGCCGCGCTCGCGGCCGGCACGCTCGCCGCGTGCTCGGAGCCCATCTCCCCCGACACGCTCCTGAGCGACGAGCCCGGCGCCCTGCTCGCCACGGGCAACGTCGCGAGCGACCTCCCGGTGCTCCAGTCCGCGCGCAGCCACCGCGTCGAGCCGGTCGGCTTCCCGGCAGACAAGTTCGACGTCACCGTCCGCTTCGCCGTGCCCGTGACCGAGGGACAGCGCGCCGCCTTCGAGACGGCCGCCGCGCGCTGGCAGGGGATCATCAACAAGGACATGCCCGCCGTCTCGGGGACGATCCCGGCGAATGCGTGCTTCCCGGGGATGCCGGCGTTCTCCGGCACGATCGACGACATCCTGATCGACGTCCAGCTCGTCGAGATCGACGGCCCGGGCAAGATCCTCGGCGCCGCCGGCGCCTGCTACATCCGGACGGTGGACGGCCTCCCGGTCTACGGGATCATGTACTTCGACGTCGCCGACCTCGCCTTCCTCGAGAGCTACGACCTGCTCGACGAGACCATCGTGCACGAGATGGGGCACGTGATCGGGCTCAGCGGCTCGTTCTGGAACCGGTTCGGCCTCCGCTCCGCGGCGCCCGACTATCGCTTCCTCGGGAAGTTCGGGAACCTCCAGTACGGCGAGGCGGGCGGCGTCGGCCTCCTCCCCATCGAGGACATGTACGGCGCCGGGACGCGCGGCTCGCACTGGCGCGAGGGCGTGCTGAAGAACGAGCTGATGACCGGCTTCCTCAACCTCGGCTACAACCCGCTGAGCCGCATCACCGCCGGTGCGCTGCGCGACATGGGGTACGGCACGAACATGGCCGCCGAGGACTACACGCTCCCGATGCTCGCCGCGGCGGCGTCGCGGGAGGCGGCCGACGCCTCGCAGACGGCGCTCGTCGACGGGATCGACCTCGCGAGCTCCGAGCTGATCCACGCGCCGATCGGGCAGATCGCGGAAGAGCAGTAGCGGTCGGCGGCCGCCGGCGCCCCGCGCCGGCGGTCCCCGACGCCCGGACGTGACGAGGGGAGGCATCCCGGCCGGGATGCCTCCCCTCGCTCGTTCCGGCCCGCTCGCGCCGGGCCGCGCGCCTGACGATGCCGGCTCAGGTCACTGCTTCGAGTGATTCGCGGATCGCCTCGACGAGCTCGCCGCCCGACGTCGGCTTGAGGAGAAGGCGCGGAACCGGGACGCTGTCCGGGTCGCTCAGCAGGTCCGGCGTGACGCGCGCGGTGATGCCGACGATCGGGATGTGCTCGAGGCCGGGCGTCGCACGAAAGAGCATCGCGAGCTCGCTCCCGTGCATGTCGGGGAGCACGAGGTCGAGGAGGACCGCCGCCGGCGGCTCGCTGCTCGCCCGGCGGAGCGCTTCCGTCCCGCTGCGCGCGCGGCTCGTCTCGTAGCCGGCGAGGCCGAGAAAGCGCTCGTAGATGATGAGGCTGTCCTCGTCGTCGTCGACGATGAGCACGCGCGGCGGCGAGGAGTCGGAGTGCTGGGGCTGCACGGGAAGGCGAGGCTTCGAGGCGGGCGTGACGTCCCACGACCGGAGCGCCCTGCTGCGGGCGACGGCTCCTGCGTCCACGTCACGGGGCGACGTCGCCACAATAGGTTTGTGACTCGACGCGCGCCAGATGGGGGAAAAGCTCGCCGGCCGGTGTCGCCAGCGGTGTCAGGGAACCGCCTACAAGAAGGTGGAAGCTAGCGCTCGTCCTCGCGCTCCCCGATCCACTCCGAGGCGTCGGGCTGCCGGGCGTACCACTCGCCGGCGCGCTCCTCGTACCAGGCCTCCAGCTCCGGATAGAGCTCCGAGCCGACGCGGACGAAGTCCTTGCCGCTCTCCGCGTTGTCACACGCGTCGCGCAGCGAGTCGGTGAGGCTCTCTCCGCCCGCGCCGTCGGTGCGGGCGCCGTCGATCAGCTCCACCAGCTCCGCCATCGACAGGGGAGCGGCGGACGACTCGCGCGGAAGCGCCCACCCGCCGTCGTACTCGTCGACGATCCGGTAGGCGATGCGCCCCGCGTCGCCGGGCGTGCGGCGGGCGCGGACGCTGTAGACGTCTCGCGTCACCGAGGAGAGGACGATGCGCGCGATCTCGACCTCGCCCGGGAGGTAGTCGGGGAGGAGCTCCCCGCCCAGCCAGTGCGGGTTCACGAGGACGAGCCGGGCGCGGAAGCTCTCGCTCGCCGACTCGGCGAAGAGCTCGCCGTCGAGATCGCCGAGGATCCCCTCGAAGTGCTCGCGCTTCTCGCCGTCGCCGAGCATGTCGCGGATGAGCTCGCGACGAAGCTCCCCCTTCACGTTCTGGAGGATGGCGGCCATGGGATCGGCGTGATCCCAGTAGGTCGCGGGCCTGAAGTTCATCTGGTACAGCTCGGCGTTCGGCATCGGCGTCTCCAGCGCACCGTCGCTCGGGTCGGGGCGACCCGGCGGGCCACCTCATACACCTACGATTGTTAACGCAGCCGATCGGTAACGGGTTCCATCCAACGCGAGGTCGGTGCCACGAAGCATTTGGGGGACAACGACCTCGGAGGGGCTGATACGATGATGGACGGAGGGGAGGCATCCCGAGCCGGGCGCCTCCCCTCCATGGTCACACGGACGCCTCCGCCGAGGGCCGAGCGCCGAGCGCCGAGCGCCGGCCGTTCAGAACCACGGCTCGTCCGCCGTCGGCCCGTAGATCGACGGGACCTTTCCGCCCGCCATGCGGAGGTAGACGGAGAACTGCCCGCGGTGGTGGATCTCGTCGTGGAGGAGGAACCAGAGGAACTCCATGCGCGGGATCGCGTCGAGCATCTTCGGGCCGACGAAGAAGCGCACCGTCTTCTCCATCTCCTCGTCGGGCATCGCGCGGATCTTCTCGCGGAGCTCGACGTGCGCCGTCTCGACGGCGTCGAGCACCGCGTCCCACGAGTCGGGGACCGCCGGCGGCTTCTCCTTCGGGCCGCCGTGCGCGAAGAGGTCGTCCACGAAGACGTGCTGGCCGAGCCCGCGCTCGAGGACGAAGATCCAGGCGAGCTCGCGCGCCGACTTGATCATCTCGTGCGGGCGGAGGTCGGTCTTGTCGCGCGGGAAGGCGCGGAGCACGCGCATCGTCGTCGCGTGCTCCTTGTCGTAGACGGCGAGGAAGCGCTCCTTCGCGGCCGTGGTGGCGCTCGTGGATGCACGCGTGTCGCTCGTGGGCATGACGCTCCTCCGACTGATGATCGCGTGGGCGCGCCGGCGGGCGGCGGCCGTCGTCTGCCCGCAACCTACGGGCGGTGGGGCGGCGGGCAAGAGGAGAGCGACACGATACGAAGGAGCCCGGGAGGCTCGGCCGTCGAGCATCCGGGGCCGCGGCGATCCGTCGCTACGCCGGGACCTCCACCTCCGGCATCCGCACCACGCCCGTCACGGGGCTGCTCGGGCTCGCGTGCGCGCGCACCGGCATGCGGCCGGCGAGGCGCGCGATGCGTCCCGCCTCCACCGCGCCGCGGAACGCCGCCGCCATGCGCACCGGGTCCGCCGACTCGGCGATCGCCGTGTTCACGAGGACCGCGTCGGCGCCCATCTCCATCACCGCCGCCGCCTCGCTCGGCACGCCGATGCCCGCGTCGACGACCACCGGCACCGTCGCCTGCTCGACGACGATCTCGAGGCTCGCCCGCGCGAGCACGCCGCGCCCCGAGCCGATCGGCGAGGCGAGCGGCATCACCGTCGCGCACCCGGCGTCGGCGAGGCGGCGCGCGAGCACCGCGTCGGGCGGCATGTACGGCAGCACCGTGAATCCCTCGCCGACGAGCACCTCGGCGGCGCGCAGCGTCTCGACCGGATCGGGGAGGAGGTAGCTCGCGTCGGGGATCACCTCGAGCTTCACCCACGCGGTCTCCGTCATCGCGCGGGCGAGTCTCGCGACGCGCACCGCCTCCTCCGCGGTGCGGCACCCCGCGGTGTTCGGGAGGAGCCGATAGGCATCGAGGTCGAGCGCATCGAGGATCCCCGCGTGCCCCGGCGCACCGATCTCGACGCGGCGGATGCTGACGGTGACCATCTCCGTCCCGCTCGCCGCGAGCGCCTCCCGCATGACGCCGAAGTCGCGGTACTTCCCCGTGCCGAGCATCAGCCGCGAGGCGAACCGCCGTCCGGCGATGACGAGCGTGTCGTCAGGCATCCCTCACCCTCCCTGCATCATGGTGACGATCTCGATCGTGTCGCCGGGCGCGACGGGGGCGTCCGGGACGCGGCCGGCACGGTGGATCTCGTCCCCGTGCATGACGACGACCTTGCGCGCATCGACGCCGAGCTCCTCGAGGAGCGCGCGCAGCGTCAGCCCGTCGCGGTGCGGGTACTTCTCCCCGTTCAGCCGGATCGTGCCCGCGCGCGCGGGGCCGAGCGCGCCGGAGCGCGCGCCGAGCGCGGCGCGGAACCCCGCTGCGGCCTCGGCGGGATCGCGCGCGTCGAGCACCGCGCGCACGACGGCGACGCGCGTCGCGCCGGCGTCGAGGACGGACTCGATGTTGTCGAGCGTGATCCCGCCGATCGCGAACCAGGGGAGCGCGGAGCGGCGCGCGGCGACGTCGCGCACGTACTCGAGCCCCACCGCCGCGCGCCCCGGCTTGGTCGGCGTCTCCCACACGGGGCCGACGCCGGCATAGTCCGCCCGCTCCGCCTCGGCGCGCGCGAACTGCTCGAGCGAGTGCGTCGAGCGGCCGACGATCGCGCCGGGGAGGACACGCCGCGCGGACTCGGGCGGGAGGTCGGCCTGGCCGAGGTGGACCCCGTCGGCGCCGGCGGCGAGCGCGACGTCGGGGCGGTCGTTGACGATGAAGGGGACGCCGGCCGCCGCCGCGAGTGCGCCGACCTTCTCGGCGAGGCGCAGCGTGTCGAGCGCGCCGAGCGACGTCGCGCGGAGCTGCACGACGTCGGCGCCGCCGGCGAGCGCGGCCTCGACGCGGGCGAGAAAGTCGGACTGGGGGAGCGACGCGCGTGTCGTCGCCACGAGGTAGAGCGAGCCCGATGCGGGCAGCGCGCGTCTCGTCACGTTCCCTCCGCCGGTACGAACCGGATCAGGTTCCACGGGTCGAGCTCGCAGCTCTCTCAGCCCTGAGGGGCACCCCGCGTGACGGAGGGAATGTGGCCGCGGAGACGGCGCGGGTCAATGGACCGACGCGCGCCGCGCCGCGTGCCGGCTCAGCTCCCCGCGCCGTCCTCGTAGAGCTGCAGCGTCCAGTAGGAGCCGGTCTCGAAGCCCGGCACCCGGAAGGGATTGAAGACGCTGAGGCTGGTCGCGGCGCCGCCGGCGACGCCCGCGGGCGCGTCGGTCACCCGCAGGTTGCACCCGGCGAGGACGAGCCCGGCCGTCGGCACGTCGTTGCTGATGATCGTGCAGGTGCCGAGCGCGGTGACGCTCCCCTCGGGGAGGTCGAAGCGCGCGTAGAAGTTCTCCTGGCGTCCAGGCGGAAAGGCGAAGCTGGTGATCTGCGCGCAGGCGAGCGCGGTGCCGACGCGCTGGACGTCCTCGTTCACGACGGCTCCGTCCACGGCGCGGGCCTGGGTGCTCCACGCGCTCGCGTTCAGCACGACGTTCGCGGTGAAGGGCGCGCCGGCACAGAACGCGGCCCCGCCGGTGACGGACGGATCCTCCTCGGTGCGGAGCTGGTGGACGCGGACGCCGGGAGTCGTCGAGCCGACGGAGAGGAGCGCGTCGGGCGCGGTAGGCGCGGGGCGGTCCTCGGCGCAGGCGGCGCCGACGGCGAGCGCCAGGGCGGCGAGGGCGAGACGGGAGGGGGACATCGGGGGTGCTCCGGGTGCGTGGCGGGCGGGCTCGTCGGGCGCGACGTCGCGCGCCCACCGCGGCGGGCGGGCGGCGACGATCCTAACGGCGGGACCGCGGCGCAGCAAGCGCGGGCGCGCCGGTGCTCTAGGTCCGCTTCCGCCGCACCCGCGACAGCTTCGCCTCGTACGCGCGCTTGCCGCGGCTCGCGTTGTAGGCGCGCTGCGCCGCGTACTTCGCGTCGGCGAGCGTGAAGTCGGCCGACCCCATCTTCGCGGACAGCGCGCGCAGGTCGTCGATCTGCTCCGCCATCGCCTCGCGCACCATCGGCGGCGCGGCGGCGAGCGTCTCCGCCATCGTGCCGAGCACCGCGCTCGCACCGCCGAAGTCGCCGCGGTCGCGGAGCGTCAGCGCCTCGCGGCGCGCCTTCGCGGCGCCGAGGAGCATCATCTCGCGCCGGACCTCGGGCTCGGCGTGGCCGTCGCGCGAGAGTGGCGCGGCGACGGGGATGCGGACGACCTGGTGCTCGATCCCTCCGTCGGCGGCGAGGACGTAGGCGGAGACGGTGAC
>DASUSM010000086.1:0-3586 GCA_036375115.1 Gemmatimonadaceae bacterium | reverse complement strand
GGCATCCGCGACGCCCGCGCTCAGCTCCTCGCGCATCTTGTAGCCGTTCTCGTACTCCGTCGGCCCCTTCCAGTCGAGCTCCGCGCGCGCCCCCGACGCATCGCGGTAGACGCGGACGCGCAGCACGTGGTCGCGCTTGCCGAGGGTGCGCGGCTCCGTGTCGTAGCGCCGGTCCTCGAGCCGTCCCTCGAAGACGAGACGGCCGCCCGATGCCTCGATCCGGCGCCGACTGGCGTCGAGATCGGGGACGAGCGCCTTCAGCTCGAGCTCCTTCATCCGAGGATGACCTCGAGCACCCGGTCGGTGTCCTCGAGCGTCTCGAAGACGGCGGCGGGGGCGTGCGCCTCGAGGTCGGCGACGGAGTAGCGGCCGGTGGCGACGCCGATCGCGCGCGCGCCGATCGCTCGCCCGCAGGTGAGGTCCGCCGGCGTGTCGCCGACGACCCACACGTCGCCGCCGGGGATCTCTGCGCCGATCCGCTCCGCGCCCCGCCGCTGCGCGATCGCCGGGAGCTCCGGGCGCTCCTCGTGGTCGCTCCCGAAGGCGCCGACGGCGAAGCGGTCGAAGTCGATCCCGACCGCCGCGAGCTTTACGCGCGCACCCTCGACGAGGTTGCCCGTGAGGAGCCCGAGGAGGACGTCGTCGCGCCGCTCGAGCGCGTCGAGGAGGGGCGCGACGCCCGGCAGGAGGCGCGCCGCGTGCGCGGAGTCGCGCACCTCGCGCTCGAGGAGCTCGACGTACCGGCGCAGGAGCGCATCCATGCGCGCGTCGATCTGCGCGTCCGCGTGCCCCTCGTGCCGCATCAGCTCGCGCACGATCTGCCGGTCCGTCTTGCCGTCGAACCAGTAGTCGGCCGGCCCGATCCCGCCGAACGCCTCACGAAGGGCGGTGTGGATCGCGCGCCGGCCGGCGCCGTCGGTCCAGAGAATGGTGCCATCGATGTCGAAGAGGACGAGCTTCACAGGCTCTGCGCCCCGGAGCGGGTGAGCAGGAGCCCCGACATGATGCTCGCCGCGCCGACGCCCTGCCAGAGCGTCAGCGCCTCCCCGAGCGCCAGCCAGGCGACGACGAGGGCGAACAGCGGCTGGAGGTTCCCGAACATCGCCGTGCGCGTCGGCCCGAGCACCCGCACGCCGCGGTACCAGATCAGGTAGGCGACGACCATCGAGCCGAGGCCGCTGTAGAGCACCGCCGCCCACGCCGCGCCGGAGACCTCCCGCCACGGGGTCGCCATCATCGCGGGGAGGCCGATGAGGAGGAGCGGGACCGCGCCGCCGACCATCGTGTAGGCGGAGAGCTGGATGCCGTCCACGCGCGCCGTGTAGGGACGGCTCAGCACCGTGTAGAAGGACCAGCAGAAGGCGGCGGCGAGCACGAGCGAGTTGCCGAGAATGCTCGACTCGCCGGCGCGCGCGGCGGCGTTGCCGAAGACGACGAGCCCGATGCCGAGCATCGAGAGGGCGATGCCGAGCGCACCGCGCGGCGTCACGCGCTCGGTGCCGCGCACGCGCCCGATGAGCGCGACGAAGGCCGGCGTCGCGGCGATGACGAGCGCGGCGTCGCCGGCACGCGTCCGTGCGACGCCCTCGATGAAGAGCATCTGGTACGCGCCGTTCCCGAGGACGCCGAGCAGGACGAGCATGACGATGTCGCGCCGCGACGGCCGGTCCGTGCGCGGCACGGCGAGCAGGCCGAGAAAGACGGCGGCGAGGCCGACGCGCATCGCGTTGAAGGCGAGTGGAGAGACCACCTCGGTGCCGTACTTCACGACGCTGAAGTTGATCCCCCAGATGAGGGCCATGCAGAGGAGCAGCAGCTCGGTCACGTGCACGGCCGGCCGCGGCGACCCGGCCTGCACGGGAGCGGATTCGACGGTCGTTGCCATGGCGCGAAAGATAAGGGGAGGGGGTAGACGGGAGGTGGCGGGCGGGAGCGCCGCGCCCGCGTCCGCCGCCCGCGTCCACCGCGCGGTGTATCTTCTCCCGATGCAGATCTCCTTCGCCCTCTTCGCCGACGCCGCGAACCTCTCCCAGGAGGGAAAGCTGAACGTGCTCGGCGTCTTCGGCGCCGTGCAGGTGGCCGGGCTGCCGGCCGTCCATCCGCGCGCGCACCTCGTCGTCGGGCTGCGCGGTGGGCGCGAGGACGTCGGGGCGCACCAGGTGTCGCTGCGCTGGTGCAACCCGTCCGGGAAGGAGCTGTGGGCGACGGCGGGAAACCTCGACATCGCCGTGCCGCCCGGCGAGATCACCGAGCTCGAGCTCCCGCTCATCGCCGCGATCGACCTGCCGGTGGATCAGGCGGGGACGTACACGATGCGCGTCTCCGTGGACGACGACGTCGCGACCGACGTGCGGCTCGTCGTGCGCTCGGCGGGCGGCGCGGCGCCGTCCGCGGGGATCACGCCGCGGACCGGCCTCGTGAGCTGACCCGCTCGCTCACCCGAGCACCCGCCGAGCGAAAAGGAAGCGCTCGAGGAGCTTCGCCACGTAGGGATCCGCGCCGTCCGCGAGCCGCTCGATCGCGAATCCGCCGCGACCGAGGGCGAGGTGCACCATGCGCATCTCGCCGAGCGAGATCCCGACGTGCGTGATCCGGCGGTCGGCACGGTCGGAGAAGAAGAGGAGATCGGCCGGCCGCAGCACGTCGATGCGCTCGAGGGTCGCGGCGCTTCCCGACGGCGACGCCTCCGCCTGCTGCCAGGCGTCGCGCGGCATCGGGACGCCGTGCAGCGCGAAGACGCTCTGCACGAGCCCCGAGCAGTCCGCGCCCCATGGCGTCACGCCGCCCCACTGGTAGGGCGTTCCGGCGAAGCGACCCGTCGCGGTGGCGGCGATCTCCGCCGCGCTCGCGGGGAAGTCGCGGCCGCGCGCGTCGCGCTCGACCGCCTCTCCCTCGAGGAGCGCGTCGTCGAAGAGCAGGAGGGCGCCGAGGGGAAGCGGAAGCACGCCTCCGGAGGATGTGCGCACCGTGCAGCCGAGCGAGATGCGGCGCCAGGCGTGCGGGCCGCGCGGCGCCCTGTCGTCCTCGAGGTAGCCGCGGTGCACCCACCCCTCGTAACCGTCGTCGCCGCGCACGCGGAGCCACTCGTCGCCCTGCCGCGCGAGGACGTCGAGCACGGCGCCGCGGAGCCGCTGGCTCGTCTGCGGCGACGAGACGCGCGCCTCCGCGTGCAGCGGCGCGATCGCGGCGCCGACGACGACGCGTTCCGCCGGCGACGGCGTCACGGGGCCCGCCTCGGCGCCGGCGCGTCGGCGAGGCCGGGGATGCCGTCGCGTCCCGCCGCGAGCCGCACGGCGCGCTCGATCGCCTCCTCGAGCGCGGCCGTCGCCAGCGCCTCGGCGCGGAGCGGGGACGCGGACGCTCCCTCGACCGGAGAGACGGCGAAGACGACGTCGCCGTCGAACGTCGTGCCGGTCGGGGTGATGCGCCGGTACAGCGCCGCGGTGGCCGCGCGCGCGAGTTGCGCCAGCTCGACGCGCGAGAGCGGCGCGCTGACCGCGACGACGGCGAGCGTCGTGTTGCGGAGCGCCGCGTCGGCGAACGGCTCGGGCGCGCCGGAGGTCTCGCCGGCGCCGAGCGTCCCCTG
>DASUSM010000085.1:0-5090 GCA_036375115.1 Gemmatimonadaceae bacterium | reverse complement strand
GAGGGGCGACGGCCGGCGGCGCGCGGACCGGCCTGCCCTGCTCCTCACCGCCGCGCTCGGCGCGGCGTGCGCGTCGGGCGGCGTCCTCCCCGGCGAGGGGCGCGCCGATCTCGACGCTCGGGGCCGCCGCGCCGAGCGCGTCCTCACCGAGCGGTCGGCGAGCGACAGCGCAGCGCGCGTCGAGCTCGCGCTGCTGCGCCGCGACCTCGAGCTCCTCGACTCGATCGCGCGAGAGCGCGAGCGGAGCTACGAGCGGCTCCGGGACGCGGCCGGCCGGGTCGGCGTCCGGGGCAACGCCACCCGTCCCGACCGCGCGCGCGCCGCGTACGCCGGGATCCTCGCGTCCGCCGTCGGCGCCAACCTGGCCCTCCGCCTCGACCCTGACCCCTGCCCCGGCGGCGAGCGGCTCTGCTTCCGCTCCTCCTACCGCGACGAGTGGCTCGCGCCCGACAAGTTCAGCCACCTGAACGCGGCGAGCTTCCTCTCGACGACGGCGACGCAGCTCGGCGTCCGCGACCGGGACAACTTCCTCGTCACGTGCGCCGCCGCGGCGGCGTTCGAGCTGACGCAGGGATACGCGAGCTGGCGCGACGCGGCCGCCGGGTGCGCGGGCGCCGGCGCATCGATCGCCGCGCGGCGGGCCGTCGTGCGCTGGCTGCGGTGAACATCGGCGCATGGCCGAGATCCGCGATTGGCGCGCGCACCGGGAGCGGCTGATCCGCCTCCTCGAGGAGCGGACCGGCGAGACGCTCGACGCGTGGAACCGGCGCGTCCGCCGCTCCGGCGCGACGGACGAGAAGAGCCTCCGCGCCTGGCTCGCCGAGCGCGGCGTCGACGGCTATCCGCGGCAGCTCCTCGTCATGGAGCGCTTCGGCTACCCCGACTGGGCGCTCGCCCCGGCCGACGCGCTCGTCGATGGGCAGTACGCCGACCGTCCGGCGCTCCGTCCGATCTACGACGCCGTGATCTCCGCCGCGCGCCGGTTCGGCGACGTCACCGTGCAGGCGCGCAAGACGTACGTCTCGCTCGTCGGCCCGCGCCGCACCTTCGCGCGCGTCCAGGCGACGACGAAGTCGCGCGTGGACCTCGGGCTGCGCATCGAGGGGCGCACGCCGCGCGGCCGGCTCGTTCCCGCGAAGATTCACGAGTCGCTCACCGTGCAGGTCGGACTCGCGTCGCCGGATGAGGTGGACGACGACGTCGTCGCGCTGCTGCGGGAGGCGTACGAGGAGAGCACGTGACCCGCGCCGCGCTCGCGGACCGGAACGTGCGCGGTGGCATCCCGGACCAGCCCGGCGAGGACGAGCTCCGATGACCGCCACCGACATCAGCACCATTGCGACGATCCCTTACGCCGACCAGCGCCCCGGCACCGGCGGGCTGCGGAAGCGCACGAGCGCCTTCACGCAGCCGAACTACCTCGAGAACTTCCTCCAGTCGATCTTCGACACGGCGCAGCTCCCCGCCGGCGCCGCGCTCGTCGTCGGAGGCGACGGCCGCTACCTGAACCGGCACGCGATCCAGGTCTGCCTGCGCATGGCGGCGGCGAACGGGATCGGTAGCGTCCTCGTCGGGCGCGGCGGGCTGCTCTCGACGCCGGCCGCGTCGCACCTCATCCGCCGCTCCGGTGCGGCGGCGGGGATCATCTTCTCGGCGAGCCACAACCCCGCCGGCCCCGACGGCGACTTCGGCGTGAAGCTCAACCTCGCGAGCGGCGGCCCCGCGCCCGAGAGCGTCACCGAGGCGATCGCCGCGCGGTCGCGCACCATCGACCAGTACCGGATCGCGACGGCACCCGACGTCCCGCTCGACGAGATCGGCGAGCACGCGGTCGAGGGAATGCCGGTCGTCGTCGTGGACCCCGTCGCCGACTACGCGGCGCTGATGGAGTCGCTCTTCGACTTCGACGCCATCCGCGAGCTGTTCGCAGCCGGCTTCCGCATGAGCTACGACGGGATGCACGCGGCGACGGGCCCCTACGCCATCGAGATCCTCGAGCGCCGGCTCGGCGCCGCGCAGGGCACCGTCGTCAACGGCGTTCCGCTCGAGGACTTCGGCGGCGGGCACGCGGACCCGAACCTCACCTACGCGCGCGACCTCGTCGAGCGCCTGCGCGCGCCGGACGCGCCCGACTTCGGCGCCGCCTCGGACGGCGACGGCGACCGCAACATGATCCTCGGCCGCCGCTTCTTCGTCTCGCCATCGGACAGCCTCGCCGTGCTCACCGAGCACGCGACGCTCGTCCCCGCGTACCGCGGCGGGCTCGCCGGCGTCGCGCGCTCGATGCCGACGAGCCGCGCCGTGGACCGCGTCGCGACGGCACTCGGCATCCCCTGCTACGAGACGCCGACCGGGTGGAAGTTCTTCGGCAACCTGCTCGAGGCCGGGCGCATCACGCTCTGCGGCGAGGAGAGCTTCGGCACCGGCTCGACCCACGTGCGCGAGAAGGACGGGCTCTGGGCGGTGCTCTTCTGGCTGAACATCCTCGCCGTGCGACGCGAGTCGGTCGAGGGGATCGTGCGCGCGCACTGGGCGCGCCACGGCCGCGTCCTCTACACGCGCCTCGACTACGAGGAGGTCCCGCTCGATGCCGGACGCGCGGTCATGGACGCAGTGCGCGCGAGGCTCCCCGATCTGCGCGGCTCGACGCTCGGCGGGCGCGCCGTCGTGCTCGCCGACGAGTTCGCCTACACGGACCCGGTGGACGGGAGCACCAGCGCGGGCCAGGGGCTCCGCATCGGCCTCGAGGACGAGGCGCGCATCGTCTTCCGGCTGTCGGGGACCGGAACCGCGGGGGCGACGATCCGCCTCTACCTCGAGCAGCCGGTGGGCGGTGCGGAGGCCGATGCGCGCGGAGCGCCGGGCGGGACGACGTCGCATCCGGCGCTCGAGACGCTGCTCGGCCACGCGCTCGCCATCGGCGAGATCGAGGCGCGGACGGGGCGAACGGCGCCGAGCGTCGTGACCTGACGCGTGCGGCGCGCGCATGTGCAGCGGTCGCGCGATCGTACGGCGCGGCCGGCCGGCGCGCGTCGACACCGATTCCGCACGCGCGGGTGTGCTTCCCCGGCGTGGCGCGACGTCCCGGCCGCCGGCCGCCATGCGAGATTCTCCCGACGAGCCGACTCCTTACATCCGGTCCCCCCAACGCCGGACAGCATCGTCTAGACATCTCCGACTGCTCGTCAGGCAGGCCCGCCCGACATTACTGCCACCGGGCCACCGGCCCGGCCTGAGCGAAAGAGCACCCCGGCCGCGAGACCGGTCCGCAAAGCCACGAGCCTCATGACAGGCCGTCGGGCTGCCGCACCAGGTCACGATCAACATCCGCAGTCGGAGGTGGCATCATGACTCGCGTGTTGCGGCGCGGGATCATCCCGCTCGCGGCGGTCATCGCGCTGAGCGCGTGCGATCGCGACATCACCGCGCCCGAACTCGATCGGGAGAGCGTGAGCTACGCCAAGGGGTCACCCGGTCCGCCGAACGGCGGCGAGGAGACCACGGGCAACAACCTTTCCTATCCGGTCGTGTGGTCCGAGGGCGTGACCAAGGCGCTGCGCGGCACGCCGGGCGTGGTCAACACCGGCGGCTCCTACCTCTACTGGTGGGGCGTGAGCGACGACGACGACACCCGCGTCTGCACGCCCGATCCGGCGAACCCGGACCTCTGTCTCGGCGGCGCTGCGCCTCCGCTCGACGATCCGAACCTCCGTCGCGCCTTCGTCCAGAAGGATGACGCGAACGACTGGCAGGCGGCGACGCTGACGCCGGCCGCGATGGTCGTCGTCGACTCGATCGACTGGGGCGACAACCTCGAGTCGGTCCCGTGGTACATCAACTCGCGCGTGCGGATCGAGACGGTGCTCTACGAGCTGCTGGCCGAGACGGCGCCGCTCACGGGCTACCGGATGCTGCACACCTCCGGGCTCGGCACCGACGAGGTCTGGGGGCTGTCGCAGCGGATGGACGGCTCCGCCGAGAGCTTCGAGAGCACGCTACCGGCCGTGTACTCCGCCTGCGCACGTCTGACGATCCAGCGGCTTCTCGTCCCGCGCGAGGATCCGGCGCTGGCGAGCCTCGCCTGGGATGCGCCGCTCGGCGAATGGACGGGGACCGATGCGAACGGCGACCCGCTCGTCCGGCCGGCCGTGTTCAACGATGCGGTCTACACGATCCAGGACGGCCCCGGCTACTTCAACGCCGAGATCAACGTCAAGGGGAAGGTCGTGTACGGCTACACCTGGAACGTGCGGACGCTGAACGACGGTGCGGGTGACTACCGCGTCTCCTTCAGCCTCGACGGCCTCGGCTGCGGCCGGACGCTGAACACCGACTTCGTGGACGGCGTCACGACGATCATGGTGCCCGCGGAGGAGGAGGAGGTCGTCGTCGCGGCGGAGCCGGTTGGCGGTGGCGGCATCACCTACCTCGATGGCACGAACGACGTCACCTACATCGACATCCACATCCTCGACAAGAAGGGCGGTAGCGGTCCCGGTGGCGGTGGGGGCGGTGGTGGTGGCGGTGGTGGCGGCGGTGGCGGCGGTGGCGGCGGTGGCGGCGGTGGCGGCGGTGGGCCCGGCGGCCCGACTCGCTGACCGCGACGACAGGTGAACGCGGCGCGGCACGGCTTCGAGACCGTGCCGCGCCGGCAGCATCCCCTGACTTGGAGGTCACATGAAAGCGCTCTTCAGGGTCACGCGCGCGCTCGCGATCCTCGCGGCCGCGGGGTGCGCCGAGGCTGGGATCGTCGAGCCGGCATCGTCGGCGGAAGTCGCGCTGCTGTCGCTCTCGGAGGCGACGGAGCGCCCCGTCTGTGACGGCCACGCGGCGACGCTGTGGGTCGGGATGGATCCGGCGATGCTTCCCGCGGGCGCGTCGATCGAGCTCGTCGCGGTCGGCGACCATCTGGTCCGGATCATCACCGGCACCGCGGCCGCCGATGTCATCGTCGGCGCCGAGGGGCCCGACGTCGTGCGCGCGCTGAACGGCGACGATGTCGTCTGCACCGGCGCCGGACGCGACGAGGTCGATGGAGGAAACGGGATGGACCGTGTCTTCGCCGGCGCCGGCGCCGACTCGGTGCTCGG
>DASUSM010000084.1:0-14490 GCA_036375115.1 Gemmatimonadaceae bacterium | reverse complement strand
TACCTCTCGCAGGTCGGGATCCGCGCGGAGCTCGTGCAGCGCGACGCGCCGTCGGTGCGCGAGGCGTCGCGGAAGGGGGAGGTGGACATGCACGTGAAGGACTGGTTCGCCGACTACCCGGACGCGGAGAACTTCCTCTATCCGCTGCTCCACTCGGCGAACGCGGGGGTCGGCGGGAACGTCTCGTTCTACTCGAACGCGGCGTACGACGCGCTCGTCGCACGCTCGCGGCGCGAGCAGCGCGACGCCGAGCGCGTCGCGCTGTATCGCCAGGCGGACTCGCTCCAGTTCGCCGACGCGCCGATGGTCTACCTCTTCTTCTACAACACGCTCTTCGCCGTGCAGCCGTGGATCGAGGGGTTCGAGGTCCCGGTGATCTTCAACGGGCAGCGGCTGGTGGAGGTGGGGTTCGAGGACCGGGAGTGAGCGGCTGGCGCTCGGCACTCGGCGCTCGGCCCTCGGCGGGGCGGCGGAACTCGTCGCGCCCGAGTCGTGCACGCGGGGGCGAGCGCGCCGCTCGCCCGGGGCCGATCGCATAGGGCCGGGGACCATTCATGCTGGCGTTCCTCGCGAGACGGCTCCTCCTCGCCATCCCGACGCTGTTCGGCGTCCTCGTCGTCGTCTTCCTCCTCCTCTACGTCGCGCCGGGCGATCCGGTGATGGCGATGGTCGGAGAGCGGGCCGACGAGGACACGATCGCGCGGCTGCGCGAGGAGCTGCGGCTCGACGACCCGCTGCACGTGCAGTTCGGGCACTACGTCGCCGGGCTCGCGCGCGGAGACCTCGGGCGCTCGTACGTGACGAACCGGCCGATTCTCGGCGACATCCTCGAGCGGTTCCCGAACACGCTGCAGCTCGCCGTCTCGGCGATGCTGCTCGCGGCGGTCCTCGGCATCACGATCGGCGTGCTCAGCGCCCGGCACCCGGGCGGGTGGATGGACCGCACCGGGCTCGCGGTCGCCTACCTCGGAATCTCCTTCCCCGTGTACTGGGTGGGGCTGATCCTGATCCTGATCTTCGCCGTCGCGCTGCGCTGGCTTCCACCGTCGGGGTTCGGCGGCATCGAGTACCTGATCCTGCCCGCGCTCGCCCTCGGCTCGCGCTCGATCGCCTTCCTCGCGCGCATGACGCGCTCGGCGATGCTCGAGGTGCTCGGCAGCGACTTCGTGCGGACCGCGCGCGCGAAGGGGCTCGGCGAGCGCGCCGTCGTCGTCCGCCATGCGCTGCGCAACGCGCTCATCCCCGTGATCACGGTGCTCGGCCTCGACTTCGGTTATTATCTCACGGGCAGCATCCTCACGGAGACGATCTTCAGCTGGCCGGGGCTCGGGCGGTACGTCGTCAACGCGATCACCCGCCGCGACCTTCCCGCGATCCAGGGTGCGGTGCTCTTCCTCAGCGTCGTCTTCGTGCTCGTCAACCTGATCACCGATCTCGCGTACGCGAAGGCGGACCCGCGCGTCGCGTACGACTGAGCCCTTCCGAACGCCCATGACCGCTCCAGCGATCACTCCAGGCGCCGCCAGCCCGCTGAAGGGCTTCGCCGGCGTCGCGCGCGCGAACTTCCTCGTCCTTCCGCTCACCCTCGCCGCCGTCGGCGGCGCGGCGGCGGCGTTCAACGGACGGCTCGATCTCGCCGCCGTCCTCCTCGCCACGCTCGGCCTCGTCGCGGTGCACGCGGCGGTGAACGCGTTCAACGAGGTCAGCGACATCCGCACCGGGATCGACCTCGTCACGCAGCGCACGCCGTTCAGCGGCGGGAGCGGGACGCTCCCCGCCGGGATCATCCCGACGCGCGTCGCCGAGCGCTTCGCCTGGCTCGCCTTCGCCGTCGGCGCGGCGATCGGGGTGTGGGCGATCGCGCGGGTCGGCTGGCCGCTCGTCCCCGTGATCGCGGCCGGCGCCATCGCGGTCCTCTTCTACACGCCGTGGCTCGGCCGCACCGGCGTCGGCGAGATCTTCGCGGGGCTCGGGCTCGGCGCGCTGCCGATCATCGGGGTCGCGATGGTGAGCGGCAGCCCGGTGAACGACACCGTGCTCGTCGCGTCGCTGCCGGCCTTCTTCATGACGTTCGACCTGCTGCTGCTGAACGAGTTTCCCGACGAGCGCGCGGACCGCGCGGGCGGACGGCGTCATCTCGTCATCCTTCTCGGGCGCCGCGCCGCGGCGCGGATCTACGTCCTCGCGGCGGTGCTGGTGCCCGTGACGATCGTGGCCGGCGTGCTGCTCGGCGCGCTCCCGGGGTGGGCGCTCCTCGGGCTCCTGCCGTCGCTCCTGCTCGTGAAGCCGCTCGGGTGGGCGCTCGGCTCCGCCGAGGGAGATCCGCCGCTCCCCGCGCTCGGCGCGAACGTCGTCTGGAACCTCGCGACGAACACGCTGCTCGCCGTCGGGCTGGGGCTCGCGTCGGCGCTGGGCTGACCGGCGGACCGTTCATGGATGCGACGCGGGGGCGCCGATCGGCGCCCCCGCGTCGCATTCGTCCCTCACGTCCGCCAGCTCAGTCGCTCGAGCTCGTCGTCCGGCAGGTCGCGCCAGTCGGGCGGAAAGCGCCGCACGCGCCGAATGACCATGTCGGACTCGAAGACCAGCGTGCGCATCGCCGGCCAGATCCCGTCGCTGCGTGGGGCGCGCTCCCTGACGCTCCAGACGACCCCGTCGGAGGCGCGGAAGACGCGCCGTCCCCTGTCCGTTCCCGCTTCCGTGCCCTCGTCGGCATTCGGCAATTTTGCGATCCCCATCGTGGTGCCACGTACATCCTCGTCGCCACGGTCACGGCGGCGCCTCGACCCGTTCGGATCGCTACGCCGGTCGTTCGCGCGGCAGCGCGAGCGGGGCATTCACTGCGCCTGCGATTTTCGGGCCGTGCTCCTGAGATCGGCGCGGCGCCGGCGCGCCTTCGAGGCGACGCAGCGCGCGTACGCGTCAGTCGTCCTTCTGCCCGAAGACCGCCATGTTGGAGCTGTGGCCCGGCTCGACCTTCTTCTCCGGGTAGATCCAGTGGACGGCCTGGTTCACCGCCGTCGCCGCCTCCGCGAAGCCGGTCGCGATGAGCTTGAGCTTGCCGGGATAGGTCGTGATGTCCCCGGCGGCCCAGACCCCGTCGCGCCCCGTCTCCATGCGGCTGTTCACGACGATCTCGTCCTTCTCGATCGTCAGCCCCCACTCGGCGAGGGGCCCGATGTCGCTGACGAAGCCGAGCATCGGGAGGATGGCGTCGCAGGGGATCTCGCGCGACGTCTTCGCCTTGCGGTTCTCGATCGTGACCGCCTCGAGGGCGCCGTTCGGGCCGCGGATGGCGGCGAGCTCGCAGAAGGTGAGGAGCTCTGCCCGTCCCGCGCCGGCCGCCGCCGTCACCTCCGCGACCGTGGCCGCGTGGGCGCGAAAGCGGTCGCTGCGGTGGACGAGCGTCACCGACTGCGCGCGGTCGAGGAGCTGGTGCGCCCAGTCGAAGGCGGAGTCGCCGCCGCCGATGATGACGACGCGGCGCCCGCGGAACTCCTCGGGGTCCTTCACGATCTCGTGCACCCCGCGCCCGTACCAGTCGGCGGCGAACGGCTGCGGCAGCCGCCGCGGCGAGAAGGCGCCGATCCCGGCCGCGACGACGATGGCGCGCGTCGGAAAGCGATCGGTCTCGGTGACGAGCACGAACCCCTCGCCGTCCTGCTCGAGGGCGACGACGCGCTGGCCGAGGTGCGCGGGCTGGTCGAACTGCGCCGCCTGCTCGACGAGCGACCGCACGAGATCCTTCGCGAGCACCTTCGGGTACCCCGCGACGTCGAAGATGTACTTCTCGGGGTAGAGCGCGGTGAGCTGTCCGCCGAGCTCCGGAAGCGCATCGACGATCCGGGCGGTGGCGCCGCGCATCCCGGCGTAGAAGCTGGCGAAGATCCCGGTCGGGCCGCCGCCGATGATCGTGATGTCCTTCGTCTCGTGCGTCGTCATAGATTGGAAAACTCGACGGTGGACCGACCCGAAATCAAGAGCGCCGCACCGCGATGGATACTGGCGACCGATTCCTGGAGTACGCGGGAGCGTTCCGGCTCCTGCGAAAGATCGCGGAAGGCGGGATGGCGACCGTCTACGAGGCCGAGCAGCTGGGTCCGGCGGGGTTCGCCAAGCGCATCGCGCTGAAGGTGATCCATCCGCGGTACGCGAAGCGCCGCGAATTCCTCCAGCTCTTCATCGACGAGGCGAAGCTCTCCGCCAACCTGCTGCACGGGAACGTCGTGCAGATCTACCAGCTCGGCGAGGTCGGCGGCGACTACTTCATCGCGATGGAGTTCATCCAGGGGCCGACGCTCCGCTCGATCATCGACCGCCACCGCGAGGCGCGCGTGCCGATCCCGCCGCCGCTCGCCGCGTACGTCGTGAGCCGCGTCTGCCGCGCGCTCGACTTCGCGCACAACTTCGTCGAGGCGGGCGGCCGCCGGCTCGACATCGTGCACCGCGACGTGTCGCCGGGGAACATCATGGCCACCTGGGACGGGCACATCAAACTCGCGGACTTCGGGATCGCGAAGGCGCGCACGAGCGCCGACCTCGCGGAGACGGCGTCGCTGCTGATGGGGAAGAAGCACTACATGAGCCCGGAGCAGCTCCTCGGCCTCGACGTCGAGGCGCCGAGCGACGTCTTCGCCGTGGGGGTGGTCCTCTTCGAGCTGCTGACGCTGGAGCAGCTCTTCACCGAGGAGATGACGGCGCTCGCCGTGGACGAGGTCGCGATCGACCCGCTCCCCTCGATCCGGAGCCACCTGCCGCAGGTGGACGCGGAGCTCGAGCAGATCCTCTCGCTCGCGCTCTCGCGCGAGCCCGAGCTCCGTCCGACGGCGGCGGCGATGGGGCACGCGCTCGACGCCTGGTGCGAGGCGCAGCGGGAGTTCGGCTCCCCGGACCGGCTGCAGCAGCATCTCGCCGAGCTCTTCCCGGCGACCTACGAGGTCCGCTCGGCGGGGGACGAGCACGAGCGCACGACGTTCTCGAACCTCAGGCGCGCGGCGAGGGGGCGGGGGTTGATCAAGCGGATGCTTGAAAGGCTCAGGTGACAGGGTCAGGGTCAGGGCCAGGGTCAGAAACGCCGCCATGACGTATCCCGAGGCACGTCTGACCCTGACCCCGACCCTGACCCCGCTCCCCGAGCCGTTATAGCTTCCCCCCCATGACCCTGAAGATCTACACGCGCACCGGAGACCGGGGGGACACCGGGCTCTTCGGCGGCGGGCGCGTCGCGAAGGACGATCCGCGCGTCGAGGCGTACGGCGAGGTGGACGAGCTCAACGCCGCCCTCGGCCTGGCGCGCGCGATCGAGCTGATGCCGCGCATCGACGAGGTGCTCGTCCCGATCCAGCGCGACCTCTTCTCGCTCGGCGCGCTGCTCGCCACCCCCGACCGCGAGAAGATGCGCGCGCAGCTCGACAAGGCGCGCATCGACGAGGAGCGGATCGCGCAGCTCGAGCGGGCGATCGACGTCGGCGAAGGGGAGCTCGAGCCGCTGAAGGCGTTCATCCTTCCGGGCGGGACGCCGAAGGCCGCCGCCCTCCACGTCGCGCGCACGGTCTGCCGCCGCGCGGAGCGCCGGGTCGTCGCGCTCCGCTCGCACGTCGAGCTCCCGGAGCTCGTCGTCATCTACCTGAACCGCCTCTCCGACCTCCTCTTCGTGCTCGCCCGGGTAGCCAACCGGCGCGCGGGGGCAGGGGAAGTGACGTGGTGATCTAACGGCCCGGGGGACAGGGCCAGGGTCGGGGTCAGGGTCAGGGCGCGCCGACGCATCCCGAGGCACGTCTGACCCCGACCCTGACCCTGACCCTGCTCCCCAGGCCGTTCCCGACGACCGCATGCCCACCATCTCCCTCCCCTCCTACGCCGTCACCGTCGAGGCCGGGTCGCTCTCCCGGCTCGGGGAGATCGCGAACGCCGCGGCGGCGGTGCACCGGTGGGTGGTGATCACCGACGAGACCGTCGGCGCCCTGTACGCGGAGCGCGTCGCGTCGGCGCTCGGGCCCCGCGTGGATGTGCTCGCCGTTCCACCCGGCGAGGGGGAGAAGACGCGGGCGCGCTGGGCGGCGCTCACCGATGCCATGCTCGCCAGCGGGTGCGGGCGAGACACGGGGGTCGTCGCGCTCGGCGGGGGCGTCGTCGGCGACCTCGCGGGGTTCGTCGCCGCGACGTACATGCGCGGCATTCCCGTCGTACAGGCGCCGACGACGCTCCTCGCGATGGTCGATGCCGCGATCGGGGGAAAGACCGGCGTGGACACGGCGGCCGGAAAGAACCTCGTCGGCGCCTTTCACGACCCCGTCGCCGTCGTCGCCGACCCCGACGCGCTCGATACCCTCCCCGAGCGCGAGCTGCGCGCCGGGCTCGCCGAGGCGATCAAGCACGGCGTGATCTCGGATGCTGCGTATCTGGAGTGGGTCGTCGATCGTTTCGGTGTGGACGGCGGCACTCGGCACTCGGCACTCGGCACTCGGCGGGGTGGCGACGCTCGGCCGGACGATGTCGAGCGGCTCGTGGCGAGGAGCGTCGAGATCAAGGCGGACGTGGTGCGACGGGACGGGCGCGAGGGAGGGCTGCGGAAGGTGCTCAACTTCGGGCACACGATCGGCCACGCGGTCGAGGCGCTCAGCGGGTGGCGGATGCGGCACGGCGAGGCGGTCGCCGTCGGGATGGTCGCGGAGAGCCGGCTCGCCGAGCGGCTCGGGGTCGCCGAGACCGGGACGCGGGAGCGGGTGCGCGAGGCCGTCGCGCGCGTCGGCCTTCCGGCGTCGGTCCCCGCGGAGATCGCCCCCGAGGCGGTGGTCGCGGCGACGCGCGGCGACAAGAAGGCGCGCGCGGGGAGCGCGGAGTACGCCCTCCCGGCGGCGGTCGGACGGATGGCGGGCGCCGGGCACGGGTGGACGGTGCGCGCGGACGAGTCGCTCGTTCTCGAGGTCCTCCGCGAGGGCGCGCGATGAGGCGCACGACCGTGCGGCGTCTCGCCGCGGCGCTGCTCGCGCTCGGCGCGGCCTTCGCGCTGCTCGCCGCGGCGCGGGCGTGGCGGGCGCCGGCGCCGCCGGAGCGCCTGCCGCCGCTCGTCGTGATGGCCGCGATCCGGCTCCCCGGCGCGACCGTCGTCGCGACCCGCCCGCCGCGTCGCCCCCCGCGCGGCCGCTTCCAGCGGGCACGCGTCGGGGAGCCGGTGCCCATCGAGCTGACCGCGTACTGCCTGCAGGGGGTCACGCGCCGCGGACGCTACGTGCGGGAGGGAATCGTCGCCGCCGACCCGCGAATCTTCCCGCTGTCGCGCTTCGTCGAGGTGTTCGTCGGCGGCGAGTATTTCGGCCGCTTCCTCGTGGACGACACCGGGGGGAAGATCAAGGGGCCGATCCTCGACGTCTGGAAGCCGACGTGCGAGGCGGCGATCGAGTTCGGCCGGCGCCGCGGGACGGCGGTGCTCCTGCCGAGGGAGGCCCGGCGCTAGGCCCGCTCCTTGCCACCCGACCGCCCCGGACCTCTCCGGGACACTGCCATGTCGTCGTTCTCCACCTATCTCGTCGGCTTCCTCATCCTGATACTGGGACTCGGCTTGGGGGCCTGGCTCCTCGGCGTCCCGCCGATGTGGATCGCGGTCGGGGTGATCGTCCTCATCGGCATCGGCGTGCTCTCCGCGACGAGCCGCACGAAGCCGCGCGACCCGCCGTCCACGACCGGGACGACCGGGACGACCCGGCCGACGGGCTCCGGGCCCACGAATCGGACGTACTGACCGGATCGGGCGCCGCCGCGCCGCGGATCGAGACGCGATCGCCACGGCGCGTCACGAGACCGATGATCGACCGAAGCGCCGAGGGCGCGCGACGATGTCGCGCGCCCTCACTGTTGACCGAGGCGCGCCCTCCTTGTTATCCTGCCGGTCCTGCCAGAACCACCGCCGCGTTCGTCCCGAAGCCGGACAAATCCTGCTCGCGACGCACGTCACACCTGTCTCAGGGAAAGGGGTGAGTATGCAGCAAGCGACCGAAAGCCGTTCCAAAGGGTTCTTCCGCTCCTCCCCCTCGACGGCGTTCGATCAGTACCTGCATGACATACAGAAACTCCCCCTGATAACCGACCCTGAAGAAGAACGACGACTCGCGCGACGCGCGCAGAAGGGTGACGAGAAGGCCGCCGAGCGGCTCGTCACGGCGAACCTGCGATTCGTCATCTCGTACGTGAAGAAGTACCAGGGGCACGGCCTCGACCTGAGCGAGCTGGTCGCGATCGGCAACGAGGGGCTCCTGAAGGCGGTGCGGAAGTTCGACCCGGACCAGGGAGTGAAGTTCATCTCCTATGCGGTCTGGTGGGTGCGCCAGGCCGTTCTCAAGGCGCTCGCCGAGCAGACCCGCTCCGTACGCATCCCGCTCAACCAGAACTCGCAGCTGATCAAGCTCGCCCGCGCCGAGACGATCCTCGCGCAGGTGCTGAAGCGGGACCCCACCGAACACGAGATCGGCCGCCTGATCGAGGAGACCCCCGAGGCGGTGCGCGCGGCGAAGCAGATGTCCGCGACCGAGGTCTCGCTCGACGCTCCGATCGACCGCTCCGACCGCGAAGCCGCGACGCTCGGCGAGCGCTTCGCCGGCGTGGTCGGCGACGACATCGAGGACGACACGGACTGCAGGCTGATGCGCGAGTGCATCGACCGCGTCTTCCGGAAGTACCTGACGCCGCGCGAGCGCAAGATCCTCTATCTCTATTACGGCCTCGAGGAAGGCTCCGAGGCGATGACGCTCGAGCGGATCGGCGCGCTGATGGGAGTGACGCGCGAGCGCATCCGCCAGATCCGCGAGCGCGCCTTCGAGAAGCTGCGCGAGTCGCCCGATGGGCGCGCGCTGGCGCAGTTCTGGGTGGCGGCCTGATCGGCCGACGCGCGATCCGGACGAGAGGCGGGGCCGGGCTCATGCGAGCCCGGCCCCGCGTCGTTTCCGGGCATCGGGCCCGTTCGTCATAACGACGGACCGCCCCGATGCTGGCGCGCGGCGCCGGAACACGGTAAACATGATGGTCCCCGTCCCCGTCCGAGGGACCCAGTCAGCCGCCCCGATGCCGTGAACGACGCGTCCGACATGCTCTCCCTCGTCCCCGCCGAGCACGGGGCCGCAGGCGCATCCCGCGTCCTCCTCGTCGAGGGCGACGCGGCCGAGGTGCGGAGGCTCGAGGAGGCACTCGCCGCGGTGACGCAGGGCCCCGGGGGCGCGCGGCTGCGCCTCGACGTGTCGTCCCGGCTCGACGATGCGATCGCGCTGCTCGAGCGGACGCCGGTGGACGCGGTGCTCCTCGATCTCGCCCTGCCCGACGCGCCCGGCCTCACTGCGCTCGAGCGGCTCCACCGCGCGGCGCCCGAGACGCCGATCATCGTTCTCGGCGCGCTGACCGACGAGGCGATGGCGGTGGACGCCCTGCGGCGCGGCGCGGAGGACTACCTGATCAAGGCGGAGATCGACGAGCGGCTGGTCGTCCGCGCCCTGCGCTACGGGATCGAGCGGCACCGCGCGCGGCAGCGGCTGCGGCAGATCCTGCGGACGGCGATCGACGGCTTCTGGATCGTCGATCTCGAGGGGCGGATCCTCGAGGTCAACGACGCCTACTGCCGCATGAGCGGCTATTCGCGCGAGGAGCTGCTCCGCATGCGCGTGTCGGACGTGGCGGACGCCGACGAGGGCCAGATCCGGGCGAACATCGCGCAGATCGTCGCGCGCGGCGGCGCGCGCATCGAGACGCGGCACCGCACGAAGGACGGGCGCCTCCTCGATCTCGAGCTCGCCTCGACCTTCCACCCCTCGTCCGCGACCTGCTTCACCTTCCTCCGCGACGTCTCCGAGCGGAAGCGCGCCGAAGGCGCGATGCGCGAGGCGGAGACGCTCGCGGCGATCGGGCGGCTCGTCTCCGGCGTGGCGCACGAGCTCAACAACCCGCTCGCGGCGATCCTCCTCTTCTCCGACGCGCTGCTGCAGGAGGACGGGCGCACGGAGAGCGACCTCGAGGCGCTGCGGGCGATCAACGCGCAGGCGCAGCGCTCGGGGGCGATCGTGCGCGACCTCCTCTCGGCGGTCCGCGCCCGCGAGGAGCAGCGCGAGCACCTCGACGGGCGCGCGATCGTCGCCGAGTCGGCCGAGGCCCTCCGCCAGCTCGTCGAGCGCGGCGGGGCCCGCCTCGAGCTCGCGCTCGCCGACGAGGAGGCGCCGCTCTTCGCCGACCGCATCGCGCTCGAGCAGGTGCTCACGAACCTCGTGACGAACGCGGCGCAGGCGGCGGGCGAGGGAGGCACCGTGCGCGTCGCCGCGCGGCGCGATGGCGGCGTCTACCGCATCACGGTCGAGGACGACGGCCCCGGGATCCCGCCCGATCTCATTCCGCGCATCTTCGAGCCATTCTTCACGACGCGGCCGGCGGGCCAGGGGACGGGGCTCGGCCTCTCGGTGTCGCTCGGCATCGTTCGCCAGCACGGCGGGCAGCTCGAGGTGGACCGCCGCCAGGTGCGCGGGACCTGCCTCGTCGTGACGCTCCCGATCGCCTCGCCGGCGGACCCGCCGCCCGTCGCGCCCGCGACGAGCGCGCCGGCGGTTCCCGCGACGCCCGCGGCGGCGCCGGACGCCCACGCCGGTCCCTCGCGCATCCTCGTCATCGACGACGAGCCGTCGATCCGCGCGGCGCTGCGCCGCTTCCTCTCGCGCCGCGGCTGGGCGGTGGACGAGGCCGCCGAAGGCGCGGCGGCCCTCGAAAAGCTCCACGCGACGCCGCCGAACGGCGGATACGCGGTGATCCTCTCCGACCTGAAGATGCCCGGCGTCTCCGGCGTCGAGCTCCACGACCGCCTCGCGGCCGAGGGGTCGCCCTACCTCTCGCGCCTCATCCTCTCCACCGGAGACCTCGCATCGGCGGAGGCGTCGTCGTTCGTCGAGCGGACGGCGTGCCGCGTGCTCCAGAAGCCGTACGAGCTGGCGGCGCTGGCGGAGATCCTGGAGGGAATGAAGGCGGGCGCCGCGCGGTAGACGATCACATCCGCAGCAGGTACGACACCTTCAGGAAGAGCTGGCTCCCCGTCCGCATCCGGCGCTCGCGCGTCACGACGGGCCGGTCGAACTCCCGGCTCGCGTCGTTCCAGCCGAGATAGAGGAACGATGCCGGCGCGAGCTCGTAGCTGAGGAGGACGCTCGAGCCGAGCTCCACGTCGCGGCGCTCCGTCGCGTCGTTCTTCGAGTCGAACTGGTCGGAGTGCTCGACGAGGAGACGCAGTCCGAGCGCTCTCGTGAACTGGTAGGTGCCGCGGAGACGGAGGATCTTCGCGTCGGCGACGAGCGCCTCGCCCCACGCCTCGTAGTGGATCGAGCGCTCCGCGTCGCCCTCGACCGTCGTCCGCGCCGTCGGACGGAAGGTCACGCCGACGTTCCCGACGTAGCCGCGGCCGACGCGCGGGTCGTCGAAGTCGACGATCTCGCGGCCGCCGATGTAGAGAAAGGCGCCGAGCTCGACGTGCTTCCAGGCGGCGCTCTCCCCCTGGAGCATCGCCCCGACCATCTCGAGCGGCTCGTCGGCGATCGTCACCTGCTCGAAGTGCGGCCCGACGGAGAACGACGTCTGCCGCTGGAGCGCGACCTCCACCTCGGGGCCGACGACGTAGTCGAGGAGCTTGCCGCCGTAGACGGTCGTCGCCCGCCCCTCGATCGTCTCCTCGATCCAGCGCAGCCAGCCGTTGTTGACGTACTGCGTCAGCTCGACCCCCGCCGAGTGCGCCTGCACGCCGACGCGCTCGAACTCGCCGAGCTGGTTGCGGAACTCCTCCGTCGCCCCGGTGCTCGAGACGACCCACGAGAGCGAGCGCCCCTGCCGGGTGAGCGAGGCGCGGTAGTACGAGCCGGTGCGGCGGCGTCCGTCGAGCACGTCGTCGGCGCGGCGATCGACCACCGGCGTGCCGCCGATCAGGATCGTGTCCTCGACGAAGCGCAGCGGCGCGCGGTCGTCGCTCGCGCCGCCCTCGGCGCTGAACGAGAGTGCGCCCGCGCGGAGCAGCACGTCGGCGCCGAGCACCGTCGAGCGCGCGTCGCCGGCATCGCGGCCGAGCGCGGTCAGGCCGACGTACGAGTCGTCGAGGACGTCGCGCCGCACGCGCGCCACGCCGACGGTCGCGGCGCGCCCGATCCCGGCGACGACGTCGCCCGACTCGTAGCCGTCGTAATGGAAGTAGGCGGGCGTCGCGTCGCGCGCCCAGAGCGCGCCGATCGTGTACTTCCCCTGCTTCCCCGTGATGCGCGCACCCGCCGATGGATCGACGATCGCGCGCGAGTAGAAGACGGTGCCGATGCTCTCGCCGTTCCCCTCCGCCGGGCGGAAGATGTCGCCCCCCTCGAGGAAGAACGGGCGGCGCTCGGCGAGGAAGAGGGCGAAGCGCCGGTTCGTGCGGATCTGCTCCTCGTCGGCCTCGACCTGCGAGAAGTCGGGGTTGATCGTCGCGTTGAGGACGAGCGCCGAGGTGAGCGAGAGGCGCAGGTCCGCGCCGACCTGCGCGGTCGGATCGGCGACCGAGAAGCCGAGCGGGGGCTCCGTCGGGTGCCAGGCGCCGTCCACGAGCGCGGAGTCCTCGCCGTACGCCCGCGCGCCGTACTGCGCGGCGGAGACGTAGGGGAGGAGATCGAGCGTCCGGCCCCGCTCGATGCCGGTGATCCCCGCGAGCACGCCCTGCTGGCAGATGTCGCACGGGTGGCCGATGCGGCGCGGCGCCCACGCCGCCTGCTCCCCCGTGCGCCCGAAAAAGCGGATCACGTTGACGCCGACCGCGATCGTGTCGGCGCGCGGGAAGCGGAGCGAGGCGAAGGGGATCGCCACCTCGACGGACCATCCGTCGTCGAGGACGCGCCCGGCGGAGCGCCAGACGAAATCCACCGACTCGTCGTTGTCGCTCCCCTCGGTCTTCACCGCATCCCACTGGATGCCGTGCGGGGTGACGCGGAACTGGTAGGCGCGGCGCTGGTCGAGGAAAGTGTCGAGGACGAGCTCGACACGGTCGTCCCCTCCTCCGCCCCGCTCGCGCGGGAAGATCGTCGCGCGCACGTCGCCGGGCGCATCCCAGGCGCGGAAGGCGAAGTAGAGGTGCTCGCCATCGTAGGCGACGTAGCCGATGCTCTCGCGCGAGGCGGGGACCTGGTCTCGCGGCTGGAACTGGACGAAGCGCTCGAGCGTCGCTGCCTCGCGCCAGACGCGGTCGTCGAGCGATCCGTCGAGCTCGGGACGCGACTCGACGCGCGGCAGCCGTACCCGGAGCTCCTCGGGGCTCTTCGCGACGAGCGTGTCGGACTGGACGAGCGCGAGCAGCGCGGCGAGAGCAAGCATCGCTTCGGCGGGGGGAACGGCGCGGCCGGACGCGCGGGCCCGGGACGAGCGATCAAGCTAACGCGGCGCGGCGGCGCGGGTAAACCGCCCGGCGCGCGGATCTCGCCGCACCGGCGTGGCGAGCCTGGGCGCCGCTCCCTAACTTGCGAGCGTGGATCGCCGGACCCCGCCGCTCTCTCCTCCCGCCGTGCCGCCTCGCGCGCACGCCCTCCCCGACGCCGCGCTCGCCGACCGACTGGCCGCGATCGTCGGCCGGCGGCACGTCCTCGCGCGGCCCGCCGAGCTGCTCGTCTACACCGCCGACGGGCTCCCCGGATACCGCCGCTTCCCCGCGGTCGCCGTCTTCCCGGGCACGCGCGACGAGGTCGTCGCCGTCGTGCGCGCGCTCGCCGCGGCCGGCGTCGCCTTCGTCCCGCGCGGCGCGGGGACGGGCCTCTCGGGCGGCGCGCTCGCCGAGGGAACGGTGCTCCTCGGCCTCAACCGCCTGACGCGCATCCTCGAGGTGGACGCGGAGAACGAGCGCGCGCTCGTCGAGCCGGGCGTCGTCAATGCGCGCCTCACCGCCGCGGCGTCCGCGCACGGGCTCCACTACGCGCCCGATCCCTCGAGCCAGACCGCGTGCACGATCGGCGGGAACGTCGCGGAGAACGCGGGCGGGCCGCACTGCCTCAAGTACGGCGTCACGCTCAACCACGTCCTCGCCGCGACCGTCGTCCTCCCCGACGGCGAGGTCGTGACGCTCGGCAACCCCGCCGGCGAGAGCGACGGCTACGACCTGCTCGGCGCCTTCGTCGGCTCCGAGGGGTGCTTCGGCGTCGCCCTCGACGTGACGGTGCGCCTCTCGCGCGACCCGCAGGCCGTGCGCACCCTCCTCGCCGACTTCGCCTCGCTCGATGCCGCCGCGCGCGCGGCGAGCGGCATCGTCGCGACGGGGATCGTCCCCGCGGCGCTCGAGATGATGGACAACGCGACCATCCGCGCGGTCGAGGCGTCGATCTACGCCGCCGGCTATCCGGTGGACGCGGCGGCGGTGCTCCTCATCGAGCTCGACGGCCTCGCGGCGGGGATCGAGGCGGACGTCGCGCGCGTGGACGCGCTCTGCCGCGCCGAGGGCGCACGCGACGTGCGCATCGCCGCGACGCCGGCCGA
>DASUSM010000083.1:0-4453 GCA_036375115.1 Gemmatimonadaceae bacterium | reverse complement strand
CGGGGCGCCAGCGTCGCGTGTCGGAGAAGATCGCGGCGATGCGCCGCGGCCGGCGTCCCGCGTCGTCGACGACGAGATGCCGGTTCGTCACGAGCCGGTCGCCGTCGCCGATGGCGAAGGCGCTCCCCGACCAGCGCGTCGTGTCGTCCATCTCGACGACGATCATCGCGACCGCGGGCGAGCCGCGCTCGGCGATCGCCGCGTAGTCCAGCCGCATCGCCTCGCCGAACCGCTCGTGGCGCCGCTCGGCGACGGCGAGGAGCCGGCCGAGCGCCTCGATTCCCTCGGCGTCGCCGCGAGCGCGCTCCGCCTCGAGCTGGCGGCGCAGCCCGACGCGCTCCGACTCCGCCGTGGCGAGTGCGCTGTCGAGCCCCGTGATCCGCCCGGCGAGCCGGCGCAGGTCGTCGGTGTAGGCGGCGGCGAGGGAGTCGTTGCGGCGCAGGAGCTCGTCGATGCGCGCGTCGTGCGCGCTGGCACCGCGGCGGCCGGCCGCGTACGCCGCGGCGACGCCGCCCGCGAGGAGGACGACCGCGGCGGCGAGCAGGCGGCGCAGGCGCCGCGTGCGCGCATCCACCGCGTGCGCGATGCGCAGCTCGGTGTCGGCGCGGGCGGGACGCGGGGCCGCCGCCGGGACGCCCTCGGCGCGCGCGCCGGGCGCCGCCGCCGCGGACGCGATCTCGTGCACGCTGAGGCGCGGCCCGGCCGCGCCGAAGGACAGCTCGTCGCCGTCGCGGAGCTCCCACTCCCCCTCGGCGCGCACGCCGTTCACGAAGGTGCCGTTCGTGCTCCCGAGGTCGCGGAGGAGGATGCGCCCGTCGAGGACGCGCAGCTCGGCGTGGCGCGCCGAGACGTCGAGGTCCCCGGTGGCGTCGAAGCGCAGGTCGCACAGCGGATGCCGGCCGATCGTCACGACCGACTTCTCGAAGCGCTCGTGCCGTCCGGCACGGGCGCCGCTGAGGATGCGCAGCTCGACGCTCACGGCGTGGCTCAGCGCGATGCCGCCGACGAGTCCGGGGACGGCGCGCTCGTGTCCGCGGGAGACACGACCGGCGCGGGCGACGCCGAGTCGGCGCCGGGCGAATCGGCGCTCGCGGCCGGCGTCGCGGCCGGGGCGGTGTCCGGCGTCGCACCGGCTGACGGAAGCGGCGCGGCGCGCGTGCTGTCGGCCGCCGGCTCGCCGGCGGCGGGCGTGGGCAGCCCGCGCACGAGGACGTAGACGGCGGCCGCGGCGAGGACGACGAGCACCGGCACGAGCCAGCCGGGGAAGGCGCGCCGCGGCGCGACGGCCACCGGCGGATCCGAGGGGCGGCGGGCGACCGGCATCGAGCCCGACGAGATGGGGTGCTGATAGCGCTCCATCGGAATCGTCGGCGTCTCGTCGTCGCCGGGGAGCAGGTAGGCGCGGTGGCCGATCTCGTCGCTCGTGCCGGCGACGCCGAGCGAGTCGCCCTCGAAGCGCGCGGCGACGACGGTGATGTTGTCCGGGCCACCGTTCGAGTTCGCGAGGTCGATGAGCCGCTTGCAGACGGCGACGAGATCCCGCTCCTCGCGCACGACCTCGGCGATCTCCTCGGGGCGCACCATCCCGGAGAGCCCGTCGCTGCAGAGGACGAGCGTGTCGCCGCGCCGCACCGGCTGGTGCGTGAGGTCGATGCGGATGCGCGCCTCGGGGCCGAGCGCCTGGAGGATGATGTTCCGCCGGTCGCTGCGCTCCGCCTCCTCCGGGGTGATCTCCCCCGCCTCGACGAGCTTCTGCATCAGCGACTGGTCCTTCGTGATCTGGCGCGTGACGCCGTCGCGGATGAGGTAGGCGCGGCTGTCGCCGACCTGGGCGAGGTAGAGCGTGTCGCCGAGGAGTCCGGCGATCGTCGCGGTCGTGCCCATCCCGCGGTGCTCGGGGTGCGCCTGGGCGAACTCGTGGATCCGCGTGTTCGCCGCGTCGGTCGCGGCGCGCAGGGCGCTCGCGAAGGTGGACGGGTCCGTGTCCGGTGCGGCGCGCCAGCGCGCGCGCAGCTCCTCGAGGACGATGTCCACCGCCATCGCGCTCGCGATCTCGCCGGCCGCGGCGCCGCCCATCCCGTCCGCGACCATGAAGAGCGTCCCCCGCTCGCCGGAGACGTGCGTGCGGACCTCGGGCTGGAGCGTCGCGTTGTCCGTCGTCAGGTCGGCGACGACGAAGGCGTCCTCGTTGTGCTCGCGCGTCCGCCCCACATCGGTGCGGCCGAAGACGTGCACGGTGACTCGCTGGCTCGGCACGGGGTGGGGCGGGGCGGAGGGAGCGGAGGGGTGTGTCACGAGAGGAGTCGAGGTCCGATCACTACGAACAGAACGCGGCGTGCAGTTTCGCGATCTCGGAGGCACGGACGAGGTTCCCCTCGCGGCCGCGAATCCGCTCGAGCATCGCGCACGTCTCGGAGCTCGACCCGGCGAGCAGGCCGTGCGCCGCCGCCCTGACGTAGGCGGCGTCGACCCTGTCAATATCGGTGTCCGAGGCGCTCCGCGGCAGGAGGGGCTCGCTCTCCCGGAACACCTCGCGGAGGGCGGCCCGCGTCGCCGGCTCGGTCGGGTTCCCCTCCATCGCGTCGTCCACGACGCGCTTCATGCGCCGGAGCTCGGCGCGCACGTCGCGCGACGGAGGCGACGCGGGCTCGTCCTGTGGCGCCGGCGCAGCACTTCCGGTGTCGGGCGGGACCGCGGCCGGGGAGGAGAAGGACGATCGACGGTCCCGCCCGAGAGAGCGCGCCGCGGCGGAGTCCGCGGTGGCGGCGGGGGTCGCGGAGGCTGCGCCGGAGTCTCCGGCGGGCGACGCGACGCGGATCGAGTCCGCGACGCCCGACAGCGCGAGCGTCGGCGCGGCCCCGACCGCGGCGTCCCCCGCCTCTCCGCCGTCCCCGCGCAGGACGACCGCGGCGCCGCCGGCGCCGAGGAGCGACACGAGCGCCACGGCGACGAGCGCGCCGCGCCGCCGCGAGCGACTGCCCGGCGCGGCCGGCGCCGTGGCGCTCGCGACGCGCGGCAGCGAGGCATCGGCGACGCGCGTCGCCGGAACGGCGCCCGGCGACGCGAGGACCTGCGTCCCGACATCGGCGAGCGCGGACTCCGGCATCGCGCTCGCTGCGGCGACGAGCTCGCGCGCGAAGGCCGTCGCCGTCGCCGGACGCGCGGTCGCCTCGCGCGCGAGCGCGTGGTCGAGCGCCGTCTGGAGCGCCGGCGGCCAGCGCGTCGCCGCGCGCGTCTCGGCGAGCGTCCGCGGGCGCTCGGTGAGACGCATGATCATCGCCTCCTGCACCGTCTCGCTCGGGAAGGGGAGCGCCCCCGTGAGCATGTTGAAGGCGACGAGCCCGAGCGCGTAGATGTCGCTCCGCGCGTCCACCGGATCGCCTGCGAGCTGCTCGGGGCTCATGTACTCGGGGGTGCCGACGATGAGCCCCGTCTTCGTCACCTTCTGCGACTCGGCGTTCCCCGCCTTCGCGATGCCGAAGTCCACGACCTTCACGACGTCCGCGCCATCGCGGCCGCGGGCCACCATGATGTTGTCCGGCTTCAGGTCGCGGTGGACGATCCCGAGCTCGTGCGCCGCGTCGAGCGCCTCGGCGGCCTGGCGCGCGATCTCCGCGGCGCGGGGCGCGGGGAGGGCGCCCCTCCGCTCGACGAGCGCCGTCAGCGGCTCGCCATCGACGTACTCCATCGCGAGCCAGATCATCCCCTCCGGCGTCTCGCCGAAGTCGTAGATCGCGCAGACGTTCGGGTGGGTGATGCGGCTCGCGTTCGTCGCCTCGCGGTTGAAGCGCGAGATGGCGTCGGCGTCGGCGCCCATCGCGGGGTGCATGACCTTGAGCGCGCTCCGGCGCCCCATCTTCACGTGCTCGGCGAGATAGACCTGCCCCATCCCGCCCTCGCCGAGCTTGCGGATCACGTGGTACCGGTCGGCGACGATCTGGCCGACGAGGTCCGCGGCGGCGTCGCGGCGCCGCAGCGTCGATCCGTCGCGCGGGCAGAAGCGCTGCTCGTCGTCGTACTCCGTCCCGCACTGCGGGCAGAGCTTCATCCCGGTCACAGGCTGTCCACGCGCAGCGTGTGGTCGCCGACGAGGACCCGCTGCCCGACGCGCAGCTCGCGGTCGCCGCGCACGGCGAGGCCGACGCCGTTGCGGCTGCCGCAGTCGAGGACGACGAACTCCGAATCCTCGCTCCGCACCTCGGCGTGCCGCGCGCTCATCGTCCGGTCGTAGGGGAACACCCAGTCGCCCTCGGCGCGGCCGATGAGCACCGCGCGGCCCGGCGAGAGATGGAAGAGATCGCGCGTGCTCCCGTCGGCGCGGAGCTGCTGGAGCACCGCGACGTCGGCCGACGGGGTGAACGATCCCATGCGGCGCGTCTGGTCCGCCTCGGGTGGACGCGGCCCGGGGTAGCCGAGCCGGCGGAAGCGCACGAGCTGCGAGCCGACGAGCAGG
>DASUSM010000082.1:0-29935 GCA_036375115.1 Gemmatimonadaceae bacterium | reverse complement strand
ACCGTCTCTCCGCGCAGCGCACGCGCCGTCGGGTGCTCGTGCATGAAGAGCGCGGTGCCGTCGAGCGTGCGCGGGCGGTCGGCCTGCCAGAGCTCGCGCAGCGTCTGCGGCGCGGCCGGGTGGTCGCGGTGCGCCTGGGAGTTGGTGCGGGTGATGCGCCCCTCCGCGTCGAAGACGCGCACCGAGTCGGGGATGACGTCGAACACCGACTCGAGCTGGGCGACGCTGCGGCCGAGCTTCTCGCGCAGCTCCTCGCGCTCGCTGACGTCGGCGCCGAGGAAGAGCAGTCCCGTGGCGCCGAACCCCGTCGGCATCGCGGTGAAGGTGACCTCGACGATCCGCTGTCCCCCCGTCAGATGAAAGGGGACGCGGATCCCCGCCGCGCCGTCGCCGCGCAGCGCGAGGTCGATCTGCTCGGTGAGGTCGGCGAGCGCGTTCGGGAAGGCGTCGTAGACGGAGCGTCCGATCGCGACGCGCTCGGCGAGCTGGGTGAGCTCGGAGTAGCGCCGGTTGGCCCGCACGAGGCGCAGCTCCTCGTCGAACACCGCCGCCGCGAGCGGCACCGCCTCGAAGAGCGCCTCGAGCCGCGCCAGCTGAGACAGCGACGCCTCCCGGGTGTCTCCGGGGGGCGACGCGGCTGCCGGTGCGTTCGGGATCGCGTCTCGTAACGTCATGCGCGTCCGTCGAGGGCCGGCGGCGGGCGCGTCGGCATCGCGTGCCCGATCGTCACCCGCCTCGCCAGGCGTGTCGGGCCAACATAGGGCGAGGTGGGAGGGGCGTCAATGAAACGGGGGCTGGGGGGTGGGGGGTGGGGGGTGGGGCGAGGCATTCAGAATGGGAGGCGGACTGCACCGCCATTCCGAGTTCCACGCCCCACCCCCGACCCCCGATCCCCCCCCGCCGCTCTACCAGCGCGTCGCTGTCGCCGACTCCTCCGCCGCGTCCGCCCTCTCCGCCACCCGGTGCTCCGGGCGCGTGATGAGTCGCGATCCGCGCTGGTAGGTGAAGTAGGCGTACGCCCACTGGATCAGGACGGTGACGCGGTTGCGGAAGCCGACGAGATAGAGGATGTGCACGAAGAGCCAGAACCACCAGGCGACCGGGCCCGTCAGACGGAGCCGCCCGAAGTCGGCGATCGCGCGGTGGCGGCCGATCGTCGCGAGGTTCCCCTTGTCGACGTAGCGGAACGGCGTCGTCGCCTCGCCACGCAGCAGCCGCTCGATGTTCCGTGCGGCGTGCCGTCCCTCCTGGTTCGCCGCCGGGGCGACGCCGGGAACGAGCGCGCCATCCGGCTGCGGCACGGCGGCGACGTCGCCGACGACGAAGACTTCGGGGTGCCCGGGGAGCGAGAGGTCGGGCCGGACGAGGACGCGGCCCGCCCGGTCGAGCGGCGCGCCGAGCGAGCGGGCCAGCGGCGACGCGGCGTTCCCGGCGGCCCAGAGGATCGTCCCCGCCTCGATCCGCTCCTCCCCGATCTGCACCGCGCCGGGCTCGACCGACGTCACGATGGAGCCGAGCCGCACGTCCACGCCGAGCTCCTCGAGGTCGCGCCGCGCGCGCTCGGCGAGCGGCTCCGGGAAGGCGGGGAGGAGACGCGGTCCCCCCTCGACGAGGACGACGCGCGTGTCGCGCGTGTCGATCCGCCGGAAGTCGCCGCGCAGCGCCTGCGTCGCGATGCCGGGAATGATCCCGGCGAGCTCGACCCCGGTTGGCCCCCCGCCGACGACGACGATCGTCTGCTCGGCGCGGCGGCGCGCGGGGTCGTCGGTGCGCTCGGCGCGCTCGAACGCCTCGAGGAACCGGTTGCGGATCTCGAGCGCGTCCTCGATGCTCTTCAGCCCGGGCGCCGCCGCCTCCCACTCCTCGTGCCCGAAGTACGAGTGCCGCGCGCCCGTCGCCACGATGAGATAGTCGTACGGCAGCTCGCGCCGTCCCTCCGGCGTCGCGCAGACGACGACGCGGCGCGCCGGATCGACCGCCTCCGCCTCCTCCATGAGCACGGTCACGTTTCGCCGCGCACGGAGCACCCACCGGATCGGCACCGCGATGTCGCTCGGCGCGAGCGACGCGGTGGCCACCTGGTAGAGCAGCGGCTGGAAGACGTGGTGGTTGGTGCGGTCCACGAGCGTGACGTCCACCTCGGCCCGCCCGAGCGCCTTCGCCGCGCTGAGCCCGGCGAATCCGCCGCCGAGTATGACGACGCGAGGGCGTCGTGTCTGCCGGTTCGCGCTGTCGGTCCGCATGGCCCCCCGCTTGTCCGTGGTCCTGGATCGCGGCGCCGCGTCTCCTCCGACTCGACCCGCTAGATCGCGACGCCTCGCTCGGCCCGCACGAGCCTCCCCTCCAGCCACCGCGCGCCAATCGTGATGCCGAGCACGAGCACAACCAGCGACACGCTGTACGCCGCGGCGGTTCCGAACGAGAGGTTCCGCAGCTGCGCGAGGATCTCCATCGAGATCGGGCGGTTCGCGTGCGTGTAGAGCACGACGCTCGCCACGAACTCCCCCGTCGCCGTGACCGCGGCGAGCATCGCGCCGGCGACGAGCCCCGGGCGCGCCGCCGGGAGGATCACGCGCCGCATCGTCAGCCACCACGAGCCGCCGAGTCCGCGCGCGGCGTCCTCGAGCGACGGATCCATCTGCCGCAGCGACCCCTCCACCGCCGTCGCGACGAGCGGGATCCCCCGCACGAAGTAGGCGAGCGGAAGGATCCAGAACGTCCCCACGAGAAGAATCCGGCCCTCGAGCGGAGCGTTCCGGTCGAACGTCGAGGCGAGCCCGATCGCGATCGCCGTCGCCGGGATCGCCCACGGAAGGGCGAGGAGGAGCTGGAGCACGCGCCGCCCGCGGAAGTTGCGCAGCACGACGAGGTACGCCGCGAGGAAACAGACGACGACGTTCGCCGCGGTGGCGATCGCCGCCATCGTCACCGAGTTGCGGATCGGGACGAGGAGCCGCGCCTCGGTCGTCATGCGCCGGAAGTTCTCGATCGTGTAGTCCGTCGGCAGCAGCTCCGTCGTCCACGAGCCATCGCGCGAAAAGGCGATGACGCCGAGCATGAGGTGCGGCAGGACGAGGACGAGCACGACGAGGGCGGCGAAGGCAGTCGTTCCCGCCCTCGCGCCCGGCGAGGCGATCGGCGCGCGCGCCGCGCCCTTCCCCGCCCCCGCGTAGCGCCGGCCGCGCTCGAGCCACCGCATCAGCGCGAGCGCCGCGATCGCGCTCAGCGCGAGCACCGTCGTCTCCGCGTAGGCAAGCCCCATCGCGCCGTTCAGCTTCGATGCGAGAATCTGTGTCGAGAGCACCCGCACTCCGCCACCGAACACGTACGGCGCCGAGAACGAGCCGAGCGCGCTCATGAAGACGAGGAGGAGCGAGCCGAGGATCGCGGGAGTCAGCAGCGGCAGCGTCACCCGCCGCAGACGCATCGCGTACGAGGCGCCGAGGCCGCTCGCCGCCTCGTCGAGCGAGACGTCGATGCGCTCGAGGCCGGCCGAGACGAAGAGGAAGACGTACACGTACATCGTGTACGCGTGGACGAAGACGATCGCCCACGTTCCCTGGAACGCCCACGGCGGCCGCTCGAGCCCGAGCAGGCGCTGCACGATCCGTGTGACGACGCCGCTCTCCCCGTAGAGGAAGAGGAAGGCGACGACGCCAACGAGCGGCGGGAGCGCCACGGGGAGCGTCGCCACCGCGCCGAGGAGCCGCCGCCCCGGGAACTCGCGGCGCGAGAGGAGGAGCGCGAGCGGCAGCCCGACGAGGAAGGCGGCGACGACCGACCACGCGGAGATGACGAGCGTCGTGCGCAGCGCCTCGCGGTCCGCCGGGCTCGCCCAGAACTCTCCCCAGTGGCCAATGCTCCCGGCGACGACGGAGACGTTCGGGAGGAGCACCGTCCAGACGAGGATGGCGAGGACGGGGAGGGCGAGCCACCAGGTGGAGAGGTCACGACGAGGACGGCGGGCCTCGGCGCTCGGCCGGGTGCCCGCCGCAGGCGGGCGGGTGCGCTCGGCAGTTGGCCGGGTGCCCGCCGCAGGCGGGCGTGTGCGCTCGGCCCGGCCGCTCACCGCGGCACCACGGCGACGGGGGCGCGGGCGATGCGGACCGTCACCCGGTCGCCTTCGCGCGCGCCGCGCTCCGCGCTCGTCAGCTCCATCTCGGTGCCGTCGTCGGTGCGCAGGTGGTAGGCGACGACCGCGCCGGCGAAGCGGCGCACCGTGACGATCGCCGGCCAGCCGTCCGCCGCGCCGTCCGGCGCGAAGGCGAGCGCGTCGGGGCGCACGACGGCGAGCATCTCCCCGCCGGCCGGCACCCCCTCGGCGCGCGCGGCGGCGACGCGCACCTCGCGCCCGCCGACGCGGAGTCGCGCCGTGCCGTCCTCGACGGCCGCCGGAAGGAGCGTCGCCCGTCCGACGAACTCCGCGACCTCGCGCGAGGCGGGGAGGTCGTACAGCATCTCCGGCGTCCCGACCTGGAGGAGCCGCCCGCGGCGAATGACGGCGACGCGGTCGGCGACGGCGAAGGCGTCCTCCTGGTCGTGCGTCACGAAGAGCGCGGTCACGCCGAGCCGGCGGAGCGTCGCGCGCAGCTCGTCGCGCATCGTGCGGCGGAGCGTCGGGTCGAGGTTCGACAGCGGCTCGTCGAGGAGGAGCACCGTCGGCTCGATGACGAGGGCGCGCGCGAGGGCGACGCGCTGCTGCTCCCCGCCGGAGAGCGACTGCACCGGCCGCTCCGTCGCCCCCGCGAGCCCGACCGCGGCGAGCGCGGCGGCGGCGCGCTCGCGGCGCACCCGCTTCGGCACGCCGCGCGCCTCGAGCCCGAAGGCGACGTTGTCGCCGACGCTCATGTGCGGGAAGAGCGCGTAGTGCTGGAAGACCATCCCGAAGTCGCGCCCCTGCGGCGGCACGCGCGTGATGTCTCGCGTCGTGCCGTCGGCGCCGGCGAGGAGGATGCGGCCGGCATCGGGCGTCTCGTAGCCGGCGACCATGCGCAGCGTCGTCGTCTTCCCCGACCCCGACGCGCCGACGAGCGCGAGCAGCTCGCCGGCGGCGAGGGAGAGCGAGAGGTCCTCGACCGCGGGGTGGCTCCCGAAGCGGCGCGAGAGACCCTCGAGCGTGAGCGCGCCGGCGGTCACGAGGCGCGCCGCCCGCGGCGATCGGTCCGGCGGGGCGCGCCGTCGTGCGCGTCTCGGGGCACGTGCATCAGGAGCCGCGGCGGCTCTGATTCCGGATGTTCGAGTCCCAGTAGCGCATCCACTCGTCGAGCTTCTCGGCGAGCAGCTCGCGGTCGAGCGGCATCGCGCGGATCTCCGACTTCGCCTCGCGGATCCACGCCGGGAGCGAGTCCGCCGGGATGTCGGTGCGCGCCGGGATGCGCGCCCACTCGCGCGCGGCCTTCACCAGCTCCGCCTCGCTCGTCACGAACTCGTAGTAGCGCTTCGCCGCCTCGAGCGCGTCGGCGCCCTTCACGAGTGCGATCCCGTCCACGACGACCGGCGTCCCGCTCGTCGGGACGACCCACGCGATGTCCTTCACGTTCTCGCGCTGCTCGAGCGTCGCGATGTCGGGCATGTCCCAGAGCGTGATCGCGCCCTCCTGCCGTCCGAGCTTGAGATAGAGCAGCGACGGATTGAGGACGTACTCCTTGGTGTTCGCGTCGAGCTGCCGCAGCCACTCGTAGCCGCGCTCGGGCGAGCCCGTCTCGGCGATCGAGCGCGCGATCTGCGCGCCGAAGATCGCGCGCATCGTCCCCGACGCGATCGGATCGCGGATGAGGAGCTGCCCGCGCCACTTCGGGTCGACGACGTCCGCCCAGTCCTTCGGCGCCTCGGCCGCGCTCACCATCCGCGAGTTGTAGGCGATCACCTCGGGGGTGAGGTACGTCCCGAACCAGAGCGAGTCGGTGCCGACCGCGTCGGCCTCGACGGCGCCGGCCCACGACGGGACGTAGCGCTCGAGGAGCCCTTCCGCGGCGGCGCGCTCGAAGATCTCCGCGGGTGCGCCGAACCAGACGTCGGCGCTGGGGTTCGCGCGCTCGGAGCGCATGCGGTCGAGCACGTCCTGCGACCCGAGGTCCACCCACTGCACGTCCACATCCGGGTTCGCCGCCTCGAAGTCGCGCTCGACCGCCTCGAGGAGGTCGCTCCCGTGCGGCGAGAACACGGTGACGACGGCGCGCCCATCACCGCCGCACGCGGCGAGGAGGACGGCGAGCGCGGACAGCGGGAACCGGAGTCGGGGCATGAAGCGAGGAATCACGGGACGACCCGCCCCGTTCCCAGGCTGAGCAGGTTCACCGCGATCCGCGCGGCGCCCGGGACGCCGGCGGGAAGCTGGCGGAAGAGCGAGAGCGTCGTGTAGACGTACGTCCCCTCGCCGAGCGGGGCCACGAGCAGCGCGCCCTCGCTCGGCTCCATCCCCGGGTCGGCCATGGCGAGCACGCGCGCGTAGCGCGCGTCGATCTCCGTCGGCATGTACAGGGCGCGCTCCTGCACCCACCCGGCGAAGTCGGCGCTGCCGATGCGGTTCGGCGCGGCGAGCACCGGCGCGTCGGGGCTCAGGATGCGCACCGGCGCATCCTCCTCCGTGACGCGCGCCGCGGGACGGCCGAGCCGGAACGGATACGGCAGGAGCCCGGGGCGCAGGATCTCGTACTGCTGGTACTGCACGACGAGCGTGCCGCCGTTGCGCACGAAATCGTGCAGGCGATCGTTGTGCTCGACGAGCCCGTCGTGCGCCTCGTAGGCGCGCGGCCCCACGACGATCGTGGAGAAGCGCGCGAGGTCCTCGACGCCGAGCCGCGACGGGTCGAGAATCGCGACGGGGATGCCGAGCTGGGCGAGCGCGGGGGCGCCGTTGTCGCCGACGCCGGGGATGTAGCCGACGACGAGCGTCCGCGGGACGACGACGTCCACCGCCCGGAGCGTCGTCAGCGCCTCGCGGTAGAGGCGCTGTGTTCGAATGTGCGGATACTCGACGGCCTCGTAGCCGGCGTCCGCGTTTCGGCCGCCGCTCTCGACGACCGCCCGGATCTCGTGCGTGCCGGCGGGGACCGTGCCGCGCACGCGGAAGGTGACGGCACGCGCACCGGTCGCGGGCAGCACGACCTCGCGCGCCGCCGTGTCAGCGGAGAGCCCGGCCGGGAGGCGAAGTCGCACCGTCGCGCGCTGCTCCGCGGGGATCGCGCTCCGGAGGCGCACCGTGACGTCGCGCTCGAGCGGGTGCCCGGCGCGCGCGTACTCGACCGCGCGGTCGAGCGTCACCGAGATCGGCGGGGCGACGGCGAGCTGCCGGCTGACGTCGCCGAGCACCGGGTCCGCCTCGCGGCGCACGACGGGAACGCGCGCGAGGAACATCTCGCCCGCGGCGCGCAGCGCGACGACCGCCTCGGCCGGCGCGGCGCGCTCGTCCTCGGCGATGCGCAGGTAGACGACGCCGTTCCGCGTCGCCGGGGACTCGCCCGAGAGGAGGCGGTCGCCCGTGAGCGCGGCGCGCCAGAGCGGGACGGAGAACATGTCGCCGCGGCGCGGCGCCTCGAGCCACCACGGCTCCGTGCGCGAGACGGCCTCGAGACGCAGGCGGCGGCGCAGCGCGCTGTCGGGAGCGATGGACGTCCACGCTCCCGGACGCAGCTCGACGGTCCCCGCGAGGACGTCCGCGCCGTCGACGGTCACGAGACCGACGTCGACGGGGAGGCCGCCGCGGTTGTAGATCGTCAGCGCGACGAGGCCGGAATCGGCGCTCTCGCCGTTCGCCGACGTCACGCGTCCGGTGCCGGCGATCACCTCTCGCGGCACCTCCGCCTCGACGGCGATCCCGGTGGCGAGGACGAGGGCGCGATCGACGCGCCGCCGCAGGTCGCCGAGCGAGCGGCCGAGGTCGGCCATCGCCTCCGTGCGCGGCCCCGCGCCCTCGGCGTGCTCGTCGGCGCACGCCTGCCGCGGGAGCGCGGCGCAGGCGCGCGCGACGAGGCCGGCGACCTTCGCCAGCGCCGGGACGACGCGCCCGGGCGCACGCACGTCCAGCGACGTGCGCGCCGCCGCGATCGCGCCGGAGAGCGAGTCGACGAACGCGGCGCCGCGCGTCCCGCGCGCCGCCGCCGTCGGGCGCACCCACGTCGTGTCGAGCCCGTCGAACAGCGAGCGCTCGGCGGCCGCCTCGCCGGGGCCGACGCGCGCGGCCTCGCGGCGGACGTGGTTCAGCTGCACGCCCTTCCGCTCGAGCACGCCGAAGCCCTGGCTCCGGTGCTGCGAGCGGCTCTCGGCGGCGATCTCGTAGTACGAGCGCCCGAGCATCGGGTCGTACTCGCCCACGTTGAAGCGCAGCGTCGCGTCGGCCGGACGCCCGCGCTGGGCGCGGTAGAACTTGAGCGGCGTCCAGGCCCCCAGCCACGCCGTGCGCGCGCGCGGGAGCCGCGCCGTGTCGCCGGCGAGCTCGTACGCCTCGCGCGCGAGGATCCCCGACACCTGATGGTGCCCGTGCCCGTCGCGCGGCGTCCCGGAGAAGACGGCGACGATGACGTGCGGCCGGAAGGCGCGCACGACGGTCACGACGTCGGCGAGGAGGGAGTCCTTCGGCCAGTGCCGCAGCGTCTCCTCGGCGCTCTTCGAGAAGCCGAAGTCGTAGGCGCGCGTGAAGTACTGGTGACCGCCGTCGAGTCGGCGCGCGGCGAGGAGCTCCTCGGTGCGGATGGCGCCGAGCGCCTCGCCGAGCTCGTTGCCGATGAGGTTCTGCCCGCCGTCGCCGCGCGTGAGCGAGAGGTAGGCCGTCTCGACGTGCCGGCCGCGCGCGAGCCAGGTGAGGAGCTGGGTGTCCTCGTCGTCGGGGTGCGCGCCGATCATCAGCACGCGCGCGGTGACGCCGAGCCCGTCGACGGCCTCGCGCAGCGCCGCCGCGCCGCGCTCCTGCGAGGGCAGGGAGCGCGGCGCGGCGGTCGCGAGCGCGACGAGGGCGGCGGCGAGAAGGCGCGCGGCGACTGCGGCGGGTCCGCGCGCGGCTGCCGCCCCGCGCGCGCTCACGAGCGCGCCGCGGCGCTCCCTCCGCGCCGCGCCGGCTGCGGCGCGGCGAGCGACTCGCCGACGATCCGCGACTGCTCCCGTGTGTGCTCGGCCGCGTACCCCTCGGCGGGGCTCGCGCGCTCCGGGCGGCCGATGTAGCGCACCGTCAGGCGCGTCCCCGTCGAGGCGCGGAGCCGCGGCGCGAGATACGTCCACGCCCCCATGTTCTTCGGCTCCTCCTGCGCCCAGACGACCTCCTCCAGCGCCGGGTAGAGATCCACGATCCGCGCGACCTCGTCGTGCGGATACGGATAGAGCTCTTCGATGCGCACGAGCGCGACCGATGCGCCGTCCCCGTTCCCGCCGTTCTCCGCCGCCTTCGCGCGGCCGGCGGCGAGATCGTAGTAGAGCTTCCCCGTGCAGAAGACGAGGCGTCGCACCTGCTCCCGCCGCTGCGATGCGGCCGGATCGTCGATCACCGGGCGGAACTGCCCCGTCGCCAGCTCCTGGAGCGACGATGACGCCTCGGGGAGGCGGAGGAGGCTCTTCGGCTGCATCAGCACGAGCGGCCGTCGCGTGCGGCGCTTCGCCTGGCGGCGCAGGATGTGGAAGTACTGCGCCGGCGACGACGGATAGGCGACGACCATGTTGCCCTCGGCCGACAGCTGGAGGAAGCGCTCGAGACGAGCGCTCGAGTGCTCCGGCCCCTGCCCCTCGTAGCCGTGCGGGAGGAGCAGCGTGAGCCCGGAGTCCTGCCCCCACTTCGCGCGGTCGGCGGCGAGGAACTGGTCGATGATCGGCGCGGCGACGTTGGCGAAGTCGCCGAACTGCGCCTCCCACACCGTCAGCGCGTCCGGCGCCGCGACGCTGTAGCCGTACTCGAAGCCCATCACCGCCGTCTCGGAGAGCGGGCTGTTGTAGATCTCGAACCGACCGGTCGGCTTCGAGCCGCCGACCTCGCGCGCGAGCTCCCCGAGGTGCTGGAGCGGGATGTGGGTCGCCCCGCTCTCCATGTCGTGCAGCACGTCCTGCCGGTGCGAGAAGGTGCCGCGCTCGACGTCCTGCCCGGAGATGCGCACGGAGTGCCCCTCGAGCACGAGCGTCCCGAAGGCGAGCGCCTCGGCATGTCCCCAGTCGATCGCGCGCTCGAGGTTCTGCCGGCGGCGCTCGAGCTGCTTCATCAGGCGCTGGTTCGGGCGGAAGTCCGGCGGGACGGTGAGCAGGCGCTCGTTGAGCGCCGTGATCGTCGCCGCCTCGACCCTCGTGTCGATCTGGAGCGGCGGCGGCGCCGCCTCCCCCTCGCGCGTCTCGGTGCCGTGCTTCGCCGGGACGACGCCGCCCTTCACCTCGTCGAGAATCCCCGAGAGGCGCGCGACGATCTCGCGGTCGATCGCCTGCACCTCCTCGGCGGTGACGACGCCCTGCTCGACGAGCCGCCGCCCCCACACCTCGCGCGGCGCCGGGTGCTGCTTGATGCGCGCGTAGAGGGTCGGCTGCGTCCACACCGGCTCGTCCGTCTCGTTGTGGCCGTGGCGCCGGTAGCCGACGAGGTCGATGACGAAGTCCTTGCCGAACTTCTCGCGGTAGGCGATGCCGAGCCGCACCGCGGCGATGCACGCCTCCGGATCGTCGCCGTTGACGTGGACGACCGGGATCTCGAACCCCTTCGCGAGGTCGCTCGCGTAGTAGGTCGAGCGCGCGTCGATCGGGTCGGTCGTGAAGCCGACCTGGTTGTTGGCGATGATGTGGAGCGTGCCGCCGACGCGGTAGCCGCGCAGGCGCGACATGTTGAACGTCTCCGCGACGACGCCCTCGCCGATGAAGGCGGCGTCGCCGTGGATCGCGATCGTGAGGACGGTGCGCTCGTCGAACGCCGTCGCGCCGCCGCCCTCCGTGCGCTGGAGCGCGCGCGCGACGCCGTTGATCACCGGGTTGACGAACTCGAGGTGGCTCGGGTTCGGGAGGAGGCGCAGCTTCACCGCGCGTCCGTCGCCCAGCTCGCGCTCGCAGGCGTACCCCATGTGGTACTTCACGTCGCCGGTGTCGGCGGCGGTCGTGATGTGCTTCCCCTCGAACTCGCCGAAGAGCACGGCGAACGGCTTGCCGACCACGTGCGTGAGCACGTTGAGCCGGCCGCGGTGCGCCATCCCCATCACCACCTCGCGCGCGCCGGCGCGCCCGGCGCCCTCGATGGCGGCATCGAGCATCGGAACGAGCGCGTCCGTCCCCTCGATCGAGAAGCGCTTCACGCCGACGAAGGCGCGGCCGAGGAAGCGCTCGAGGCCGTCGACCTCGGTGAGCCGGCGCAGCAGCGCCTTCTTCTCCTCGGGGGAGAATCGCGGGAAGGCCTCGCCCCCCTCGATCATCCGGCGGAACCACTCGCGCTCCGCCTCTTCCTCGATGTGCTCGAACTCGAAGCCCATGTTCGAGCTGTAGAGCTGCCGCAGCCGCGCGACGGCGTCGGCGGCGCTCCCGCCATCGTCGAAGCCGAGCGCCGCGGCGGGCACGCGCGCGAGGTCGGCCTCGGTGATCCCGTGGAACTCGGGGTGCAGCTCCGCGGCGCCGACGGGCGGGGTGCCGAGCGGATCGAGCTGCACGGCGAGGTGGCCGTAGAGGCGGATCGCGTCCACGAGCCCCGCGGCGCCGGCGACGGCGCGCAGGAGCGAGGCATCGGCGGGACCCGCGCCGGCCCCGCCGGCGGTGCCGGCGAGCGACTCGGCGAGCCGGAAGAGCTGGCGGAAGGACTCGTCCACCGACGCCGGATCGCGGCGGAACGCCTCGTACTGCTCGGCGATGTAGCCGTCGTTGAAGACGCTGGTGATGGGAGAACTCATGACCGAAATCTAAATCGGCGGGGAGGGACCTGCTGGAACTGGTCGCCCCCCCGTCAGCCTCCCACCGGAAGCCTCAGCGTGAACGTCGATCCCTCTCCCGGCACCGACTCCACCGCGATGTCGCCCCCCATGAGCCGAGCGAGACGGCGGGAGATGTAGAGGCCGAGCCCCGTGCCGCCGTGCCGCCGCGTGAGCCCGGTGTCGAGCTGGCCGAACGGCTGGAAGAGCCGCGTCACCTCTGCCGGCGCGATCCCGATCCCGGTGTCGCTCACGGCGAACTCGACGTCGCAGTCGCGGCGCCCCGCGCGCACCCGGACGCGCCCGAGATCGGTGAACTTCACGGCGTTGCCGACGAGGTTCACGAGGATCTGGCGCAGCTTGTCGGGATCGGCCCGCAGCGCGATCTCCTCCTCGGGGAGCTCCACGTCGATCTCGAGCGCCTTCGCGCTCGCCAGCGGGGCGACGGCGGCGATCGCGGCGAGGAGGACCTCGTCCGCGCGCACCGGGGCCGGGCGCACGAGCTCGCGCCCCGCCTCGAGGCTCGAGTAGGTGAGCACCTCCTCGATCATCGACGCGAGGTGGTGGGTCACCGAGCGCATCCGCTCGACGACGTCGTGCTGCTCCCGCGTCAGCGCGCCGACGATCTCGTCCTCGAGCAGCTCGCCGTAGCCGGTGAGCGCGGCGAGCGGCGTACGCAGCTCGTGCGACATCGTCGCGAGGAAGGCGGCCTTCGCCTCGTTCGCCTGCTGCGCCTCCTCGAGGAGGCGGGCCTTCCAGATGACGAGCGCGGCGTGGCTCGCGATGACGCCGACGCGCTGGCGCTCCAGCTCGGTGAACGGCGCGAAGCCGCGGCGGCGCGCGACGGTGAGGACGCCGAGCACGCGGTCGTGCGCGACGAGCGGCACGGCGAGCATCGGCCCGTAGCCGTCGAGGCCGATGCGCCCCGCGCGGTCGGCGAAGTCGCTCGCGTAGTCGGAGACGGCGACCGGCTCGCGCAGGCGGATCGCCTGCTCGGTGAGCGACCCGGGGAGGGGATAGCGCGTCCCCGGCGGCCCCATGAACCCGCCATCCTGCGCGAGCAGCTCGCTGTGCGTCTCGCACACCTGGGCCACGCAGGCCCCGTCGGCGCGGCAGTGGCGGCGCGCCGAGGCGCAGAGGACGCTGAGCATCTCCGCGGAGTCGGAGACCGCGGCCATCTGGCGCGCGACCTCGCGCAGCCACGCGTTCTGCTCCTCGAGCTCGCGCTCCACGCGCTGCCGGTCCGTCACCTCGACGAAGAGGACGAGCGCGCCGCCCCCGTCGATCGGGTGCGCGCGGACATCATAGGTGCCGCGCCCCGCCCCCTCCGCGTCGCCGGCGAACCGCCAGTCGCGCAGCTCGCCGGAGCGGTGCTCGGTGAGCACCGCGCGCACGAGCCGGCGCAGCGGCGCGCCGACGATCCCGGGGAACCGCTCCCACAGCCGGAGCCCGACGATGCTCTCCTGCGGCACGCGCGTCATGCGCGCGGCGGCCGCATTCCAGAACGTCACGCGCCAGTCGGCGTCGAGGACGAGGAGCGCCTCGCCGACGCCGTCCAGCAGCCGCTCGTGCTCGCTCTCGAGGCGCGCGGCGGCGGTCGCGTCCGTGAGCTCGTAGACGAGCGTGTCGCCGCGGTCGCGCGAGACGCGGACATCGAGCACGCGGGCGCCGCGCCCGTCGCGCACCTCGCCGCGCCACCGGCGCGGCCGGCCGTCGGCGAGCGTCATCCGCGCGGGCGATGCCTCGCTCGCGCCGGCGATCGCGGGAAGGACCTGCCGCACCGGGCGTCCGCGCAGCTCCGCGGCCCGCCTGCCGACGAGCCGCTCGGCGGCGGCGTTCGCGTAGAGGATCGCGCCGCCGGCCGCGACGACGATCACGCCGGTGCCGATCGCCTGGAGCGCGGCCGCGGCGTCGACCGGCGGGTCGGCGCGCTCGACGTCGCCCGCCTCGAGGGCGGCGCGTGGGAGATCCGCCGGCCCGACGTCGGGGTTCGGCATCTCGTGGTGACGTCGCTCCCGCTCGGCCGTGTCGGCGTCGAGGGCGATGCGCTCCGCGGCGGCGCGCTCCGTCAAGCGCGGCGCGTCGCCGGGGTGGCCGGCGCGGTCCGATCGCTGGACGGTCACCGGTGGGCTAGCGCGCGGGGACGTCGGCGGGGATCGGGAGCCCGCTCATGCTGTAGGCGGAGCTCACGGGAGGGCGCAGCGCGCCGAGCGCCCGCAGCGCGCTCTGCGCATCGAGCGTCGGCAGGTAGAGGAAGCCGGCGATGCCGTTCATGTCGAGCACGCAGACCTCGCTCGGGCGCCTCGTCAGGCTCACCGCGACGACGGGGACGCGGGAGAGCAGCGCGTCGCGCTCCCATGACTCGAGGGGGGCGGAGACGAGCAGGTCGTAGTCGCCGAGGACGATGTCGGGCGGGTCGCGGCGAGCCGCCTCGAGCGCACCCTCCACGCCCACGGCGGGGGATGCGACCAGACCCATGTTGTTGAAGACCCGACAGTAGTGGTCGCTCAGGAATCGGTGGCGACCCACGCACAAAGCTCGCACGGACGCTCTCGTGGCTACGACACGAGCCAATCTACGCCGCGCACACGGCACCGGAAGGGGAGCGGCCGGCGAACCCGCGAGTGTGTGCGGGATCACCGGACGCGCCGTCCTCCTTGTCACTTCGAGGCGTCGCGTCCCCGTCCCTGCGGCGCCACCGCCGGCGGCGCGATCGCCGGCGGCGCCGGTGCGCCGGGCGCCGCGGGCGCGGCGGGCGCCGGGACGGCGTCGCGCGTCGGACGGGCGCCCGCGTGCTCGACCTCGCGGTCCGGGGGGACGACCCGTCCGGAGGCGCGCGGCTCGGGGCGGGCGTCCCGCGCCTCGAGCGACGGGATGATGACGCGGAAGGTGCTCCCCTCTCCGGGCGTGCTCTCCACCTCGAGCGAGCCGTGGAGCAGCCCGGCGAGGCGGCGGGAGATCGGGAGGCCGAGCCCGGTCCCCTCGTGCTGCGGGGAGCGCGAGAGCTGGACGAACTCGTCGAAGATCTTCGACTGGTCCTCCGGGGAGATCCCGACACCCCGGTCCACGACCTCGATGCAGACCCCGGTGCCCTGCCGCGCGCAGACGACGCGGATCGGCTGTCCGCCCCCGAACTTGATCGCGTTCGAGAGGAGGTTGAGGAGGATCTGCCGCACCCGGCGCGGGTCGGTGATCACCGAGACCGGCTCGCCATCGTGCTGGAGCGAGAGCGCGCTGCCGCGCTCGTCGGCCATCGGCCGCACGGTCACGAAGAGGTCCTCGATCAGTCCCGGGAAGGAGACGGGCTGCGGCTTCAGCTCGATCTTGTTCGCCTCGATCTTCGAGAGGTCGAGCACGTCGTTGACGAGCTCGAGGAGGTGCTTCGCGGCGCGCTGGGTGCGCTTGAGCCCCTCGGCCTGCTTCTCGTTCAGCGGGCCGTAGATGTTCTCGAGGAGGAGGGTGTTGTAGCCGAGGATGGCGTTGATCGGCGTGCGCAGCTCGTGGCTCATCGACGCGTAGAAGCGGCTGCGCGCGTTCATCGCCTGTTCGAGCTCCGCCTGACGGCGGCTCAGCTCCGCGTTGGCGAGCGTGAGCTCGTGGGTCGCCTCGGCGAGCGACTCGGTCTTCGCGCGCAGCGCCTCTTCGGCGCGCCGCCGCTCCGAGACGTCGCGCGCGATGAGCGTGTGGATGCGCCCGTGCGGCAGGTCGAGCCGCGAGACCGAGGCCTCGATCGGGAACTCCTCCCCGCCCGCGCGCACGCCGACGAACGACTCGACCGGACGCCCCTCGGCCTCGTGGTCGTCCCCCGCCGTCCGCCCCCCGTCGCCCGGCTCGCCGGGCCGCCCGCCGCCGCGGCGCGTGAGCGCGGCGACGGCGCTGTCGCGGATCCGCGCCGGGAAGAGGATCCCGATGTCGCGGCCGATGACGGCGTCGGCGGCGCGCGCGAACATCCGCTGCGCGGCGGCGTTGAACAGCGTCACGCGGCGCGTCGCGTCGAAGGAGACGATCGCGTCCATCGCCGAGTCCACGATCTCGCCGAGCCGCGCCTCCCGCTCGAACAGCTCGCCGCGGTGCCGCAGCTCGAGCTCGCGCCGCTCGTGCTCGCGCAGCAGCTGCTCCTGCCGCGCGAGCTGGAGCTGCTTCCGGTACAGGTCGACGAAGACCATGACCTTCGAGCGGAGGATGTCCGGCTGGAACGGCTTGGACAGGTAGTCCACCGCGCCGACGGAGTATCCCTCGAAGACGTACTGCTCCTCCTTGCTGATCGCCGTGAGGAAGAGGATCGGGATGTGCCGCGTCTTCTCGCGCGACTTGATCAGCCGCGCCGTCTCGAAGCCGTTCATCCCCGGCATCTGGACGTCGAGGAGGATCGCGGCGAAGTCGCCGGCGAGGATCTCGCGCAGCGCCTCCTCGCCGGAGTTGGCGCGCACCATCTCCTGGCCCAGCGGCTCGAGGATCGCCTCGAGCGCGAGGAGGTTCTCCGGGCGGTCGTCGACCAGGAGCAGGCGCACGCGCTCGTCGCTCATGGGCGCTCCTCGGGCCGCTCGGCGGCCTCGGCGCGCTCCGCCCACCCGCGGCGCGCGCGCTGGACGGAGCTCTCGCTCGTGACGATCTCGACGAGGCGCGGGCCGATGCGCTCGAGGGGAAGCACCTCGGCCCCGGGGACGGCGCGGCGCGCCGCCTCCGGCATGATCGCGCTCTCCGCGCCGGCCGGGTCCTGCACGATCGCGCGGCCGCCGCGCTGCACGATGCGCCGCAGCCCCTCGGCCCCGTCGGCGTTCGCGCCGGTGAGGACGACGCCGACGACCCCCGCGCCGAGCGACGCGGCGGCCGACGCGAAGGCGACGTCGATCGATGGCCGGCTGAAGCGCACCGGCTCGTCGGTCGAGAGCTCGAAGTAGCCGTCCTCGACGAGCAGGTGGTAGTCCGGCGGCGCGATGTACAGGTGCCCGGGGAGCATCGGCTCCTTGTCCTCGGCCTCGCTCACGGGGATCGCGCTCGTGTCCTGGAGCAGCTGCTCGAGGAGGCGGTCGGAGTCGCGGTGGCGGTGCTGCACGGCGAGTACCGGCACGGGGAACGCCGGCGGCAGCGCCGCGCAGATGCAGCGCAGCGCGTGGAGCCCGCCCCACGAGGTGCCGATGACGACCACACGATATGCCACGCCGCGCTCACCTATTTGACCTTCCGGTACAGCTTCTCCTGCCGCGAGAGCTGCTCGTAGCACCCCTCGAAGCGGGAGAAGCGGAGCGTCTCCTTGCTGCCGAGACCGAGGACGCCGAACATCACGAGACTGTCGTAGAACAGGTCGTGCACCCGGTTCTGCAGGTCCTTGTCGAAGTAGATCAGGACGTTGCGGCAGAGGATCACGTGGCACTCCGCGAAGGAGCGGTCCGTGACCAGGTTGTGCTGCGAGAACACCACGCGCTCGAAGAGCGCATCGTCGAAGAGGGCGCCGTCGTAGCGCGCCGTGTAGTACTCCGAGAAGGACCGCGTCCCGCCCGCGCGGATGTAGTTCTCGGTGTACTCCTGCATCCGGTCGATCGGGAAGATCCCGGCGCGCGCCTTCGCGAGGACGACCTCGTTGATGTCGGTCGCGTAGATGCGCGCGCGGTCGTACAGCCCCTCCTCCTTCAGGAGGATCGCCATCGAGACGACCTCCTCCCCCGTCGAGCAGCCGGCGTGCCAGATGCGGATGAACGGATACGTCCGCAGCAGCGGCACCACCTCCGAGCGGAAGGCGCGGTAGAAGCTCGGGTCCCGGAACATCGCCGTCACGTTGACGGAGAGGTCGAGGAGCAGCTCCTCCATCGAGGCCGGCTCGTGCAGCACCTTCTGCTGCAGCTCGCTCACCGTCGACAGCCCGAGCCCCTCGATCCGCTTCCACAGCCGGCGGCGGATCGAGGAGTAGGCGTACGACCGGAAATCGAAGCCGTAGCGCAGGAAGATCCCCTCCAGCAGCAGCCGGATCTCGATGCGCTCGAGCTCGGGGTCGTACCCCGACGGCGCATCGTAGGGCACCCCCTTCGGCACGGTCACCGGTAGAGCCACACGCGCATCAGCGAGAGGAGCTGTTCGGTGTCCACCGGCTTCGTGATGTAGTCGGAGGCCCCCGCCGCGATCGTCTTCTCGCGATCCCCCTTCATCGCCTTCGCCGTCAGGGCGATGATCGGCAGCTGCCGGAACTTCGGCATCTCGCGGATCGCCTTGGTCGTCTCGTAGCCATCCATCTCCGGCATCATGATGTCCATGAGGACGATGTCCACGTCGTCCTGCTCGCGCAGCTTCTCGAGCGCGTCGCGGCCGTTCTCGGCGAAGGCGACGGTCATGCCGTGGTCCTCGAGGACGCTCGTCAGGGAGAAGATGTTGCGCACGTCGTCGTCGACGACGAGCACGCGCTTCCCCTTGAACGCCTCGTCGGCCGAGTGCAGCTGCTCGAGCATGCGCCGCTTCTGCTCCGGGAGCTTCGCCTCGACGCGGTGCAGGAAGAGCGCGGTCTCGTCGAGCAGCCGCTCCGGCGACTTCACGTCCTTGAGGATGATCGTCTCGGCGTAGCGCCGCAGGCGCGTCTCCTCCTCCTCCGACAGCTCCTTCCCCGTGTAGATGATGATCGGCAGGTCGTGCCGCTCGGGGTCGGCCTTCACCTTCTCGAGCAGCTCGAAGCCGCTCGTCCCCTGGAGACCGAGGTCGAGCACCATGCAGTCGAAGTGCCGCTCGTCGAGCGCGCGCAGCGCGTCGTCCGCCGTCGCCACGGACGTGATGTCCACGTCCTCGTGCCCGATCAGCTCCTCCATCGCCAGGCGCTGCGTCTCGTCGTCCTCGACGATGAGGAGGTTCTTCACCGAGCGGTCGATGAAGCCGGCGATGCGGCCGAAGGCATCCTCGAGCGCCTCCTTGCTGACCGGCTTCTCGAGGTAGGCGAGCGCGCCGGCCATCAGCCCGTGCCGGCGGTCGTGGATGCCGCTGATGATGTGCACGGGAATGTGCCGCGTCTCCGCGCTGCGCTTCAGCCGCTCGAGCACCTGCCAGCCGTCCTCGCCCGCGCCGAGATCGATGTCGAGCGTGATCGCGTCGGGCCGGAACTCGTGCGCGAGCGTCACCGCGCTCCCGCCGTCGAGGGCGATGATGCCCTTGAACCCCTTCTCGTGCGCCATCTCGAGCAGCACGCCGGCGAACGTCGGGTCGTTCTCGATGACGAGCACGACGCGGTCGTCGGGGGTGATCGCGCCCCGGTCGTCCTCGACCCCCGGCGCCGGGCCCGTCGCGCTCGTGCTCGCGACGAAGGCGCGCGGACGGTCGAGGACGGCGGCGCCGCCCCCCTCCCCGTCCTCGTACTCCTCCCCGGACGCGCGGACGCCCCCCTTCGGCGCCCCCTCGCCGGACTCCTCGCGCCGCTCCGCGCCGCGCAGCGGCTCGTCCGCCCGCGCGGCGCCGCCGGCGGCCGTCGCCCCCGCCCCCGCTCCCGACCCCGCCGCCGACCCCGCCCCCGCGCCGCGCGCCGGCGCCCGGCCGCGCCCGGTGCGGGCCCGTACCGCCGCGGCGCCCTGCGCACGGCGCGACATCAGGTCCTCGATCGGCTCCGCCGGCACGTAGCGGATCGGCAGCAGGAGGGTGAACGCGCTCCCCTCCCCCGGCACGCTGTGCACGCGGATCTCCCCGCCGAGCAGGCGCGCCAGCTCGCGGCTGATCGAGAGCCCGAGCCCCGTGCCGCCGAACTTCCGGCTCGTCGTCCCGTCCGCCTGCTGGAAGGCCTCGAAGATCAGCTGCTGCTTGTCCTGCGAGATCCCGATTCCCGTGTCCTTCACGGCGAAGGCGATGACCTGCTCCGACTGCTTCAGCGGGTCCGCCGCGCGCAGCCGGTCGGCGAGCGAGATCGCCAGCTTCACCGACCCCGACTCCGTGAACTTGAAGGCGTTCGAGAGGAGGTTCTTCAGCACCTGCTCGACGCGCTGGCCGTCGGTGAAGATCGTCGGCGGGACCTCGGGCGCGATCTCCACGCCGAAGTCGAGCCCCTTCTGCTCCGCCACCGGGCGGAACGTCCGGTCGACGAACCCGGCGATCTCCGTCAGCGGGACGTCGGTCGGGGTGATCTCCATCTTCCCCGCCTCGACCTTCGAAAGGTCGAGGACGTCGTTGATCAGGTTGAGCAGGTCCGTCCCCGACGCGAGGATCGTCCGCGCGAAGTCCACCTGCTTCGGCGAGAGGTTCCCCTCCTTGTTGTCGGAGAGGAGGCGCGCGAGGATGAGCAGCGAGTTGAGCGGCGTCCGCAGCTCGTGCGACATGTTCGCCAGGAACTCGCTCTTGTACTTCGAGCTCAGCGCGAGCTGCCGCGCCTTCTCCTCGAGCTCGATGCGCGCCTTCTCGACCTCGCTGTTCTTCAGCTCGACCTTCTTGTTCTGCTCGGCGAGCAGCGAGGCCTTCTCCTCGAGCTCCTCGTTCACCTGCTGGAGCTCCTCCTGCTGCTCCTTCAGCAGCTCCTCCGAGGCCTTCAGCGACTTGGCCTGCGCCTCCAGCTCGGCGTTCGACCGCTTCAGCTCCTCCTGCTGCGACTGGAGCTCCTGCGACTGGCTCTGCAGCTCCTGCGTCAGCTTCTGCGACTGCTGGAGCAGCTCCTCCGTCCGCATGTTCGCCTGGATCATGTTCAGCACGACGCCGATGCTCTCGGCGAGCTGGTCCAGGAAGATCTGGTGGTTCTCGCTGAACGGCAGGAAGGAGCCGAGCTCGATCACCGCCTTCACCGTGTCCTCGAAGAGGATCGGCAGGACGATGATGTTGCGCGGCGGGGCCGCGCCGAGCCCCGACGTGATCTGCACGTAGTCGTCGGGGACGTTCGTCAGCAGGATCGGCTGCTTCTCCAGCACCGCCTGCCCGACGAGCCCCTCACCGGGCAGGAAGCGGTTCGCGAGGTGCTTCCGCGTCTTGTACGCGTAGCTCGCGATCAGCTTGTAGGCCTGCCCGCCGTCTCCCTCCGCGTCGCGGATGAAGAAGGCCCCGTAGTGCGCCGAGACGAGCGGCGTCAGCTCGCTCATGATGAGGCGCGAGACCGTCTCGAGGTCCTTCTGCCCCTGCATCATGCGCGAGAACTTCGCCAGGTTGGTCTTCAGCCAGTCCTGCTCCTGGTTCTGCTTCGTCGTCTCGCGCAGGTTCGCGATCATCTGGTTGATGTTGTTCTTCAGCTCCGCGACCTCGCCCTGCGCCTCGACGTTCACCTGCCGCGTCAGGTCGCCCTCCGTCACCGCGGTCGCGACGTCGGCGATCGCCCGCACCTGCACGGTGAGGTTGTTCGCCATCGCGTTCACGTTGTCCGTGAGGTCCTTCCACGTGCCCGCCACGTTCGGCACGTCGGCCTGGCCGCCGAGCTTCCCCTCCGTCCCCACCTCGCGCGCGACGCGCGTCACCTCGTCGGCGAAGACGCGCAGGCGGTCGACCATGTCGTTGATCGTCTTCTTCAGCTCGAGGATCTCCCCCTTCGCCTCGACGGTGATCTTCTGGCTCAGGTCTCCCGAGGCGACGGCCGTCGTCACCTCGGCGATGTTGCGCACCTGGTTCGTCAGGTTCGACGCCATCGCGTTCACGTTGTCCGTGAGGTCGCGCCACGTCCCCGCGGCGCCCGGCACCCGCGCCTGACCGCCGAGCTTCCCCTCCGTCCCGACCTCGCGGGCGACGCGCGTCACCTCCGCGGCGAAGGAGCCGAGCTGGTCCACCATCACGTTCACGGTGCTCTTGAGCTGGAGCAGCTCGCCGCGCACCTCGACGGTGATCTTCTTCGACAGGTCGCCCTGCGCGACCGCGGTCGTCACCTCGGCGATGTTGCGGACCTGGACCGTGAGGTTGTTCGCCATCGAGTTCACGTTCTCGGTCAGGTCCTTCCACGCGCCGGCCACGCCGGGGACCTTCGCCTGCCCGCCGAGCTGCCCCTCCGTCCCCACCTCGTGGGCGACGCGGGCCACCTCGTCGGCGAAGACGCGCAGGCGGTCCACCATGTTGTTGATCGTGTTCTTGAGCTCGAGCACCTCGCCGCGCGCCTCGACGGTGATCTTCTGCGAGAGATCCCCGTTCGCCACGGCGGTCGTCACCACGGCGATGTTGCGCACCTGGTTGGTCAGGTTGCTCGCCATGTAGTTCACGTTGTCGGTCAGGTCCTTCCACGTCCCGCCGACGCCCGGCACGTTCGCCTGCCCGCCGAGCACCCCTTCCGTGCCGACCTCGCGGGCGACGCGCGTCACCTCGTCGGCGAAGGCGGAGAGCTGGTCGACCATCGTGTTGATGGTGTTCTTCAGCTCGAGGATCTCGCCCTTCGCCTCGACCGTGATCTTCTTCGAGAGGTCGCCGCGCGCGACCGCCGTCATCACGTCGGCCACGTTGCGCACCTGGCCGGTGAGGTTCGACGCCATCGCGTTCACGGAGTCGGTCAGGTCCTTCCACGTGCCGCCCACCCCGGGCACGTTGGCCTGTCCGCCCAGCCGCCCCTCGCTCCCCACCTCGCGCGCCACGCGGGTCACCTCCGCCGCGAAGCCGCCGAGCTGGTCCACCATCCGGTTGATGACGTCCTTGATCTGCAGGATCTCGCCGCGCGCCTCGACCGTGATCTTGCGGGTGAGATCCCCGCTCGCGATCGCCGTCGCCACCGCGGAGACGTCGCGCAGCTGCACGGTGAGGTTGCCGGCCATCGCGTTGACGTTCTCCGTGAGGTCGCGCCAGACGCCGGCCACCCCCTCGACCTGCGCCTGCCCGCCGAGCTGCCCCTCCGTGCCGACCTCGCGCGCCACGCGCGTCACCTCGGCGGCGAAGGAGCTGAGCTGGTCGACCATCACGTTGATCGTGTTCTTCAGCTCCTGGATCTCCCCCTTCGCCTCGACGGTGATCTTCTGGCTCAGGTCCCCGCGGGCGACCGCCGTCGTCACGACGGCGATGTTGCGCACCTGCCCCGTGAGGTTCGAGGCCATCGAGTTCACGTTCTCCGTCAGGTCCTTCCACGCGCCGCCGACCCCCGGCACGCTCGCCTGCCCGCCGAGCTGCCCCTCCGTGCCGACCTCGCGCGCGACACGCGCGACCTCGCTCGCGAACGACTGGAGCTGGTCCACCATCGTGTTGATGGTGTTCTTCAGCTCCAGGATCTCTCCCTTCGCCTCGACGGTGATCTTCTGCGACAGGTCGCCGTTGGCGACCGCGGTCGTGACGACGGCGATGTTGCGCACCTGGTTCGTCAGGTTGCTCGCCATCGCGTTCACCGAGTCGGTGAGGTCCTTCCACGTCCCGCCGACGCCGGGGACGTTCGCCTGCCCGCCGAGCACCCCTTCCGTGCCGACCTCGCGGGCGACGCGCGTGACCTCCGCCGCGAACGCCCCGAGCTGGTCCACCATCCGGTTGACCGTCGTCCCGATCCGCAGGAACTCCCCCTGGACCGACTTGCCGTCGATCGAGAGCACCATCTTCTGCGACAGGTCCCCCTGCGCCACCGCCTCGATCACGCGCGCGACCTCGGTCGTCGGCTGGAGGAGGTCGGAGATGAGCGTGTTGACGATGTCGCTCATCCGCCCCCACCCGCCGCTCGAGTTGCGGAGCACGACGCGCTCGGCCATGCGCCCCTCGCGCGAGACGGCGCCGCCCACCCGCTGGAGCTCGGCGACGAGGCGTTCCTGCTCGCCCACGATGTCGTTGACGAGCTCCGCGAGCTCGACGAAGCCATCGGAGCCGTCCTCGGCGAGACGCGACGAGAAGTCGCCGGCGCGCACGTCGCGCAGCACGGCGAGCAGCGCGCGCAGCTCCCTGGGCGTCAGCCCGGCGCGGCCGTTCGCGCCGTCCGCCGGCTCGCCGGCGGCGCGCTTCTTCGCGCCGCGGCCGGAGCCCCGCCCCTTCGCGCCCTTTCGCGCAGTGCGCCCGTCCTCCTCGGTGACGGGGACCTCGTTCTCGATCTCGACTCTCTCGCCGACGCCCACGGCAAGCTCCTGGGACTTGGGAAGGTTCGGGCGGCGCTCACGAGGATGCGAAGCGCCGGTGGGTCATCCGGTCCCGGGCGGCGCCCCGTGGCGGGGCTCCCTCCCCTCGACTGCGTCCGGGGCCGCCGGCCCGACGTGGGGACGTGGGTCCCGGCGTGCGTGTGGTGGGCGGACGAGGACGAGGCGCAGCAGACCGGTGCAGCGAGGGCGGGAGGGGCAAGAAGCGTACTATTCCGGAAGCGCAGGAATGCGCGCGCGGACCACCCGGACGAAAATGCCGCCATTGGTCGTCCGGAGCAGCTCGTCGAGGGGGAGCCGGAGCTGCGCATCGAGCCGCTCCTCCGCGCTGAGCAGCGCGACCGTCCACCCGGGGAAGCGCGCGCGCGCCACCTGCCCGAAGCGGGCGAAGAGATCGCGAAGCGCCCCGGGATCCCCGACCCGCACCCCGTAGGGCGGGTTCGCCGCGATGAGGCCGGGCGCGCCGGCCGGCGGCTCGATCGCCGAGAGGGCGCGCCGCGCGAAGACGACGTCTCCGGCCACCCCGGCCCGCTCCGCGTTCGCCGTCGCCGCCGCGATCGCCCCCTCGTCGCGGTCGGAGCCATGGATCGGCATCGGGGCGTGCGGACGCATCTGCTCCACGGCGCGCTCGACCACCCGCCTCCACGCCCCCGCGTCGAAGTCCGGCCAGTGCACGAAGGCGAAGTCGCGCGCGCCCCGGACGCCGTCCGCGGCCCACTCCCCATCCTCGCGGCCGGCGAGCCCCGGGGGGATCCGGCGCGCGATGAGCGCCCCCTCGATCGGGATCGTCCCCGAGCCGCAGAGCGGGTCGAGGAGCGGGACGCTCCCGTCGTATCCGGCCGCGAGGAGGAGTCCCGCCGCCAGCGTCTCGCGGAGCGGCGCGCGCGCCAGCGCCTGCCGGTAGCCGCGGCGGTGCAGGAGCTGCCCCGAGCTGTCCGCGCTGATCGTCACGACGTCGCGCGCCACGCGCACGATGAAGAGCGGGCCCGCGCCTCCTTCGCCGCTCCCCTCACCGTCCGTCTCGCCGTCGTCCTCGTCGTCCTCGTCCGCCGTCGCGCGCGCGACCGCCGCCGCCCGTCCCGCCGCACCGATGTCGCCCCCGCCGACGCGGCGTGCGAGCGCCTCGGCGAGCCGCTGCGCGACCGCATCCGAGTGGTAGAGGCGCGACTTCCGGCAGGTGACGCGGAAGCGGGGTAACGCGCCGGCGGCGGCCCACCGCTCCCACTCCACGCGCCGCGCGCGCCGCTCCAGCTCGTGGAAGGCGCGCGCCGGGAAGCTCGCCACGCGCACGACGACGCGGCTCGCCGTGCGGAGGTGGAGATTGGCGGTGTAGAGTCCCTCGCGCCCCGCGCGGAAGGCGACGCCGCCCGGCTCGATCGCGTCGGGCCGAAGCCCGAGGGCGGCCAGCTCGCCGGCCATGATCCGCTCGAGCCCCGGCGCGCCGATCGCGAAGCAGTCGTGGTCCTGCGCACGGGTCGCGGTCATCGCCACAATATCGCGCGCGCCGCGCCGATCCCACACCCGCGCTCTCGCCGGCGCGCCTCGTCCGGATCCTACGGGGAGGGAACGGACGCATCCGATGCGATCGGATGCATCTCTTCCCTTTTCGTTCCTGCCCTGCGGGGCGTGATGCCGCGGCCGCGCCGCAGCACGAGCCGCGCGCCGAGCAGCGTCGCGAAGACGAGGGCGTAGATCGTCGGCTCCTGCACGTCGCGCTTGACGGCGAGGAAGAAGTGGACGAGCCCCGCGATCGCGACGACGTAGACGATGCGGTGCAGCCGCTGCCACCGCTTCCCGCCGAGCCTGCGCACCCACCCCTTCGTCGACGTGATCGCGAGCGGGACGAGCAGCGCCCACGCGGTCACGCCGATCCAGACCCACGGGTGCTCCGCGACGTCCTCGGCGATGTCGCCGAGGTCGAAGGTCATCCAGAGCGCGACGTAGTTGAGGAGGTGGAGCGTCGCGTAGAGAAAGGCGAAGAGGCCGAGCATCCGCCGGTACGGCTGGAGCCAGTTCCAGCCGAGCAGGCGGCGCAGCGGCGTGACGGCGAGGGTGAGGGCGAGGAAGATCAGCGTCCACCGCCCCGTCTCGCCCTGCAGCTTCTCCACCGGATCCGCGCCGAGCCACCCCGCGCCCGGCCAGTCCGCGCCGCGCCACTCGACGAGCAGCGTCCAGGCGAGCCAGAGCGCCGGCGCGAGCGCCGCGAGGAAGACGAGCGGCTTCCCGACGCGCCGGCTCGGCGTCACGCGTCGACCATCAGTAGTGCTTCCGCAGGTCCATCCCGGCGTACAGCGACGCGACCTGGTCGGCGTAGCCGTTGAACATGAGCGTGTCGCGCCGGCGGAACTCGCCGATGCGGCGCTCCTTCGCCTGGCTCCAGCGCGGGTGGTCCACGTTCGGGTTCACGTTGGCGTAGAAGCCGTACTCGTGCGGCGCGGCCTCCTGCCACGTGTTCAGCGGCTGCTGCTCGACGAAGCGCATCGCGACGATGCTCTTGATCCCCTTGAAGCCGTACTTCCACGGGATGACGAGCCGCAGCGGCGCGCCGTTCTGGTTCGGGAGCTCCTTCCCGTACAGTCCCGTCACCATGAGGGTGAGCGGGTGCATCGCCTCGTCGAGGCGCAGCCCCTCGCGGTACGGCCAGGTGAGCACCGGGCGGCGCTGCCCCGGCATCCGCTTCGGGTCGTGCAGCGTCTCGAACTCGACGAACTTCGCGCCCGGCAGCGGCTCGAAGCGCGCGATCATGTCCTTCAGCGGGACGCCGCGCCACGGGATGACCATCGACCACCCCTCGACGCAGCGCATGCGGTAGACGCGGTCCTCGATCCTGTGCGGCTGGAGGAAGTCCTCGAGCGCGTACGTCCCCGGCTTCTTCACGAGCCCGGCGACGGCCACCGACCACGGTCGCGTGACGAAGCCGCGCGCGTTGTGCTGGGGGTCCGCCTTGTCGGTGCCGAACTCGAAGAAGTTGTTGTACGAGGTCACGTCCTCGTACGGCGTGAGCTCGTCGTCCGGCGCCACGCCGCCCGCGCTCTCGCCCTCGTCGCGCGTCGTGCAGGCGAGGAGCGACGACGCGCCCCCCGTCGCCGCGAGCAGGCCGAGCGCGCCGGCCGTGCCGATGAAGGCGCGCCGCGAGAGGTAGAGCCGCTCGTCGGTGATTTCCGACGAAGGGATGTCGGCGGGCTTGCGGATGATCATGGCCGGAGGGGTTCGGGGGGCGGCGGCTCTCTCCATACTATGCGCCGGGCGCGCCGGTTCCACCCCCTCAGTCGTAGCGGGTCCGGCGGTAGTCGGGGTAGAGCCCCCAGCGCGGCGGGAGGTACTCGATCTCTTCCGCCTCGCGCTCGCGGTCGCTGCGCTGCCGCGCGACGACCTGGCTGTGGTTGAGCAGCGCGACGATGACGCCGCCGCCGAGGACGTTGCCGAGCACCGCGGGGACGATGAACGCGCCGATGGCCTCCAGCCACCCGGTGCCGCCGCGCGCGGCGAGGTAGAGCACCTCGACCGATCCGGCGATCGAGTGACGGAAGCCCAGCGCGGAGATCGGCGCCGTCGTGATCCAGATGAAGAAGAGCTGCGAGTACGTCGAGCGCGTCGCGGCGACGAGCCAGGCCATCAGCGCGATGAGCCACCCGGCGAAGATCGCCTTGTAGAAGACGACGCCGGCGCCCCCCTCCATCGCCGATCGCGCGAGCTCGGTCAGCGCGGGGTGGAGCTCCGGCTTCACCATGATCGTGCGGGCGAGGACGAGGCCGATGACGAGCGCGCCGGCGAGGTTGCCGAGGAGGACGAGCGCGTACAGGCGGAGCACCTTGCCGAGCGTGTGCGTCGTGAAGTCGCTGAAGAGCGGGATGAGCGGCTGGAGCGTGTGCTCGGTGAAGAGCTGGTTCCGCGCGAGCACGACGAACATGAAGCCGAGCGGATAGGCGGCCGAGGCGACGGCGTGGCGGTGCGCCGGATCGGCGTCGGGACCGAGGAGGGAGGCGAGGTAGGCGCCGGCGATGAAGCTGAAGGCGATCGTGAGGCCGGCGGCGAGCGCGGACCAGGCGAGGGCGGCGGCGGGCTGCTCGAGCTCCTCCTCCCCCGTCTTCTTGACGTTGGCGTGGATCTCCCTCGCGGACGCGCGCGTCTCCCCGCCTTCCCCCTTCTCGCCGCCCTCCGGCTTTCCCTCGTCGGCGTCGTCCGTCGGGTCGCCGCCGATGCGGTCGGTCCGGTCGGTCGGGTCTCCCTGGCGCCCGTCGCTCGCGGCGCTGGCGGCGCGGTCCCGCTGGTTCTCGCTCATGCGGCGGCCGGGAGGAAGAGTCGTGCCCGGTGTGATCCGGCGCACGCGGAGCCGTGGTCGTCAGGCGGGCCCGGCCGTGACTGGAAACAGATGCATCGGGATGCCCGCGCCGAGCCCGGTACGGGGAACGGAACGTGCCCAACGGGCGCGGCATGTCGAAGACGTACTCGCGATCCGGGGCCCGGCAGGTCCTGGTCGAGCGGTTCGGTCATGCCGATTTCCAGCCCGGCCAGTGGGAGGCGATCGAGCCCCTGCTCCGCGGCGAGGACTCGCTCGTGGTGATGCCGACGGGAAGTGGGAAGTCGATCGTCTATCAGCTTCCCGCGCTCCTCCTCCCGGGGCTCACGGTGGTCGTGAGCCCGCTCATCGCCCTGATGAAGGACCAGCAGGACAAGCTCCTCGCCCACGGCGTGGACGCGCTGGCGATGCACTCCCACCTCTCCGACCGCGACGCGCGCGAGACGACGCGGGCGGTGACGGAGGGGGACGGGGAGATCCTCTACCTCACCCCCGAGCGCTTCAAGGACCGCGACTTCTTCGAGGCGCTGCTCACGCGGAGCGTGAGCCTCTTCGTCGTCGACGAGGCGCACTGCGTGAGCCACTGGGGACACGACTTCCGTCCCGACTACCTCACGCTCGGCTCGATCGCGAAACGGCTCGGCCGCCCGCCGATCCTCGCTCTCACGGCGACGGCGACGAGCGAGGTGCGCGACGACATCGTCCGCCAGCTCGCGATGCACGAGCCGCGCACGACGATCACCGGCTTCGCGCGCCCGAACCTGCGCTTCGAGGTCCGGCGCACGGTGAACCCGACGATGAAGGACGAGGCGCTGCGCGACATCATCCGCGACACGCCGGGCTCCGGGATCGTCTACGTCGCCACGGTGCGCGAGGCGGAGCGCCTGTACGAGACGCTCTCCGGCGAGCTCCCGGTGGGCCTCTACCACGGCAAGATGAACTCGGCCGAGCGGAAGGCGTCGCAGGAGGCCTTCATGCGCGACGAGGTGAAGGCGATGATCGCGACGAACGCCTTCGGCCTCGGCATCGACAAGCCCGACATCCGCTTCGTCGTGCACTATCACTTCCCGGGCTCGATCGAGGCGTATTACCAGGAGGCGGGGCGCGCGGGACGCGACGGCGAGCCGGCCGTCTGCACGCTGCTCTACCGTGTCGAGGACCGGCGCGTCCAGTCGTACTTCCTCGGCGGGAAGTACCCCGACGTCCAGGAGGCCGCGCACGTCGCGATCGCCCTCGAGCGGCACCCCGAGCGGACGCGCGTCCCCGTCGCCGACCTCGCGAACCAGTCGGGGGTGGCGCTGCGCAAGGCGAAGATCGTGCTGCACCTCCTCAAGCGGCACGGGCTCGTGCGCGAGTACCGCGGCGGGAGCTGGGAGCGCGTCGGCAGCAACCTGACGAGCATCGACCTCAGCGCCGACCTCGTGGACTACGAGGAGCGCCGCGCGCGCGACCGCGAGAAGCTCCGCGCGATGGTGCAGTTCTGCCAGAGCGCGCAGTGCCGCACGCGGTTCATCCTCGACTACTTCGGCGAGGAGGTGCCCGCGGAATGGCAGTGCCACGACTGCGACGCGTGCGATGCGATGACGGCGTGGCAGGCGCGCCGGCGCCCGCTGGAGGAGACGACCGCCGGCGCCGCCTGAGCGCGGGCGGGGTGACAGCAGGGGCGCTCGGGATACATTGAGCGCATGCAAGCAACCGACACCGTCGCGCTCGGCGCCCAGGGCATCCTCGACCGCGTCGCGTACGAGAACGACATCCGTGCGTGGCTCCTCGCCGCCGGCGTCTTCGCGGCCATCGCCGTCGTCGTCTTCCTCGCACGGCGGTTCGTCGCC
>DASUSM010000081.1:0-8218 GCA_036375115.1 Gemmatimonadaceae bacterium | reverse complement strand
GTACGCCGTCGCCTGCGCCATCCCCTGCTTCGCCTGGATCGTCGTGATCGCCGCCGTCAGCGTCGTCTTCCCGTGATCCACGTGCCCGATCGTCCCGACGTTCACGTGCGGCTTCGTCCGCTCAAATTTCGCCTTGGCCATGGCGCAGCATTCCTGGTGGAGAAGGGTTCTCTACTCCGAACGCGGAACCCGGATCGCGATGTCGCCGCGGTCCGTGTTCCGCATCCGCCGTGCAGACCTGCCGGGCATCGTGATCCGGGCATGGTTCGGTGCATCCTGCCGAGAGCTCGCGATCGGGATTGAACCGATGACCTCACCCTTACCAAGGGTGTGCTCTACCAACTGAGCTACGCGAGCGGAACAACCTGCGGGGACCTGGGACCGGGGACCGGGGAGCGGACGACGTCTCCGACAGCGTCACCATCGTCCGACTGCTTCGTCAATTTTCCGGTCCCCGGTCCCCGGTCCCTGCCGTTCAGAGCGGGAGACGGGGCTCGAACCCGCGACATCAAGCTTGGAAGGCTTGCGCTCTACCAGCTGAGCTACTCCCGCGTGCCCTGCCCTTCCGTCGAAATGGTGGGGGAAGGATTCGAACCTTCGAAGGCTTGCGCCGTCAGATTTACAGTCTGATCCCGTTGGCCACTTGGGTACCCCACCAGATTCGCGCTCCGCGGGATCACGCCGACCTGCACGCATTGGCGACCTAGCGTCAGAGCTGACGGCGAGAATCGAACTCGCAACCGCCTGATTACAAATCAGGTGCTCTGCCAATTGAGCTACGTCAGCAGCCAGCCCATTTGCGCGAGACTCGTAGCATACACGGCCCGGATTCCAGTGTCAAGCCGCTGACCCGCGAGCACTTAGCGCGTGGGGACCGGGGGACTGGTCGGCATCGGTGCGCGGAGAGAGACCGGATGCCCGGGGACCGGCTGGGGACCGGGGACCGGGGACCGGAGGGGCGGAAACGGCGGCTGGGGAGGCGGATGACGGGAGGCTCGCGAGTCCGGTCAGCGAGTCCGGTCCCCGGTCCCCGATCCCCCCTACCGCGCCACCCGCCAGCGCGTCCCTCCGGGGGTGTCCTCGAGCTGCACCCCGCGCTCCTCGAGCTCCGCGCGGATCGCGTCCGCGGCGGCGAACTCGCGGCGGCCGCGTGCCGCGCGCCGCGCCTCCAGGCGCTCCTCGACCCACGCCGCCAGCGCGGGGTCCGCCACCGCCGGATCGGGCACCACGTCGAGCACCCCGTCGATCGTCCGGAACGCCTCCCGCGCCCGCGCCAGCGCCGTGGCGTCGGCGCCGCCCCGGTCCAGCTCCGCGTTCGTTCGCCGCACGAAGGTGTGGAGCGCGGCGAGCGCCTCGGGGGCGTTGAGGTCGTCGAACAGCGCCGCGCGCACCGCCCGCTCCGCCTCGTCGGCGATCACCGCCATCTCCGGCGTCCCGCCGCGCGCGCCCTCGAGCCGCTCCGCGAACCGCCCGATCCCCTCCACCGACGCGAGCGCCGCCTCGAGCGCCTCGCCCGTGAAGTTCAGCTCCTGCCGGTAGTGCGTCGTCCAGACGAAGTGGCGCACCGCCGCCGCCGGCACGCGCTGCTCGCGCAGGTCCTGCACCGTCGAGACGTTGCCGAAGCGCTTCGCCATCTTCGCCCCCTCCGTGAGGAGGAAGGCGCCGTGGCACCAGACGCGCGCGAACTCGACCCCCGTCGCCGCCTCCGACTGCGCGATCTCGTCCTCGTGGTGCGGGAAGATCAGGTCCACGCCGCCGCAGTGGATGTCGAGCGTCTCCCCGAGCTCGTCCATCGCCATCGCCGAGCACTCGAGGTGCCATCCCGGGCGGCCGCGCCCCCACGGCGAGTCCCACGCCGCGCCGGTGCGCTCGTCCTCCGGCTTCGCCGCCTTCCAGAGCGCGAAGTCCTGCGCGTTCTCCTTCGAGTACTCGTCCTGCGCGACGCGCGCGCCGCTCTTCACCTCGCGCAGGTCCAGCCGCGAGAGCCGGCCGTAGCCGGGGAAGCGGGCGATCGCGAAGTACACCGAGCCGTCGTCGGCGACGTAGGCGACGCCGTTCGCGACCAGCCGCTCGACGAGCGCGATCATCTGCGGGATGTACTCCGTCGCCCGCGGATAGCGCTCGGCGGGCTGGATGCGCAGGTACTCACGGTCCGCGTGGAAGATCGCCTCGACGGGACGCGTGACGTCGCCGATGCGCACGCCCTGTGCGTCGGCCGCCTTGATGATCTTGTCGTCGACGTCCGTGAGGTTCATCACCTGGCGCACGCGCCAGCCGCGCAGCAGCAGGGTGCGGCGCAGGAGGTCGACGAAGAGGAAGGTGCGGAAGTTCCCGAGGTGCGCCGGCTTGTAGACGGTCGGCCCGCAGCTGTACAGGCGCACCGTCGCGCCGTCGGCCGGTGCGAAGGGCTCCGTGCGCCGCGTCAGCGTGTTGTGGAGGAGGAGCTCCGGCTCCGGCATCTCAGTCCCGTCCCCGCTCCCGGTGGAACGCCGCGATCGCCCCGACGATCGGCGCCGGGTCGTACCGCACCGGGTCCGTCGCCGGCAGCCCCGTCTCCTCCGTCGCGCGCGCGATCGCCGCCCGCGCCTCCTCGTCGGACAGATCGAAGGTGTTCAGCGCGACGGCGATCACCGGCGCCGGCCGCAGCGGCGCGACGACCGTCTCGTGCAGCCGCACGAGCTCGGCGAGCGGCGGGATCGGGAGCCACGGGTTGTTGCGGATCGTCGAGCGCGACGGCTGCGTGCACATCACCATCGCGTGCGGCAGGGACCCGTGCATCAGCCCGTACGTCACGCCCGAGTAGCCCGGGTGGATGATCGACCCCTGCCCCTCGACGAGCACGAGCTCCGCGTCGCGCGAGGCCTCGAGCACGAGCTGCTCCGCCGCGCCGGCGATGAAGTCGGCGACGACGGCGTCGACCGCGATCCCCCACCCCTCGACGAGGATCCCCGTCTGCCCCGTCCCGGCGAAGGCGACGCGGATCCCCTGCTCGCGCAGCCCGTCGCGCACCTGGAGCGCCGCCGTCATCTTCCCGATGTTGCAGTCGGAGCCGACGGTGAGGATCACCGTCGACGCGATCTCGCGCACGCGCCCCGTCGCCACCGGCAGCTCCTTCGGCGGCTTCCGCAGGTCGTGGATCGTCACGCCGCGCTGGATCGCCGCGCGCGCGAGTTCCGGGTCGTCGCCGATGAAGAAGTGCAGCCCGCTCCAGACGTCGAGCCCGGCCTCGATCGCCCCGCGGACGACCGAGCGCCACTCCGGCGGGAGCTGCCCTCCCTGCGGCGCGACCCCGACGAGCAGGGCGTTCGGGCGCAGGCGCAGCCCCTCCTCGAGCGAGGCGACGACGGGGATCGCGCCGCCGAAGCCGAGCACCTCCTGCGCGGTCCGGCCGGCCTTCGTCGAGTCGAGCACCGCGACGACGCGCTCGGGGGAGTAGCGGATGCACGCGTTCGCCGTCTTCGAGCTGAAGCTGCCGAACGAACCGTCGGCGAGGACCAGATAGCGCAGATCGCGGGACATGGAGAGGGCGGTGAGAAGCGAGCGGGGAAAGCGCCGAAGGATGGCGCCTCCCCCGCATCGTTCGCCAGTGTGCCGCGCGGCCTCAGGCGATGCGTCGCCCGCCCTGGTCTCCTTCCGCGGCCGCGACGACGTCGGGCGGCGCGCCTTCGGGGAGCATCACGCCGCCGTCCGGGACGGGGACGCGGAGCACGAGCGCGCGGTCGCGCGGCGCGCGGCGGAAGCCCTGCCCCTCGTAGATCCGGTTCACGAGGATGCGCTGCACGACGACCGTGAGCACGGCGAGCGCCGGCACCGCGACGAGGAGGCCGACGGCGCCGAGCAGCTTCCCGAAGATCAGCACCGACATGATCGTCAGGACCGGCGGGAGCTTCAGCTTTCCCTTCGAGAAGATGAGCGGGACGACGACGTTCCCCTCGACGACGTGGATGACGATGCCGAGGATGATGACGAGCACCGCCCGCGTCACCCCGTCCGGCTGGTTGAGGACGAAGAGCGCCGGGAGCACGGTCGAGACGAGGCTCCCGAAGTAGGGGACGATCGCCGCCGCGCCGGTGAAGATCCCGAAGGTCAGCCAGTACGGGACGCCGAGCGCCCACAGCCCGGCCGCCGTCAGCGCCGCGAGGATCGTCATCCCGAAGAGCTGGCCGACGATCCACGAGCGCAGCGTCCGCGAGAGGTCGGCGAGGACGTCGCGCACGAGGTCGCGGTGCACCGGCGGGAAGAGGACGATCAGCCACTCCCGGTAGAACGCCGGGTGCAGCCCGATGTACACGCCGATGACGGCGACGGCGAAGACGTTGATCCAGGCGTGGAAGAGGCCGAAGACGCGCGGGACGATGTCCCCCGTCATCGCCGCGAGCTGGTCGTAGGTCGCGATGAGCAGGGTGTGCTCGCCCGGCTTCCACACCGCCGCGAGCGCGGGGACGCGGGCGATCTGCCGGTCGATCGCCAGCTCCCACCCTTCGATGTACGCCGGGAGGACCGTGATCAGCTGTCGGGTCTGCTCGACGACCGGCGGGACGAGGAGCCAGAGGAGTCCCGTGATCGCCGCCAGCGTGGCGAGGAGCGCGAGGACGAAGGCGATGCCCCGCGGCAGGCCGAGCCGGGCGACGAGCGCGTCGGTCACCGCGTCGAGGTAGAGCCCGACGAGGATCCCGGCGAAGAGGAGCAGAAAGATCTCCGCGGCCGCTCCGACGAGCCAGAGCAGCAGGACGGTCAGAACGGTCGCGGTGAGAATCGGCGCGATGCGGCCGCGCCGGGGCAGCGAGACAGCGGTCAAGCGGTGTCCTTCTTTCCGTCCGTGAGCTCCTCGATCTCCGCGGCCAGCTCCTCCTCGGTGCGCGAGGACGCGGGCTGGTTCGCGCCGGCGTTCAGCTGCTTGTTCGTCGCCGGGGCGCTACCGGCAGGGAGCATGCCGAGCTTCTGCTTCAGCGCGAGCAGCTGGTGGTCGACGCTCGCCGTCCCCGCCGACTTCTCGAGGCGGCGGAAGTCGTTCGCGAGCCGGTCGCCCGAGAACTCCTCGTCGATCTCGGTGGACGCCTGGATCTGCTTCTCGCTCGAGATGATGCGCTCCTCCATCCGGGAGAAGGCCTCGAACGCCGACTTCTCGGAGAGCGACGACATCGTCTCGGCGATCCGCTTCTGCGCCTGCGCACGGCGCTGGCGGGCGATGAGAAGGTTCTTCTTCCGCTTGGCCTCCTCGATCTTGTCGTTCAGGTCGCGGAGGGAGTTCTTCAGCTTCTCCGTCTCCATGCGGTGCGACTCCCACGTCGCCTGGAGCGTTTCCGCGTGGGCGATGTGCTCGCCGTGGCGGACGAGCGCCTGCTTCGCCAGGTCGTCGCGCCCCTCCTGGACGGCGAGCATCGCCCGCCGCTCCCAGTCCTGCGCCTGCTTCCCCTCGGCATCCACCTGGTCGCGCAGGCGCTTCTCGTCGGCGATCGCCGCGGCGACCTGCTGCTTCGCCTTGACGAGCTGCCCGCGCATGTCGCTGATGATCTGATTGAGCATCTTCTCCGGGTCCTCGGACCGGGAGATCAGGTCGTTGATGTTCGACCGGAGAAGCTGCGAGAGTCGATCGAAGATCCCCATGCGTCAGCGCGCCTCGCGGTAGGTGCCCAGCTCGCGGAGGTGCGACGCGAGCGCGAGCGTCATGCCATCGTACGCCGCCTGGAACTCCTCGTAGTCCAGGTGCGAGAGCTCGAGCGCCTCGGTCAGCACGATCGCATCCTGCTCGATCCCGTACGACCCGTGCACGAGGTCGGAGGCGTTGAGCTGCAGGAGACGCCGGCTCAGCGTCGCGATCTGTCCGTCGTCGGTCGGCAGCTTCATGACCTTGACGCGGAGGATCACGACCGGCGGCGAGTAGTGGACGACGAAGTCGAAGTCGAAGGAGCCGCCCGGCTTCACCAGCCACAGCCCCGGCTCGACCTCGCTGTAGCTGACGCCATCCGCCGTCATGCGGTCGAGAAAGCCCTCGATCTCTTCTCTGGTTACCATGGCCCACCTGTGTTGAGGTCCCACGCGAGCCCTACGGACGAGAGCGGGTGGGATGTTTCGGCGGAGAGGCGGCGACGGGGCAAAATAGCACCGGCTCGAGCGATGCGCGAACGACGGCTGGCCTCCCCTCGCCAGGCGAACCGCCCCCGCTCGGCGCTCGCCGCTCGCCGAGCGCCAGCAGTCCCAGGGCCCAGGGCCGCGGTCAGCCCCCCCGCTTGATCTGGTACAGCCGCTCCTTCGCCAGCCGCCGACCCGTCGGCGTCGCGGCGAGGCCGCCCCCGGCCGTCTCGCGGTAGCGCACGTCCATCTCGCGGCCGATCTGCCCCATCACGTCGATCACCTCGTCGGCGGGGATCGCGAAGGTGATCCCGGCGAGCGCCATCTCGATCGCCGCGAGCGCGATCGCCGAGCCGGTCGCGTTGCGGAAGACGCACGGCAGCTCGACGAGGCCGCCGAGCGGGTCGCAGACGAGGCCGAGCGTCCCCTGCATCGCGAGCGCCGTGGCGTGCGACGCCTGCGCCGGCGTCCCGCCGAGCATCTCCGTCGCCGCCCCCGCCGCCATCGCCGCGGCGGCGCCGGTCTCCGCCTGACACCCGCCCTCCGCGCCCGACAGCGACGCCCGCTCGGCGACGATCGCGCCGATCAGCCCCGCCGTCGCGAGCGCGTCGACGAGCCGACCGTCGTCCACCCGCTGCGCATCGGCGAGTCCCGTGAGCACCGCCGGGAGCACGCCGGCGCCCCCGGCGGTCGGCGCGGCGACGATGACGCCCATCGCCGCGTTCACCTCCTGCACGGCGAGCGCGCGCGCGAGGATGTCGCGGAACGGCGTCCCCGCCAGCGGCCCCGCCGCCCCCGTGCGCAGCTTCGCCGCGTCGCCGCCGACGAGTCCCGACGTCGAGCGCATCTCGCCCGTCATCCCCTCGCCGATCGCGCCGCGCATCACGTCGAGGGCGCGGCGCAGCGACGCGCGGATGTCGTCGACCGTGCGCCCCTGGTCCTTCGACTCCGCGGCGAGCGCGACGGCCGCGAGCGTCGCGCCGGTGCCCTCCGCGTCGCGCACGGCGTCGGCGAGGCTGCGGTACACGCTACGCGCTCACCTTGTCGAGGCGGAACGCCCACCGCACCCAGGGCAGCGCGCGGATCGCGTCGCGCACCGACTCGCCCGGCGCCTCGTCGGTCTCGATCACCATGAAGGCGTCGCCGCCGCGCTCCTTCCGCGAGAGGCGGAGCGTCGCGATGTTGAGCCCCTCGTCGGCGAGCACCCCGGCGATGCGCGCGACCGAGCCGCGGACGTCCTCGGCGACGAGCACGATCGTGTGATAGTTCCCCGTCACCTCCACCGGGTAGCCGTCGATGGCGGTGACGAGCACGCGCCCCGCGCCGAGCGACGAGCCGACCATCACCGCCTGACGATCGCCGCGCTCGACGGTGATGCGCGCCGTGTTCGGGTGGACCGCGCCCTCCTCGCCGAGCGTCGTCTTCTCGAAGCGGAAGTCGAGCCCCTCGCGCTCGGCGATCCCGAGCGACGTCCGCAGCCGCTCGTCGTCGGGACGGAAGCCGAGCAGCCCGCCGACGATCGCCTTGTCGGTGCCGTGCCCCTCGCCGGTGCGCGCGAAGGAGCCGTGCAGCTCGATCCGCGCGCGCTCCGGCGTGCCGCCGACGAGGCAGCGGGCGAGCAGCCCGAGGCGGCACGCCCCCGCGGTGTGCGAGGACGACGGGCCGACCATGACGGGACCGATGATGTCGAGGAGGCTGACCACGCTCACCCCGCCTTGCGGCGCGCCGTCTCGCGACGGCCGAGCAGCGGCGCGAGGAAGCGGCCCGTGTGCGACGCCGGCACGGCGGCGACCGCCTCGGGCGTCCCCGCGGCGACGACCGTGCCGCCGCGCATCCCGCCCTCCGGTCCGAGGTCCACGATCCAGTCGGCCGTCTTGATCACGTCGAGGTTGTGCTCGATGACGAGCACCGTGTTCCCCCGGTCCACGAGACGGTGCAGCACCTCCAGGAGGACCCGCACGTCCTCGAAGTGCAGTCCGGTCGTCGGCTCGTCGAGGATGTAGAAGGTGCGTCCGGTGTCGCGCTTCGAGAGCTCGGTCGCGAGCTTGACGCGCTGCGCCTCGCCGCCCGAGAGCGTCGTCGCGCTCTGCCCGAGGTGGATGTAGCCGAGGCCGACGTCGTTCAGCGTCGTCAGCTTCTGCCGGAT
>DASUSM010000080.1:0-10539 GCA_036375115.1 Gemmatimonadaceae bacterium | reverse complement strand
AGGGGCGTGCCGTCGTCGAAGTAGGCGCGCCGGTACCACGCGCCATCCCACGCGTGCGCCTCGACGGCGGCGACGTAGGCGTCGGCGCGCTCGCGGAGCTCGCCGGCGACGGCGCCGTCGCCGCGCGCCTCGCAGACGGGGATGAAGTCGTCCAGGATGGAGTGCAGGAAGAACCCCAGCCACACGCTTTCGCCGCGCCCCTCGCGGCCCACGCGGTTCATCCCGTCGTTCCAGTCGCCGATGCCGATCAGCGGCAGCCCGTGCGCGCCCGCGGTGCAGGCGCGCCGGAGCGCGCGCAGGCAGTGCTCGTAGAGCGTCGCCCGCTCCTCGGTGACCTCGGGGAGATCGTAGACCTCGTGCTCGTGGGGCTCGAGCGGGCGCATCGTGATGAACGGCGCGGTCTCGTCGAGCACGCCGGCGTCGCCCGTGACGCGCACGTAGTGGTCGGCGACGTAGGGGAGCCAGGCGAGGTCGTCGGAGAAGCGGGTGCGCACGCCGCGGCCGCTCTGCGGGTGCCACCAGTGCTGGACATCGCCCTCGACGAACTGCCGCGAGGCCGCGCGCACGAGGTGCGCGCGCGCGATCTCCGGCTCGGCGTAGACGAACGCCATCGTGTCCTGGAGCTGGTCGCGGAAGCCGTACGCGCCGCCGCTCTGGTAGAGCGCCGTCCGTCCCCACATGCGGCAGGCGAGCGCCTGGTAGAGCAGCCACCGGTTGACGAGGACGTCGAACGACGGATCCGGCGTCCGGACGGTGACGGCCGACAGCCGCGCCGTCCACCCGTCCACGGTCCGCGCGATCGCCGCCGCGGCGCGTCCGACGTCGCGGTACTCGGCGACGGCGCGGCGCGCCGCCTCCTCGCCCTCGACGGCGCCGAGCACGACGACGATCTCGCGCGTCTCGCCGGGTGCGAGCTCGAGGTGCGAGCGCAGCGCGGCACACGGATCGATCCCCGCGCCCGTCGTCCCCGCGAGCCGCGCGGCGTGCACGCCGGCGGGGTCGGCGGCGGCGCCGTTCCGCCCGAGGAACTCGCGCCGGTCGCCGGTATGGCTCGCCACCGGCTCGCTCGTCGCGCAGAAGGCGACGAGCCCGGCGAAGACGGGATCGAAATAGTTGCGCGCGAGGATCGCGCCGTGCTCGGCGTCGAAGCTCGTGTGCACCTGATGCTGCGTGTGCTCGCGCAGCGTGCCGAGGTTCCATTCGGCGTAGGCCGTCACGGCGAGGCGGCGGGCGCGGCGTCCCCGGTTGGTCACGCGGAGCAGCGAGAGCCTGACGGGCTCCGCCTCGGCGATGCCGAGCGCGAGGTGCGTGGCGATGCCGTCGTGCTCGTGCTCGAAGGTGGAGACGCCGGCATCGTGCCGCACGGTGTACGGCGCATCGCGCCGGACCGGCGCGGGCGTCGCGCTCCACAGCTCGCCCGAGTCCTCGTCGCGAAGGTAGATCGCGTCGCTCACCGGGTCGCCGACCGGATCGTTGTGCCAGGGCGTGAGCCGGTAGAAGTAGCTGCTTTCTGCCCACGTGCACCCGGCGCCGCGCTCGGTGACGAGGAAGCCGCCGCGCGGATTGGCGACGACGTTCGCCCACGGCGCGGGCGGCAGGCGGTCCCCGCGCACGTGGATCTCGTAGGCGCCGGCCGGCGTGAGCCCCCCGAGCCCGTTGTCGAGGAAGAGGTGCTCGCGCGGCGCGCCGCGCGGTGCGAGCGCCGCGTCGGCGGCGTGCGTCAGCGCCGCGGTCGCGCCGACGGCCGCGGACCACGCGCGACGGAGGACGCCGCGTCCATCCGCGCGCGCGGCGGGAACGTCGGGCGCGCCGGCGCCGTCGAGCTCCGCCGCCCCGACCGCCTCCGCCGCCTCGGCCGCCTCCCCGGTCTCGAGGATGCGGCCGAGCGCGCGGCCGTCGCAGGGGACGTGGAGCCGCGCCGTCGCCCGCACCATCAGGAGGTCCTCGGGGCTGAGCAGGTCGCGCCGGCGCACGAAGACGCCGCCCGGGCGGTCGGCGAGCGACGAGTCGCTCGTCGCGAACATCGTCGCCGAGATGCGGTCGTTCAGCTCCTGGAGATAGCTGTGCTTGTGCGCGTTGACGACGACGAGGTCGACGGTCATCCCGCGCCGCCGCCAGTAGCGGTGCGCGGCGAAGAGCTGCCGCAGCGTCGGCAGCCCCTCGGGGCCCTCGATCGTCGCGAGGACGATCGGCCAGTCGCCGGAGACGCCGACCGTCCAGAGGCGCGGCTGCCCGCTGCGGTTCCGGCGCAGCTCCGCCTGCGGCGCGCGCTGCGCGGCGCTCGCGTAGAACAGGTGGCCGGCGAGGTCCTGGAAGACGGCGGCATCCGCGGGGGAGATGCCGAGCTCGCGCAGCTCGACCTGCGTCGCGGTCCACGCGAGGTCGAGGGCGCGCTGCGCGACGTGCGGGTCGTGGTACCGGTCGGCGAGCTCGAAGGCGCGCTCGCGCGAGCCGGCGACGAGCGTCGTGAAGGCGACCGAGGCGGACTGCCCGGGGCGGAGACGGAGGCGCGTGCGCAGCGCGAAGATCGGATCGAGGACCGCGCCGGTGGTGCCGGAGAGGGGACCGTCGGTCTCGAGCGCGACGGGGTCGCGGGTCGAGCGGCCGCGGCCGAGGAAGCGCGCGCGGTCGGTCTCGCACGTCACGGGACCGACGCGCTCGCCGCCGGCATCGACGACGTGCACGCACCAGAGCGACTTCTCCGTCGCCGAACGGGCCCGTCGCGTGGCGGTGATCGCCGTACACCACTCGTGCCACTCCGTCTCCACGAAGAGCTTCGAGAAGGCGGGGTGGGCCCGGTCGTTTCCCGGCGGCGCGAGGACGATCTCGCCGTAGCTCGTCAGCTCGACCTCGCGCACGACGTCGCCGTTGTTCGTGACCGTCACGCGCCGCACCTCGGCCGCGTCCTCGGGGACGACGGCGACCTCGGTGCGCGTCTCGAAGTCGCCGTCGGTGCGGTGGAACGTGACGCGGTCGGTCGCGCTCAGCGCCTGATAGCGGTCGGCCGGGACGCACAGCGGCTGGTGCGCCGCGGACCAGGCGCGGCCGCCGGCGAGCTCCTTGAGGTAGCAGAACTGCCCCGTGTCGTCGCGCGTTCCGTCGGCGCGCCAGCGCGTGACGTCGAGCCCCTCGTAGCGGGAGTAGCCGCCGCCGGCGTGGCTGATCATGAGAGTGTAGGGCAGCCGGCCGAGGAGGGCGATGCGCGGCTGCGGCGTATCCGTCTCGGCGACGTCTCGCACGGCCGGGCGCTCGAGCTCGGGGTCCGGGAGCGCCTCTTCCGGACGCGCCGTCTGCGGCTCGCGGAGGACGAGGCGGCGCGGCACGCGCTCGTGCAGCAGGAGCTCCGCGGCGCGGACGATCGGATCGGCGTGGAAGCGCCGGCGCCAGCGGTGCCGCGTGATCGCGTTCGCGAGGGCGACGAGGGTCATGCCGACGTGGTGCGCCATGAACGAGCGCACGACGGCGAAGCGCGCACCGGGCTCGGGACGCGTGTAGTCCACCGCGTCGCGGAAGCCGAAGGGCCCGAGCGTCCCCTTCCGCTCGAGCGCGGCGAGGTTCGCGAGCGCCGCCTGCGGGTCCACCATCACCGCGAGCGCCGATGCGTACGGCGCGATGACGAGATCGCGGCCGAGGCCGCGCTTGAGGGCGAGCGAGGGGACGCCGAACGCGCGGTACTGGTAGGTGAGGTGCCGGTCGCGGAGGTTGTAGGCGCTCTCGCTCACCCCCCACGGCACGCCGTGCTCGGCGCCGTGCGCCACCTGGCGCCGCACCACCCCGTGGTACGTCTGGTCGAGGAGGGTGTGCGGAAAGGATTGCATGACGAGCGCCGGCATCAGGTACTCGAACATGCTGCCGCTCCACGAGACGAGCGCGGTGTCGCCGCCGGCGCTCGTCAGGGAGCGGCCGAGGTGGAACCAGTGCTCCACCGGCACGTCGTTCTTCGCGACGGCGACGAAGCTGGCGAGCCGCGCCTCCGAGGCGAGGAGGTCGTAGTACGAGGGGTCGAGCGCGTGCGTCCGCTGCTGGTAGCCGATCGCGAAGAGCATGCGCTCCTCGTCGAACAGGAAGCGGAAGTCCATCTCCATGGCGAGGTCGTAGGCGCGGTTCGCGATCGCCTCGAGCCGGGTCGCGAGGGTGCGCCCGCCCGCATCGCCGTCGCGCGCGGCCGCCTCGGCGGCGATGCCGAGGCAGGCCTGCCGGACGGCGAGGAGGTGCCCCGCGAGGTTGCCGCTGTCCACCGACGAGATGTACGCGGGCTCGAGCACCCGCAGGTCGTGCAGGTCGTACCAGTTGTAGAAGTGCCCACGGAAGCGGCGCAGCCGCTCGAGCGAGCGGAAGGTCCGCTCGAGGCGGCCGGTCATGTCCTCCGCGTCGATGAAGCCGAGATCGTGGGCGCTGACCGTGGCGAGCAGCTGCAGGCCGATGTTCGTCGGCGAGGTCCGCATCGCCATCGCCGGGGCGGGGTCCTCCTGGAAGTTGTCGGGGGCGAGCCAGTGCGTCTCCGCCGTGACGAAGCGGTCGAAGTAGTGCCAATGGAGCCTGGCGTAGCGCATCGCCTCGCTCCGGCTCTCCTCGGAGAGCGCCGGCTCGTGGTGCGCCGGCGCGCTGAGCGCGTTCGCCACCGCCGGCGCCGCGAGCCAGAGCGCAACGAGGGGAAGCATCGTCGCGAGGAGCGCCAGCGGGTGCGCAGCCGGGTCGCGCGGATCACTGCCGAGGAGCAGGAGCCCGGGCTGCCCGCGCTCCCACCGGAGGATCTCGAGCGCGATGGCGAGGACGGCCAGGCCGCCGACGAGGGCGAGGGCCGGCCACATCGTGCGCCACGCGTCGCCCGTCGCGCCCTTCCTCGCGATGTTCTCGACCTGCGACGCGGTCTGCCACTCGAGCAGACGCCGCCGCGTGACGGCGAGGCGCCAGAGCGTGCGGAGGATGGCGTCGGCCGAGACCCAGGCCTGGTGCGGGAGGAAGACGATCGCGAGCGCCACCTGCTGGATGCTGACCGCCGCATCGCGTCCCACGGCCGCGTAGTACGCGCGCCACGACTTGTCGAGCGGCGGGCGAAGCACGGCGAGGAGGAGCGCGACGATCCAGGGCGCGGCGATGGCGCCGAGCGCGAGGAATGTCCAGCGCACCGGGGAGCCGGGGAGGACCGTCCACCCGGCCACGAGGAAGAGGAGCTGGAAGATCTCCGTCGTGCTCCGCCGGAGGTTGTCGAGGATCTTCCAGCGCGAGAGGAGCGAGAGCCGGTTGCGCTCGGGCCCTTCCGGCCCGGGGACGCGCGGCGTCAGCCAGTCGAGGAGCTGCCAGTCGCCGCGGATCCAGCGGTGCTTGCGGCGCGTGTACGTGAGGTAGCGCGTGGGGTAGTCGTCGTGGACGCTGATGTCCGTGACGAGCCCCGCCCGCGCGTAGCTCCCCTCGATCAGGTCGTGCGAGAGGAGGGTGTTCTCGGGGAAGCGGCCGCGCGTCGCCTGCTGGAAGGCGTCGACGTCGTAGATCCCCTTGCCGGTGAAGCTCCCCTCGCCGTAGAGATCCTGGTACACGTCGGAGACCGCCGTCGTGTACGGATCGACGCCGGGGTGCCCCGAGTGGATCGCGGCGAAGCGCGAGCGGTACGCGCTCGGGAGCGAGACGCCGACGCGCGGCTGGAGGATGCCGTAGCCGCGGACGATGCGCCCGCGGTCGGGATCGTAGACGGCGCGGTTCAGCGGATGGGCGATCGCGCCGACGAGCAGCGGCGCGGCGTCCGGCGGGAGCACGGTGTCGGAGTCGAGCGTGATCACGTAGCGCACGCCGCGCAGCACCGCGACGTCGCCGACGACGAGCGAGAACGCGCCGTCGCCGCCGCCGCGCAGCAGCTCGTTGAACTGGGCGAGCTTGCCGCGCTTGCGCTCCCACCCCATCCAGACGCCTTCCTGCGGGTTCCACCGCCGCGGGCGGTGGAGGAGATGGAAGGCGTCCCCGCCGCCGCGGGCGTAGCGCGCGTTGAGGGCGCGGACGCCCTCGACGGCGGCGTCGAGGATCGCCGCGTCGCTCTCGCGCGTCTCCGTCTCCGCGTCGGTGAAGTCGCTCAGCACCGCGAAGTGGAGGTGCGCCTCGCGGTTCGCGAGGAACTGGACCTCGAGGTTCTCGAGCGCCTCGTGCACCGACTCGACCGACGGAAAGAGCGTCGGGATGACGACCGCCGTGCGGAACTCCGGGGGAATGCCGGCGGCGTCGCGAAGATCGAGCTTCGGCAGCGTGCGCGGCGGGAGGAACGCCGTGACGAGCTGGTTGACGACGTTGACCGCGATGTCGCACGCCGGGAAGAAGGCGACGAGGAGCACGGCGAGCCACGCCGCCCGCGCCTCGGGACCGGCGAGCGCGAGCACCGCGGCGAGGGCGGCCGCCGCCGCCAGCGCGAGGCCGCCGACGAAGACCACGTTCGGGTGGCGGAGCACCCAGCGGTGCACCGACTCGCGGAGCGCGGCGCGGTAGCCGGCGGCGCGCTCGAGCTCGGCGAGGCCGTCCCCGAGGAGGTACCAGCCGACGTGCGCGCGCGCCGGGTCCCGCCCGCCGTCGCGCGCCGCCGCCTCGCGCGCGAGCTCGACCGCGCGCCGCGCGACGCCCTCCTCGCGCTCCCCCGTCCGCTTCGCGATGCGCTCGACGACGTGCCGATAGTGGTCGCGCGTCGCGAACGTCATGCGCGCGTACTCCCCCGCCGGGTCGTCGCGCAGCCGCGCCTCGAGCACGCTCTGCGTCTCGATGACCGTCCGCCAGTCCATGCGGGCGATCGTGCGCAGGCTCGTGATGCTGTTCGCCATCGCGATCTGCGTGAGCGCGATGTGCTGCGTCGAGCGCGCCGCGGCCTCGTCGGCGCTCGGCCCCTCCTCGGCGATCCACGCCTCGAGCCAGACGAGCGGCGGGAAGGCGCCGCGCGCGAGGCGGAGCTGCCGGAGCAGGCGGGAGACGAAGATCGGCCGGAGCGCCGGTGGATTGCGGACGAAGCCGTCGAGCGCGACGGCGAGCGCGGCGCCGCCCTCGTCGCTCGCCGCCTGGAGCCGCGCCGCCCACTCGTCCGCCGCCTCGACCTCGTCGAGCCGCTGCATCGTGCGCAGCGCCATCCGGCGCACGCTCTCGATGAGCCCCAGCCGGAGCATCGCCGGCATCGCCCACAGCTCGCCGATCGCGAGGGGGGTGATCTCCTGGAAGGCGCCGAGGACGAGGCCGATGTTCTCGCCGTCGACGCGCCCCTCGGTGTGCGAGATGAGCGTGATCGCCAGCTCGTAGATGCGCGGATAGCCGGCGAGCGGCCCGCTGGCGAGGAGCGGGAGCTCGCCGTAGAAGCCGCGCGGCAGGCTCTCGCGCACCTCGAGGATGTGCTCGCGCACGACGTGGAAGTTGTCGAGCAGCCACTCCCCCGCGGGCCCGACATCGACGTCGCGCGCGGCGGCCTCGGCGAGCCGCGCGTGGGCGCGCTCGAGGATGCGCCGGGTCTCGGTCAGGCGCGCGAGGAGGGGGGCCCGCTCGCGCCGGCGAGGCTCGGGCGCGAGCTGCTGGCCGCGCGCGACCTCGCGGGCGCGCTCGGCCAGGTGCTCCGCGCCGAGGAGCTCCCCCCGGAGCGGTCCGGAAAGGAGGTCCTCCGCGCCTCTCGTCGAGCGGGACAGGATGCGGGCGAGCAGTCGCGGCGGCGCGAATGGAGGCATGGCGGTTGCCACGGCAAGGCGCGGTCCGCATCAATGTGGGTCGCGCCGGCCCGCTTCCGCCAGCGGCCAGCGACAGCGCACCCCGGCCACGGAGCGAGCGCATGAACGCCTACACGATGGCGGCGCAACTGCTCGGCGACGTCGAGCTGAGCACGGGACAGCTCGCGCAGCTCCGCGCGATCGACATGAAATACCAGCAGCGGCTCTTCACGCTGCTGCACCGGGACGACGCCGGCCGGCCGGCGGACCTCCCGGGCGCGGCGCCGGCGCGGGAGCGCGAGCCGACGGCCGAGGAGATGGCGGCGCTGCGCGAGATGATCGAGGCGGACCTCCTCGACATGCTCACGCCCGAGCAGCGCGAGGCGCTGCGCGGGCCGTGAGCCGCGCGCGCCGTCGCTACGACTGCGCGCCCTGCATCGACGCCTGGCGAGCCATCCACTCCTCGCCGGCCTTCTGCACCTCCTCCTCGGTCATCTCCTTCACGCGCTGCCCGATCCCCCACTCGTGGCCGAAGGGATCGACGACCTTGCCGTAACGGTCCCCCCAGAACGCATCCTCGAGCGGGTAGCGCACCGTCGCGCCGGCGCGCAGCGCGCGGTCGAAGGCGGCATCGGCATCGGCGACGTAGACGTGGAGCGAGCCGGGATTGCCGTTCGTGCTCAGCGGGGAGAGCGTCCCGAACTGCGGGTTCTCGTCGCCGAGCATCACGATCGAGTCGCCGATGCGGATCTCGGCGTGCATGATCGATCCGTCCGGCCCCGCCATCCGGGTGACCTCCTCGGCGCCGAAGGCGCGCTTGTAGAAGTCGATCGCCTGGGCCGCGCCGCGGACGATGAGGGCCGGCGTGATGGTGTGGTAGCCGGTGGGGGCGGATGTGGTGGCCATGTCTCTCCTCCTGATGGTTCGGCTTTCCTTCGGGGAGAGGCAAACTACCCGGAACAGATGGAGCGACAAGCCCCCTTTTTCGCGCGCCGGACTCAGCCGTCCGAGGAGAGGGCGCCGAGGAAGGTCGCCACCCAGCGATGGACGTCGTTGTCGCGGACCTTCGCGCGCAGCGCCTGCATGCGGCTCCGGCGCTCGGAGGCATCCATCATCAGGGCCTGGTGGATCGTCTCCGCGGTGCCGTCGATGTCGTACGGGTTGACGAGCATCGCGTCGACGAGCTCGTCGGCGGCGCCGGCGAACTCGCTGAGCACGAGCACGCCGTCGTCGTCGATCCGGGAGGCGGCGAACTCCTTCGCGACGAGATTCATCCCGTCGCGCACCGGGGTCACGAGCATCACGTCGGCCGCCCGGTAGAGTCCGATCAGCACGTCGCCCGGGACGCTCCGGTACATGTAATGAATCGGGGTCCAGTTCGGCGTCCCGAACTCGCCGTTGATGCGCCCGACGACGGCATCCACCTCGTTGCGGAAGCGCTTGTAGGCGCCGACGCGGTCGCGCGAGGGGACGGCGACCTGGATGAGCCGGACGCGGCCGCGCCACTCGGGGTGCCTGACGAACAGGCGCTCGAGGGCGAGGAAGCGCCGCGGGATCCCCTTGCTGTAGTCGAGGCGGTCGATCCCGACCAGCAGCCGCTGCCCGTCTCCCTTGTATTCGGCCGCCTTCGCGCTGACCGTCGCGCTCGCCGAGCGCTCGGCGAAGTCGGCGGCGTCCACCCCCATCGGGAAGACGCCGAGCCGCACGCGACGCGAGCCCCAGTCCACGACGCCGTCGGCGTCCGCCTCGAGACCGAAGAGGCGGCGCAGCACGGCGCGGAAGTGCCCGTGGTAGCGCCGGGTGTGGAAGCCGACGAGATCGGCGCCGAGCATCCCCTCGACGAGCCAGCGCCGCGTCGGGAGCGCGAAGAAGAGCTCGGGGTTCGGGAAGGGGATGTGGAGGAAGAAGCCGATCCGCGCATCGGGGATGCGCTGGCGCAGGAGCGCCGGGACGCGGAGGAGCTGGTAGTCGTGCACCCAGACCATGTCGCCCGCGCGGTAGTGATCGGCGACGATGTCCGCGTAGCGCGCGTTGACCGACTCGTAGACCTCCCAGCCGTCGAGGTTGAGCGGGAGGCGGTCGATGCGGTCGTGGCAGATCGGCCAGAGCACGGCGTTGGAGATGTGCTCGTAGAAGATCTCCTCCTCGTGCTCGCTGAGGGAGACCGGGACGGCGCGCGCCTTCGCGAGCTGGCGGTCCACGGCGGCCTGCCCCGCCTCGTCGAGTCCGCCGATGTTCCCCGGCCACCCGACCCAGAGGCCGCCCGAGCGCTCGTGCGGACCGCGGAGCCCGGTGGCGAGCCCGCCGACGCTGCGGCGGACGACCGGCGCGCCGTCCTCGACACGAACGGTGACCGGCAGGCGGTTCGAGACGATGATCAGGCGCCGTTCCATCCTCTGTGAATAGCATCCGGCGGCCGATTGGTGAACCCCTGCGGACGGAGGCGCGCGGAACGGCAGGGCTTGTCATCGGCGCGCCAGCGACGAAGTTGTGGGACACGAACTCCATCCACGTGCACGAGAGGGAACGGCGATGTCACATCTGATCTCGAGAACGGCGATCCTCGTCTGCCTGACGGCGGGCGCACCACTGCTCGCGCAGTGCGCGGCGCAGACGCCGGCCGGCGGCGCCGCGTCGGCGCAGCGCTCGCCGACTCCCGAGCCGATCGACGGCGTCGTGCGCGTCGAGGTCGTCGCGACCGGGCTCGAGCTCCCCTGGGCGGTCGCCCTCCTCCCCGATGGACGCTTCCTCGTCACCGAGAAGCCGGGCCGGCTGCGGCTCGTCGAGCGCGACGGCCGCCTCTCCGCGCCGATCGCCGGCGTCCCCGAGGTCGCCGCGCGCGGGCAGGGCGGCCTGCTCGACGTCGCGCTCGATCCGCGCT
>DASUSM010000079.1:0-6513 GCA_036375115.1 Gemmatimonadaceae bacterium | reverse complement strand
CCTCGGCGTCGCGCAGCTCGCGCTCGGCGCGCTCGACGCGGCGCGCGACCTCGCCCTGCTGCTCCTCCGCGCGCCGCGCGAGGCGCTGCGCCTCGCCCGACGCCTCGGACGCCTCGTGCGCGGCGTGATCCGCGGTCTCGAGCGCGGCACGTGCGTCGTCGGCGCGCTGCCCCGCCTCGCGGCGCGCGTCCTCGGCGCGCGCGAGCTCGGCGCGCAGGTCGGCCAGCTCGGCGCGGCGCCGCAGCGGGCCTGGCCCGCCCTGGGTCCCCGGCAGCCAGATCGCGCCGCGCGCGTCCTCGAAGGAGGCGCCGCCGTCCACCGCGTGGACGTGGCCGAGGAGCGCGTGCGCCCAGGCACGCGCCGGCTCGGCCGCGCGCACGAGCTCCGCCAGCGTCCCCGCATACTGCTCGTCGGTCGTGTCGTCCTCGAGCGCGTCGAGCGGCAGCAGGAGCAGCGGCCCCGGGTTCGCGTCGGCGTGCCAGCGACGGACGCGCTCGGCCGCCTCGGCGTCTCGCACGAGGATCGCGTTGACCGTCGCGCCGAGGAAGCGCTCGACGAGCACGGCCGCGCCGGCGTCGGCCGAGACGAAATCGGAGAGCGGACCGAGCACCGCGCCCTCGCCGAAGCCCTCCCGCTCGCGGAGCAGCCGGGCCGCCGCGGGCGCGAGGCCGACGCGCTCGCGCTCGAGCGCCTCGAGGGCGTTCGCCTTACCCTGAAGCGACGTGACCAGCTCGTCGGCGCGCATCAGCTCGGCGCGGGCGAGGGCGTCGCGCTCGCGCGCCTCGCGGGCCTCCGCGCGCGAGCGCTCGTGCGCCTCGATGGCGCGCCCCGCCTCGCCGCGCGCGACGTCGAGCGACTCGGCCGCCGCCGTCGCCTCGCGGCGCACCGTCTCGAGCGCGTCGGCGAGCGTCGCGCGCTCGGACTCGAGCGCGGCGAGGCGGCCTTCCAGCTCGTCGTGCTCGCGCTGCGCTCCCTCGCGGTCCAGCTCGAGCCGGCGCACCCGGTCGCGCAGCTCGCGCGCCGCGCGCTCGGCGTGCTCGACGCTCGCGCGGGCCTCGAGCACGGCCCGGCGCGCCTCCTCCTCGGCGGCGGTGCGCTCGGCGAGCTGCTCGCGCGCCTCGGCGACGAGCGTCTCGCAGCGCGCGCGCTCCTCGGTCGCCGACGTGCGGTCGGCGGCGAGCCGCACGCCGTGCTCCTCTCCCTCGCGCCGCTCCTCCTCCGCGCGCTGCCGGCGCGCGACCGCGTTGCGCTGGCGCTCGGTGGCGACGGCGATCTCCCCCTGGAGCTGGAGCACCTGCTCGCGCTGCGAGCCGACGATGCGCGCCAGCTCCGTGCGCTGGGCCTCGGCGCCGGTGCGCGCCGAGGCGGCCGCGTCGCGCAACGCCTCGGCGGTGCGCAGCTCCTCCTCGACGCGCGGGATCTCCTCGCGCAGCGCGGCGACGCGCGTCTCCAGGCGCGCGAGCTCGTCGCGCCACGCCGCCATCTCGCGCGCGGCGAGCGCGATCTCGAGCGTGAAGCGGCGGGACGTCAGCTCGGCGCTCCTCTCGGCGCGCTTCCGCTGGCGCGCGAGCGAGCGTACCTGGCTCTGCACCTCGCCGATCAGGTCGTCGAGGCGCTGGAGGTCCACCGTCGTCTCCTCGAGGCGGCGCTCCGTGCTGCGGCGCCGGTCGCGATAGAGGCCGACGCCCGCTGCCTCCTCGAACAGCTCGCGGCGGTCGTCGGGGCGGTCCGAGAGCAGCGCGTCGATCATCTTGCTCTCGATGATCACCCCGGCGTCGGTGCCGAGCCCGGTGCCCCGCAGGAGGTCGTGGATGTCGCGCAGGCGGCAGGGCGCGCGGTTGAGGAGGTACTCGCTGTCCCCGGAGCGCGAGAGCCGCCGGGTGATGACGACCTCCTTGTACGCCACGGGAAGCTGCCCATCCTCGTTGTCGAAGTGGAGCGAGACCTCGGCGACGTTCACCGGACGGCGCGCCGACGAGCCCTGGAAGATGACGTCGAGCATCTGCCCGCCGCGCATCGCGCGCGCGCGCTGCTCGCCGAGCACCCAGCGCACGGCGTCGGACACGTTCGACTTCCCGCACCCGTTCGGGCCGACGATGCACGTCACGCCCGGCTCGAAGACGAGGTGCTTGTGGTCGGCGAACGACTTGAATCCCTGCAGCTCCAGCTTCGTCAACCGCACTTAGTACGCTCTCCCGGTTCGATAGACCACGGTCGGCTCGACGCCCATCAGGCGGAGCGACGCCGCGAGCGACTCGGCCTCGTCGGGCATCGAGTACGCCCCCGCGTACAGCCGCGCCGTCCCGTCCCCCTGGTCGAGCGCGTAGCCCTCGATGCCGCGACCGGCCATGTCCGCGAGCAGCCCCGGCGCCGCTTCGCGCGGCACGTCGCGCTGCAGGAGCAGGGCGAAGGGACGCGAGACGCGCGCCCCCGCATCCGCCGCCAGCAGGCCGCGCGCGCGCATCCCGGCGAGCGCGGAGTCCGCCTCGGCCGGGGTCGGGTACGCGCCGACGACGACACGATACCACCGCTCGGCGTCCCCCGCCGAGACCATCGGCGCGACGACGACACCGGCGACGCTGTCGGCGAGCTGCGACGCGATGCGCTGCGCCTCCGCCTCCGCGTTCGTGAGCAGCACCTCGAGCGCCCACGCCGACGCGCGCGCCGAGTCCTCGGGGTTCGCGACCGGGATCGCCGGGAGGACGGCCGCGGCGGCCGGCGGCTCGCTGTCCACGGCGGTGCCGGCGGCGTCGGTCGTCACCGTCGTCCCGCCGGTCGAGCTCGCGCGCCCCACCCACACCGCGCCGACCGCAGCGAGCGCGACCACCGCCGCACCGATCCCGAGTCGCCGCGCCCACGCGGGCGTCTCGCTCCGGTGCTGCCGGCGCTCGACGACGCTCGAGACCGTCGGCGCCACGGGACGCGGCGGCCGCGCCGCGGCGATCACCGGCCACCCCTCGGGCGCCGGGGTGTCGCCGACGAGGATCGCGCCGTCGGTCGCGCCGACGAGGGTGTCGAGGCCCGCAGAGGCGCGCGGCGCGACGAGGAGGAGGAGCGCGCCCTCCTTCCGGAAGCCGGCCGCGAGCTTCGGCCAGCGCGGCGAGGCGAGGACCTCCTCCGTCACCGCATCGCTGCCGCTCGGCAGGACGTACAGGTTCCCGAGCTCGTCGACCGGCGCGGCGATCTTGTTGATCGAGACGCCGTAGAGGAAGCTGTCGACGATGCCGTGCGGCGCGTCGCCCTCGACGTAGTGCCGCAGCGGTTCGAGGTCGCCGGCGAGGTCGGCGACGGCGACGCGGCGAAAGCGCGCCTGGACGCGCGCGATGCCGAGCGCGACGTGCGCCGCCGCGAGCGGATCCTCGCCGACGACGAGCGCGCACGACTGGCCGTCGAAGAGCGTGCCGAGGCGGCGCCCTTCCTTCTCCCAGGTGGCCGGCGGGAGCGACGAGTACGCGGAGCTCAGGGGGCGGCCTCGTTCACCCAGTAGGAGCGTCCCGTCGCCCGACCGACGCGCTCCGCCTCGGTGCGCGTCGGGTAGGGGCCGAGCACGACGCGGTAGATGGTGGCACCGTCGCGCTCGGAGGCGACGACGTGGGCCGACCGGCCGTCGACCTGGATCTGCGGCGCGAGGTCGCGCGCCGCGCGCTCGTTGAGGAGCGCGGCGAGCTGCACGAGGTAGCCGCGCGCGACGCGCGGCGCCGCCGAGTCGCGCCGCGCCGGCGTCGGGCGCGCCGGCGTGGGGCGCGCCGGCGGCACCACCGGCGACGCGGGCGGCTCCGGCGCGAAGACGTCGGGCGGGATGCTGTCGAGCGCCGCGAGCGTGTCCACCGCGGTCGTGTCGGTCGTGTCGACGGGGACCGCGTCGGCGAAGGAGACCGGCTCGTCGAGCCCCGCCGCGCGCGGCCGGAAGCCGTTCCAGAGGAGGAAATGCCAGAAGTCGGACGCGCCGTCGCGCACGACGCGCGCTCGGGCGAAGTCCCGCCCGCTCACGAGACGCACGTCGCGCCCTGCGGCCAGCGCGATCGCGCCGTCGGGCGCGACCGTCGGCAGGTCCACGCGCCACTCGGACGGCAGCGTCGCGAGCAGGCGGTTCGTCGCGATCGCGACGACGAAGATGGAGTCCGCGTTCGCCGCGCGCGCGAGGACGTAGCGGCCGAACGGATCCATGCGGACGTCCGAGGGCTGTCCCGGGAGCTGGATGCGCGCGATCACGTCCTCCTCGAAGCGGTCGAAGACGAGGAGGCGGTCGCTCGAGTCGGTCGTGATGTAGAGCCGGTCGCCGCTCGGCGTCGGCGCGAGCGCGCGCACGTGCTGCTCGAGGCGGAGGCTCGGCACGAAGCTCAGGTCGCGCGTGCGCACGCCGACGAGCCCCGAGTCCACGGTGAAGTAGACGCGGTCGCCGACCTGCGTCCGCACCGCCTGGCCGGTGCGCGGGAGCGACGTCGTGTCGGCCGGCGTCCGCACCGGGGGCACGAGGTGCCAGAGGACCGTCGAGTCGCCCGCCTGCGCGAGGACGACGAGCGAGCCGTCGGACTGCGGGAAGAGGGCGCGCGGCGGCCGCGGGGGCTTGAAGCTCCACACGCCGCTCGGCGTGAAGCGCACCACCGAGTCGCGCGTCGTGATCCCGAAGATCGTCGAGCCGTCGGCGGAGGCGAGGGAGGCGAGGCGCAGTCGCGTGACGTTCCCCGCCGTGCCGCCGCGGAAGTCGATGCGGCCGGCGCGCCCCGACGTGTCGGCGTAGGAGACGATGCCGAGCTCGGCCTCGAAGCCCAGCGCGCGCTCGACCGGCGGGATGCGCATGGGGGAGCTCCAGAGCGCCGAGTCCATCGCCGGATAGGCGTAGGCGCGCGCGATGCCGCCGCCGCGCGGGACGCGCAGCACGATCGGATCGGGGCCGGAGACGGCGGACGTCGTTCCGGTGTCGTGCTCGTCTGAGGCGGGGGCGCGGTCGGAGCAACCGGCAAGCGCGAGCACGAGCACCACGGCAGGCAGTGTTCGCACCCGCGTAAGCTATGCCGCTCTCCGGGAGGGTACAAGGCGCGATGCGAGAGGGGGAAGCGACCACCGTCGTGGGCGCTTCCCCCTCTCGCCGCCTGTGCGGCCGATCACACGAGCCGGCTCAGAAGCTCGGGCCGAGCGACCACGTCCAGAAGCCCTTGCGCTCCGGTCCGTCGAGCGGGATCGCGTAGTCCCAGCGGACGATCGCCAGCCCGAAGAGGTTCAGTCGCAACCCTGCGCCCCAGCTTCGCAGCGGGTAGCGGATCAGCTCGGGATCGAACTCGCCTTCCGGGCGGCGCAGCCGCACGTCGTTCCAGCTGTTCCACGCGACGCCGATGTCGTAGAAAACGAGGCCATCGAGCGGCGGAAGCGCGATCGGCAGGACGCCGAGCTCGAAGCGCCTGATGAGCGGGAAGCGGAGCTCGGCGTTCGCCAGCGCGACGCGGCTGCCGAGGAGCTGGCGGACGTCGCACCCCTCGCCGCTGCCGACGATCCCGCCGCCGCAGGAGTAGCCGTAGTAGTTCTCGCGGTCGTAGCCGCGGACGTACTGCGAGTTGCCGATGTACTTCGGCAGCGAGTCGCCGTCGGGGCCGACCTGCAGGCTCGCCATCACCCGCGTGGAGAAGGTGAGGAAGTTGAAGAGGATCGGGTCGTAGCGGCGGTAGTCCGCGAGGTACTCGACCCACTGGTACGTGCCGACCGTCGGCTGCACCTCGAAGCGGAAGCGCCGGCCGAAGATCGGTCCCGTGTAGCCGTTGAGCGTGTTGTCCGACACCCAGGCGACGTAGGGCTGCACGTAGTTGATCGACGACGCGTTCCGCTGCCCGAGGATGTAGAATGGGGTGAGCGGGATCCCGACGTCGGTCGTGCCGCGGTAGAACGTGAGCACGGCGCGGTCGATGTTCATGAAGCGCGCGCCGCCCTCGAGCCGCGTGAAGCGGTTGAAGGGGTAGATCGCGGTGCCGAACGCCTGCCGCACGATGTAGCGCGTCAGGTCCTGGTACTCGGTGAGGCACCCCGGGCAGAGCCCCTCCTCCGGCACGTACTCGATGTCGGAGATCAGGTAGAGCGGCGTCTGGTAGATCCCGGCGACCCACTGGAGGCGGCGGCTGAGGTTCGTGTACGCGGCGAGGTAGCGCGCCTCGCTGATGCGGCCGTTCACCTCGCCGGACAGCGCGAGGCGGTTGTTGCCGAGCATGTCGCTGAGGATGATCGTCGTCCCGCCGAAGACGCCGCGTCCCCAGTTGTCCTGCGCGTAGCCGATGCTGGGCCGCGCGATGTAGTCGGGCTGGAAGCGGATCTTGTAGTCGTAGCGCTTGAACTGCGACGTGTCCGGCAGCGCGAGCGCCGCGCTGTCGAGGAGGGCGGCGACGCTGATCGTTCCGCGCACCGCCGCGCCCGCGCCCTCGGGGAGGTCGTCGGCGCGGCGGAAGCCGCGATCCGAGCGGTAGAGCGAGGTGCGTCCCGGCGTCGAGTCGGTGACGGCCTGGAGCCCCGCGACGGTGACGGTGTCCG
>DASUSM010000078.1:0-6863 GCA_036375115.1 Gemmatimonadaceae bacterium | reverse complement strand
GGGGCGATGCGCGCGGCCATCCGGATGGCCGGCGGGCGGGAGGTCTGCTTCGTCTGCGGCGTCGACGACGAGGGGCAGGTCACGACCGCGCGCGTCGTGTCGCGGGGCGACGTGAAGAGCGTCCTCGCCCTGCCGAGCTTCGCGAAGCGCGGCGAGATGCTCGTGCACAATCACCCCTCGGGCGACCTCGACCCGTCGAACGCCGACCTCGAGATCGCGGTGCGGGTGCACGATGCGGGCGTCGGCTTCGGCATCGTGAACAACGCGGCGACGGAGCTGTACGTCGTCGTCGAGGTGCCGCGCGCGGCGGAGGCCCGTCCGATCGACGCCGACCGGGTGAGCGGCGATCTCGGTCCCGACGGCGCCGTCGCGAGCCGCCTGCCGCGCTACGAGGATCGGCCGAGCCAGCGCGCGATGGCGGCGACCGTGGCGCGTCTGTACAACGACGGGGGCGTCGGGCTGCTCGAGGCGGGGACGGGCGTCGGCAAGTCGCTCGGCTACCTCGTCCCGGCGCTCCGCTGGGCGGCGGCGAACGGCCAGCGCACCGTCGTCTCGACGAACACGATCAACCTCCAGGAGCAGCTCGTCGGCAAGGATCTCCCGTTCCTCGCCGAGGCGCTCGCCGATCAGAAGGTGCGCTTCGCCATGCTCAAGGGGTGGCGCAACTACGTCTGCCTGACGAGGCTCGAGCAGGCGACGGCGAACGGGCAGCAGCTCTTCGAGGACGGCACGCAGCGCGAGCTGGTCGCGCTCGCCGAGTGGGCGCAGCGCACGCGCGACGGCTCGCTGAGCGACCTCGCGACGCCGCCGCGGCCGGAGGTGTGGGACGAGGTCTCCGCGGAGGCCGACCTCTGCCTGCGCTTCAAGTGTCCGGTCTACGAGCAGTGCTTCGTCTTCCGCGCGCGGCGCGAGGCGGCGCAGGCGGACGTCGTCGTCGTCAACCATCACCTCCTGCTCTCCGACGTCGCGGTCCGCCGCGCGCAGCAGAACTGGGAGGACGCCGCCGTCCTTCCGCCGTACGATCGGCTCGTCGTGGACGAGGGGCACCATCTCGAGGACGCCGCCGCCGGGCACCTCGGCGCGAGCGTCACGCGGCGCTCGCTGCAGCGGCTGTTCAACCGCCTCGACCGGCGCGGGAAGGGGCTGCTCACCGCGCTCGTCGGGCGGCTGTCGTCGAGCCGCGACCTGCTGAGCGTCGCGAGCCTCGACCTCGTCGACGCGCGGCTCGCGCCCGCCGTGCACGCGGCGCGCGAGAAGGGAGCGCTCCTCTTCGACCTCCTCGACACCCTCCTGCTCGAGGCGGGGGAGAGCTGCATCCGCCTCACCGACGACTTCTCGAGCCACCCCGTCTGGCGCTCCGGGCTCCGCCGCGCGCTCGACGACCTGCTCGGCGAGATCGCGCTGCTCGGCGACGGGCTGCAGCTCGTGCGCGAGCGCCTCGAGGGGGGCTCCAGCCGGCTCGACGAGAGCATCGCGCCGCTGCTGAACGAGATGCGCGCCGTCGCGCGCCGGCTCGCCACGTCGGGCGATGCGCTGCGCGCGGCGCTCGACCCGCCGGCGAGGGAGGCGACGGTACGGTGGATCGAGGTCACGGGGCGCGAGCGGAACGTGAAGGCGACGTCGGTGCCGCTGGACCTCGCGCCGATCCTCCGCGAGGACCTGTTCAGCCGCGTCGGCACCGCGGTCGTCACGAGCGCGACGCTCGCGACCGATGGCGGCTTCGACTTCCTCGCGCGGCGGCTCGGCCTCGACAGGCCCGAGCTCGAGCCGACGGCGCAGAGCTTCCCGTCGCCCTTCGACTATCCTCGTCAGGCGCTGCTCGCCGTGCCGACCGACGTCGCGGCGCCGAACGTGAACGCCGCCGAGCACCTCCAGCAGGTCGTGCGCATCGTGCTCGACGTCGCCGAGGCCGCGGACGGCGGGATGTTCGTGCTCTTCACCAGCCACCGCGACGTCCGGCAGGCGTCCGCCGAGCTCCGCGCGCGCGGCGTCGAGCGGCGCTGGCCGCTGCTCGTGCACGGCGACGAGGGCCGCGACGCGCTGCTCCGCCGCTTCCGTGACTCCGGGCGCGCCGTCCTCCTCGGTACCGCATCGTTCTGGGAGGGCGTGGACGTCCCCGGCCGCGCGCTGCGCGGCCTGATCATCGGCAAGCTCCCGTTCAAGGTGCCGAGCGAGCCGATGACGGCCGCGCACTGCGAGGCGATCGAGGCGCGCGGCGGCGACGCGTTCCGCGAGTACATGCTGCCGCACGCCTCGCTGCGCCTGAAGCAGGGCTTCGGCCGCCTCGTGCGCACCGCGACCGACCGCGGCGTGATCGTCCTCGCCGACCCGCGGGTCGTGCAGAAGGCGTACGGCCGACAGCTCCTCGAGGCGCTCCCGCCGGCGCGCCGCCGCGCCGCCGCCTGGAGCACGCTTCGCGACGAGATCGCGGCGTTCTACGCGGACGGCGCGGAGTGACGGCAGGGGAACCCTTGCGACGTGTCCGGCCGCGCCCCGCTCCCATCCGACGAGTCGCGGACTAGCTTCCCCGCATGACCACGAGGCCCGGAAAGATCGTCTGCGTCGGCCGCAACTACCGCGACCACGCGAAGGAGCTCGGCAACGAGGTGCCGCGCGAGCCGCTCCTCTTCCTCAAGCCGCCGTCGGCGGTGATCGGGGCGGGGGATCGGATCGTCCTGCCCGCGGTCTCGAGCCGCGTCGAGTTCGAGGGGGAGATCGGCATCGTCATCGGCCGGCGGCTGTCGCACGCCGGCGAGGGCGACGCGCGCGCGGCCGTGCGCGGAATCGTCGCGGTCAACGACGTCACGGCGCGTGATCTCCAGAAGTCCGACGGGCAGTGGACGCGGGCCAAGGGATTCGACACCTTCTGCCCGATCGGGACGGAGAGCACGCCGCAGGCACCGCTCGACGCGCTCGAGGTGGTGACGCGGGTGAACGGCGCCGAGCGGCAGCACGCGAGCTCGTCCGAGATGGTCTTCCCGATCCCCGCGCTGCTGGCCTACATCTCGCGCGTGATGACGCTCGAGCCCGGCGACCTCGTCCTCACCGGAACGCCCGCCGGCGTCGGGCCGCTCGCGCCGGGTGACGCCGTCGAGGTCGAGGTGGTCGGACACAGTCGGGTGTCGAACGAGGTCGCGCCTCCGCAGGCGCGGTAGCGACGAGGCCTCCGCGCGGGCATGGCGCCGCCGCGGGAACGGGTTATCGTTGAGGAGGGTATCATCGCGCTCCGCCGGCTCCAACCCTCGAGGTCGCAGATGCGCCACCGGCAGGTCGCGTGAGACGCACCAGCACGGTCTCCTTCGTCGTCTCGCTCCTCGTCCACGTCGTCGTGGTCGCGGTGCTCGTGCTGACGTGGCGCGTCTACCTGCCGGTCCCGAAGCTCTTCGGCGACGCCGAGCCGGTCCCCGAGCGGGTGGAGTACGTCGAGCTGCCGCGCGGCGAGGTGAACCGCTCCGGCGTGGCCGGTGGCGATGGCCGTCCCGAGACGCCCGAGGTCGAGGCGCCGCGGCTCGTCGCGCCGACGGTCGTTCCCTCGACGCTCCCTGACCCGGGCACCGTCGCGACGCCGGCCGCGCCCACTCCCTCGAGCGGTCCGCTGGTCGGCGGCGGCGGTCCGACGCGCGGCGTCCAGCCGTCGTACGTGGACGGCCGCGTCTGGGCCGGCGCCGCGCCGCTCGAGACCGCGCCGCGGACGTGGGCCGAACGGCTCGACAGCTCGCTCGTCGCGCGCATCGGCGCGGCCAACGACTCCGCCGCACTGTACGCGGAGTCCGGTCGCGATCCCGGCGACTGGACGTTCGAGCGTGGCGGGCAGAAGTGGGGCGTCGACCAGCGCTACATCCGCCTCGGCCCGGTGAAGATCCCCACCGCCGTGCTCGGCGCGCTTCCGCTCAACGCCCAGCAGAACCCGATCGTCGCCGAGCGCGAGCGCGCCTTCGCGCTGATGCGCGAGGACATCCAGTACCACGCCCAGCGCTCGATGAACGAGGACGAGTTCCGGAAGGCGGTGCAGCGCATCCGCGAGCGGAAGGACCGGGAGCGCCGCGAGCAGCGCGAGCGCGAGGGGTCGGGCGGCGAGACGATCGCCGGCGAGGGCGCCCGGCCGAAGTAGCGCGCGGCGTGTGCGGCGTGCGGTGCGCGGCGGCTAGCGCGCCGGCGCCGAGACCTGCTGTCCCGCGCCGATTCCGCCCATCGCCGGGACGCCCGGCGAGACGGGGAGGAACGAGCGGAAGACCCCGCACACCACCCCGAGCACCGCGAAGTCCTCCTCCGGGCTCACCTCGATTTCGCGCTCGGCCGGGTTCGCCGGAACGAGCACGACGGTCGAGCCGCGATGCGTGAGCGTCTTGATCGTCGCTTCCTCGCCGAGCCGGGCGGCGACGATGTCGCCCTCGCGCGCGGCGGCGGTCGGCGCGACGAGCACGAAGTCGCCGTCCATGATGCCGCGCCCGATCATGCTGTCTCCCTGCACGCGCAGGAAGAACGCGTCGTCGCCGGGGAGAAAGCGGCGGTCGAGCGTGATGTACCCCTGGCGGTGCTCCGGCAGCAGCGCCGGCTCGCCGGCGTGCACACGGCCGTAGTAGGGGACCGGGAGCGTCTGGAGCGGCGCGGAGTAGCCGATGAGGCGAACGCCGCGCGAGCGCGCCCGATCGCGCTCGATGTAACCCTTGCGGGCGAGTGCGTGCAGGATGTCCGAAACCGTCTTCGTGGACTTGATGCCGAACTGCTTGGCAATGTCCCGAATGCTCGGCTGGTACGTGTTCTCAGCCAGGAAGTCGAGCAGGTAGTGGTAGACCTGCTGCTCCTGGTTCGTGAGCGCTTCCGGCATGGTGCCCTCCGGAAATGCCGACAACGGGTGGCGGGCGCCCCCATTGTCGGCTGTCTTCAATGTGCTCCGCGGAACGGCGGGAGGCAATAGTCCTTCCTCAGCCGGCGGCGTTCCCCGCGGCGACCCCGCCGCGGAGCCGCCGCACCGCGGCGTCGATGCGGCGCAGCGTGCGCTCCCGGCCGAGCGCGAGCACGACGTCGAAGATTCCCGGGCTCACCGACATGCCGGTCAGCGCGAGTCGCAGTGGCTGGAAGACCTTCCCGCCGCCGATGCCGCGCTCCTCGCCGAGCTGCCGCAGCGATTCCTCCATCGCCTCGGCGCGCCAGTCGTCGAGCGAGGCGAGCCGCTCGCCGGTCGCGGCGAGAATGTCCGCCGTGCCCGCGGCGTCCTTCCAGTGCTTCGCGACGGCCTCGGCGTCGTAGTCGATCTCCTCCGCGAAGTACGGCCGCGCCTGTCGCACGACGTCGTCCACCGTGCGGGCGCGCACCTTCAGGAGGTCGAGCAGCCCGAGCCACCACTCGCGCCGGGAGGCGAGCTCGTCGGCGCTCGCGAGCCCGGCGGCGACGATCGCCGGCGCGACGATCGGCTCGAGCTCCGCCGCGCCCATGCGGCTCAGGTGCTGCCCGTTCATCCACTCGAGCTTCTTCGGGTCGAAGATCGCCGCCTTGCGCTGCAACCCCTCGACGGAGAAGAGCTCGACCATCTCGTCGAGCGTCATCACCTCGCGGTCGCCGCCGGGCGACCAGCCGAGCAGTGCGAGGAAGTTGAGCATCGCCTGCGGCAGGATCCCCAGGTGGCGATAGTCGCCGACGGCGGTGGCGCCGTGGCGCTTGCTCAGCTTCTTGCCGTCGAGCCCGTGGATCATCGGGAGATGGCCGAAGCGCGGGAGCGGCGCGCCGAGCGCCCGATAGAGGAGGATCTGCTTCGGCGTGTTCGAGATGTGGTCGTCGCCGCGCATCACGTGGGTGATGCGCATGGCGATGTCGTCGGAGACGACGGCCATGTTGTAGATCGGCGTCGCGTCCGAGCGGAGGACGACGAAATCCTCGATGTCCTTGTTCGGGAAGGCGACCGTCTCGTGCACCATGTCGTCCCACGCCGTCGTGCCGTCGGGGACGCGGAAGCGGAGCACGTGGGACTCGCCGGCCGCGGCGCGGCGCTCGACCTCGGCGCGGTCGAGGCGGTCGCAGCGGCGGTCGTACTTGAACGCCTCCTTGCGCGCCTCCGCGTCCTTTCGCCGCTCGTCGAGCTCCGCCGGCGTGCAGAAGCAGCGGTAGGCCGCACCGTTCTCGAGCAGCCGGCGGGCGTCCTGCCGGTGCCGCTCGAGGTTCGCACCCTGGTAGACGACCTCCTCGTCCCACTCCAGCGCGAGCCAGTGCAGCCCCTCGAAGATGGCGCGCGTGCTCTCGTCGGTGCTGCGGGCCCGGTCGGTGTCCTCGATGCGGAGGAGGAAGGCGCCGCCGAGCTTCCGCGCGAAGAGCCAGTTGAAGAGCGCCGTGCGCGCGCCGCCGACGTGGAGGTAGCCCGTCGGAGAGGGCGCGAAGCGCACCCGGGGAGCGTCGGAGGCGGCCATGGCGGAGACGGAGACGGGGGAACGACGCGGATCCGCGATGGCGGGCGGTCGGAAACGAGCACGGGCCCGCCGAGATTCCGGCGGGCCCGCGAAACGGAGAGGGAGGGATTCGAACCCTCGATAGGGCTTTTCAACCCTATAACGGTTTAGCAAACCGCCGCCTTCAGCCTCTCGGCCACCTCTCCCCAGATCGCTCGCCGTCGCGAGAATGCGTGCTGCGCCGCGAGATCGGGGAATCTAGCGGCGCGCCCGGAGAGCGTCAACGAGCCGCGCCGAACGCGCGCGTGCCCCGCCGGCCGATGGGCCGGCGGGGCACGCGGAGTCGCCGGGAGCCGGACGACTCAGGGCGCGGGCTTCACCCCGTACTCCGCCCAGACGATGAGGTCATTGAGCGCCGCGAACTGCGACTCCGGCGTGAACGCGCAGTGGCCGAACGCGTCCACCGCGCGCTGCACGAGCATC
>DASUSM010000077.1:0-3219 GCA_036375115.1 Gemmatimonadaceae bacterium | reverse complement strand
CACGAGTGGTTGAGGAAGCGCGCCTCGTTCCCGTCTACCGCCGCGTCGATCACCGTCCCGCTGTCGAGCGCGAAGAGGAAGGTGTGGTGCCGCGCCATCTTCTCGTCGTCGTACCGGCGGTCCGACTCCTCCTGCGTGATGCGCTCGCCGAGGTACTCGATGATCCGGGTCCCCTTGCGGATCGAGCGCGTGGCGAAGCCGCCCCACCCCTGGATCGGCGAGTGGCGCAGCTCGAAGTACTTGTTCGCGCTCTTCGGCTCGGGGGCGGCGGGCGCGCGGTTGGCGGTCTCGGGCGGTGTGGCGACGGCCATGGGGACGACGATGTGTGGAGGTGGCGGACGAGAGGGGGAATCTGACGGGAGAGTGGTCGAGGTGGAAGCTCCCGCGCGGCGTCGCCGCTCCCGTCCCGATCGCATGGCGCCTCGCACGGCCGGCGCGCATCTTCGACGCCGCCACCGATCGCCGCGCGCACCCTTCCGGGAGCCCTCCATGCTTCGGCACGCCCGACCGTTCGCCCCCCTCCCCCTCGTCCTGCTCGCCGCCGTCGTCGCCGCTCCGCTCGGCGCGCAGCCCTCCGCGAGTCCGGCGCCCGCTCGCTCGCCGCACGACGTCGCCGCGCGTCCGACGCGCCCGGTGGCGACGTACTCGATCGTCGCGCGCGACTCGGTCACCGGCGAGATCGGCGTCGCCGTGCAGTCGCACTGGTTCTCGGTGGGATCGATCGTCTCGTGGGCGGAGGCCGGCGTCGGCGCCGTGGCGACGCAGTCCTTCGTCGATCCGCGCTACGGACCGCTCGGGCTCGAGCTGATGCGCCTCGGCCGCGGCGCTCCCGAGGCCCTCGCCGCACTCGTCGGGAGCGATGCCGACTCCGCCGTGCGGCAGCTCGGAATGATCGACGCCGAGGGTCGCGTCGCCGCGTTCACGGGGAGCCGGAACATTCCGGCCGCGGGGCACGTCGTCGGGCGCGGCTACGCCGTGCAGGCGAACCTGATGGAGAAGCCGACCGTCTGGCCGGCGATGGCGCGCGCCTACGAGTCGGCGAAGGGGGACCTCGCCGAGCGGATGCTCCAGGCGCTCGAGGCGGCGCAGCGCGAGGGGGGCGACATCCGCGGCAAGCAGTCGGCGGCGATCGTCGTCGTCCGCGCGACGGGCACCGGGCGTCCCTGGGCCGACCGCGTGATCGACCTCCGCGTCGAGGACCACCCCGAGCCGGTGCGCGAGCTCCGGCGCCTCGTCACCCTCGCGCGCGTCTACGCGAAGATGAACGAGGGAGACGAGTGGGTCACGAAGAACGATCTCGGCAAGGCGCTCGAGGCGTACGCCGCCGCGACGAGCCTCGTCCCCGACTCGGCGACGAACGGCGAGACGGTCTTCTGGACCGGGATCACCCTCGCGAGCGCCGGCCGCGTCGACGAGGCGATCCCGTACCTCCGCCGCGCGCACGCCGTGGACCAGCGGTGGGCCGAGCTGGTGCTACGGCTCCCGGCGGTCGGCCTGCTGCCGAACGAGGCGGGGCTCGTCGACCGGCTCGTGGCGGGGATGCGGAGGCCGTAGTCGCCTCCGTCCCGCCGAGCACGCCCCGCTATCGCGCGCCGGATCGCCGTCGGAGCCGGGCCGGCATCAACGAAGAGGAATCGGATGCATCCGATGCATCGGATGCATCCGATTCTTTTTCCTCGTTGATGCTGGACGACACGCCGTGGGCCGCTCGGCGCCGAGCGAGCGGGGGCTCATTCCCCGCGCAGCCGATAGTTCGGAGAGACGACGCGATGAAACCTGGCGCTCGGCCCGAAGTGGAGGAGCAGTCCAACCTCCAGGCGCGTCGCGCGAAGGTAGCTGTACAGCTGCCTGAGCGAGGCGGGGTGCAGCGCGACCGTCGACTTCGTCTCGACCACCAGTCGTCCGTCCACGACCATGTCGAGCCGTTGGCGCGCCAGCACGCGGCCCCGGTAGAGGATCGGGACGCTCACCTCGCGCGCGACGGCGTGCCCCCGCTCCCGAAGCTCGAGCTCGAGCGCCGTGGCGTAGACGTGCTCCAGGAAGCCGAATTCCAGCCCGTTGTAGACGTCGAAGAATGCGCCGATGACGGAACGCGTGAGCGATTCCTCGATCAAGGCCTCGTCGCGCATTGCCGTACGTTCACCCCGAGACCGTTCGCGTGCGGCATCTCGAGCGTCCGAGCCGTGACCTCGTCATGCGCTGCCGCAGGTCGGCTCCGGCTGTCGTGACCGCCACCAACGAAAAAAGGAATCGGATGCATCCGATGCATCGGATGCATCCGATTCCTTTTCTCGTTGATCTCGGACTCCGAACCGGAGATCGCGCGCGGATGCGCTCGACGAGAGCTCGCGCCGTTCACGCCCCGCGACGGATCACCGCGCCGGGTCCGTCGTCCCCGTGAGCCACCCCTCCCGCACGCGCTGCTGCGCCGCGCTCGCGTTCGGCGCCTCGCGCAGCTCGTACGTCCGCTCCCGCCCCTCGCCGACGCGCAGCTCGAGCCCCGCGAGGGCGAGCGTCTCGCGCCACGGCAGCTCCTCCCTCCCGCCGACGTAGCGCTCGAACCACTCGTGCAGGTCCGCGCCGTACACCTCGCTCACGGCGCGCTCGATGTCGGCCTCGGTGTAGCCGCGTCCCTGGAGGTAGTAGCTCTCGCTCGGCGCGTCCCACGTCCGCGTCTTCACGAGGCGCAGAACGTCGTCGAGCGAGCGGGCGTTCTCCGAGCGCGCGCGGATCATGAGGTCGAGGAGCATCGCCAGCGCCTCTCCCTTGTAGTAGTACGAGATCCACGTCTGCGACCCGTTGTGCTCCATCGCGTGCGCGGCGCCGTCGAAGAACGGGGCGTCGATCGACGCCATGCGCGCCGAGCGCTGCGTCCGCCCGGGCGTCACCGAGTTGTAGCGGATCATCCCGGCGAGGCGCTCGTAGAGCATCCCCTTCGGGATGATCCCGCCGCGGTGCAGCGTCATCCCGCCGTAGTAGTTCGTCCACCCCTCGGCGATCCAGAGGCTCGGCTGGTACTGCTCGCGCGTGTAGTCGAACGGGCCGAGCGCGGCGGGACGGATGCGCTTCACCCACCACGTGTGGAAGTACTCGTGCGAGACCGTCGTGATGCCGGGAAGCAGCGCGGCGGTGTCCGTCCACGTCCCCGGATTGATGACCTGCGTCGAGTAGAGGTGCTCCATCCCGTCGCCGCCGCGGAAGCCGATGTTGTGCAGGAAC
>DASUSM010000076.1:0-14063 GCA_036375115.1 Gemmatimonadaceae bacterium | reverse complement strand
GCGGCTCGTCGAGGGCGCCCTCGACGCGCTCGTGCGGCACGGCGCGGCGGTCGACGACGTCGACGTCGGCTGGGTGCCGGGTGCGTGGGAGCTGCCGGCGGCGGCGCGCCGCCTCCTCGCGACCGACCGCTACGCCGCGCTGGTCGCGATCGGCGCCGTCGTCCGCGGCGAGACGCCGCACTTCGACTACGTCGCCGGCGAGGCCTCGCGCGGCCTCATGACCGCGGTCGCCGAGTTCGACGTCCCGATCGGCTTCGGCGTGCTCACCTGCGACGACATGGCGCAGGCCGAGGCGCGCGCCGGCGGGGCGCACGGCAACAAGGGCTGGGATGCGGCGATGGCCGCCCTGGAGATGTCCGACCTCTTCGACCGGATCGACCTTGCCGCGGACGAGGCTTGAGACGCGCGCGCGGGCGCGCGTCCTCCAGGCGCTGTACGCGTGGGATCTCCGCACCGGCCAGCCGCTCGACCGCGTCGCGACGCAGATCTGGGACGACCTCGCCGTACCGCCGGACGAGCGCACGATCGCCTCGACGATCGTCCGGACGATCCTCGCCGATGGGCGCGCGCTCGACGCGGCGCTCGCCGAGGTGACGACGAACTGGCGCCTCGACCGCCTCGGCGCGATCGAGCGCTCCGTCCTCCGGCTCGGCGCGGCCGAGCTCCAGCGGGGCGAGACGCCGCCCCGCGTCGTCATCCAGGAGGGCGTCCGGCTGGCGGAGCGCTACGGCAGCGCGCAGAGCGCGCGCTTCGTCAACGGCGTGCTCGACGCGCTGGCGAGGCGCATGGGGCGCATCTAGTGCGCCTCCTCGTCGTCAACTGGCAGGACCGGGAGAACCCGCAGGCGGGCGGCGCGGAGATCCACCTGCACGAGATCTTCGGGCGGCTCGCGGCGCGCGGCGACGACGTCACGCTGCTCTGCGGCGGGTGGCCCGGCGCCCCGGCGCGCGCGACGCTCGACGGCATCGCCGTCCACCGCGTCGGCACGCGGCACACCTTTCCGCTCCTCGCGCGGCGCTACTACCGGACGCGGCTCGCCGCGGCCGGGCACGACGTCCTCGTCGAGGACATCAACAAGATCCCGCTCCTCACGCCGTTCTGGGGGGCGCGACGCGTCGTCGCGCTCGTGCCGCACCTCTTCGGCGGCACCGTCTTCGCCGAGGCGCCGCTCCCGCTCGCGGCGGTCGTCTGGCTCGCCGAGCGCCCGCTGCCGCTCGCCTACCGCGGCGTGCCGTTCGAGGCGATCTCCGAGAGCACGGCCGACGACCTCGTGGCGCGCGGGATCCCGCGCGCCGCGGTGCGCGTGATCCACCCCGGGATCGACACGCGCGCCTACACGCCGGCGCCGGCGACGCGCGCCGCGACGCCGCGCTTCGCCTATCTCGGCCGGCTCAAGCGCTACAAGGGGGTGGACCTCGTCATCCGCGCCTTCGCGGCGATGCGCGTCCCCGGCGCGACGCTCGAGATCGCGGGCACCGGCGACCATCGTCCGGCCCTCGAGGCGCTCGCGCGCTCGCTTGACCTCGGCGACCGCGTGCGGTTTCTTGGGTTCATCGACGAGCCGCGGAAGCTCGAGCTGCTGCGGCGCGCATGGGGGCTCGTCTTCGCTTCGCCGAAGGAAGGGTGGGGGATCACGAACCTCGAGGCGGCGGCGTGCGGGACGCCCGTCGTCGCCTCGAGCTCGCCCGGGCTTCGGGAATCGGTGCGCGACGGCCAGACCGGCTTCCTCGTGCCGCACGGCGACGTCGCGGCGATGGCCGCGGCGCTCGACCGGCTCGCCTCCGACCGCGCGCTCGTCGAGCGGCTGGGGAACGCGGGGCGGGCCTTCGCCGATACGTTCACGTGGGAGCGCGCGGCCGACGAGACGGCCGCGCACCTCGAGTCGGTGATCCACGACGGGGGACCGGCCAGATGACGGAGACGCAGGGGGCGCGCACGGACGCGCGGGACGGCGCGGCGCGCGGCGGGCGCGTCTTCAGCGTCGGGATGCTCTTCGAGCGGATGCGCCGCATTCTCGAGCTCGAGATCGTCGGCGACATCGCCGGTCACGACCGCGAGATCACGAGCGTCGAGGTCTCCAGCCCGGGGCTCGTCCTCGCCGGCTACGTGGACCGCTTCGTCGGCCACCGGCTCCAGGTGCTCGGGGAGACGGAGATCAGCTACCTGAACTCCCTGCCGGACGGGGAGCGGCGCCGGGTCTTGAGCCTCTTCTTTTCCTTTCCGCTGCCCGCGGTCTTCGTCACGAAGGCGCAGGAGCTGCCGGGCGGGCTCGGCGAGGCCGCCGCGGCGGCCGGCGTCCCGATCCTCCGCTCCGCGCTCAAGACCAACGAGTTCTACCGGCGGATCAAGCCCGTGCTCGAGGAGGTCTTCGCGCCGGCGACGACGCTCCACGGCTCGCTCGCCGACGTCTACGGCGTCGGGCTCCTCTTCACCGGGCGGAGCGGCATCGGAAAGTCGGAGTGCGTGCTCGACCTCGTCGAGCGCGGCCACCGCCTCGTCGCCGACGACATCGTCTTCGCCTCGCGGCGCGGCAACGACATCCTCATCGGCCGCGGGCACGAACTGCAGCGGCACCACATGGAGATCCGCGGCGTCGGCCTCATCGACATCCCGGCCATCTTCGGCATCCGCGCCGTCCGCCAGCAGAAGCGCATCGAGGTGATCGTCAGGCTCGAGGACTGGAACTCCGAGGCGGTCGTCGACCGCACGGGCCTCGACGTGCAGATGACGACGATCCTCGACGTCGAGCTGCCGAGCGTCGCCGTGCCGCTCAATCCGGGCAAGAACATCACCGTCGTCGCGGAAGTGATCGCGATGAACCACCTCCTGCGCTACTCGGGGATCAACCCCGCGGAGCGCTTCAACGAGCGCCTCATCGGCCGCATGCGCGAGCAGGCGGACGTGCAGCGCTATCTGTCCGAAGATGTCGAGTAACCGTCCTCCCGCCCTCGTCGTCACGCACGCGAACCTCGCCGACGGACTCGTCTCCGCCGTCCGGCAGATCACCGGGCGCGCCGGCGACTTCGTGACGATCTCGAACGCCGGCATGGGTGCGGACGAGCTCGAGCGCGTCATCCGCGAGACGGTGGAGCGGACGGGCGCGCGCGTCGTCTTCACCGACCTGCCGGCGGGAAGCTGCGCGATCTGCTCGCGTCGCGTGACCCGCGCCGTCGAGGGGCTCGTCGTCGTGACGGGGACGAACCTCGCGACGCTGCTCGACTTCGTCTTCGACGAGGACCCCTCGCCGGAGAGCGCCGCGCGCCGCGCCGTCGAGCGCGGGCGGGCGTCCCTGACGGTCGTCGGAGCGTCGCGTGGGTCTTGAGCTCTTTCGCATCGACGACCGGCTGATCCACGGGCAGGTCGTCGTCGGCTGGGGGCAGCCGCTCGACATCGACTTCATCGTCCTCGTCGACGACGAGGTCGCGGCGAGCGAGTGGGAGCAGGAGCTCTACCGCATGGGCGTGCCGCCGGAGATGGACGTGCACTTCCTCTCCGTCGCGGAGGCCGGCGACCGGCTGCGGGAGTTCGCCGCCGACGGGCGCCCGGGGATCCTCCTCACCGGCGACATCGAGACGATGCAGCGTCTCGCGCAGGCGACGGGCCTCGTGCGCCGCGTGAACCTCGGCGGCATTCACCACCGGGCCGGGCGCACGCAGCGGATGCGCTACATCTTCCTGTCGCCGGAGGAGGAGCGCGCGCTCCGCGACCTCGCCGCGAGTGGGGTCGAGGTCGTCGCCCAGGATGTCCCCTCGGCGCGCGTCGCCTCGCTCGACGAGGTGCTCGGCGGGCGGGGGGACCGATGATCCTGCTCGACCTCCTCCCGATCGCGATCCTCGGCGGGCTGCTCGGGCTCGACGTCGTGAGCTTCCCGCAGGCGATGCTCTCGCGCCCGCTCGTCGCCGCGACGCTCGCCGGCGTCCTCGTCGGACATCCGCTGCACGGCCTCGTGGCGGGCGTCGTGCTCGAGCTGATCGCGCTCGAGACGCTCCCCTTCGGCGCCTCGCGCTACCCCGAGTGGGGCTCGGCCTCGGTCGTCGGCGGCGCGCTGGCGGCGGGGTTCGGGGACGGGCCGCCGGGCGCGCTCGTCGTCGCCGTGCTCGGCGCGCTCGCCGTCGCCTGGGCGGGCGGGTGGACGATGTTCGTCGTCCGGCGGATCAACGCCTCGTGGGCGCGCCGATCGCGGGAGGGGCTCGAGGCGGGGAGCTACCGCACCGTCGCCGGCCTCCAGCTCGCCGGCCTCACGATCGACCTGGCCCGCGGCGCGCTCCTCACCGGCGGCGCGCTGCTCGTGCTCGCCCCGCTGCTCCATGCCGTCGTCTCGCTGTGGAGCGTGGACCCACGGATCTCGCGCGGCGTGGTCGTCGGCGTCTCGGCGACGGTCGCCGCCGGCGCCGCCTGGAAGATCTTCCACACGACGCGCGGCGCGCGCTGGTACTTCCTCGGCGGCGCCGCGATCGGCCTCGCCGTGATCGGGATGCTCGAATGACGACCCCGCCGAGACTCTCGCTGCGCACGAAGCTCAACGTCGCGACGCGCCTCTTCGCGATCCAGGGCTCGTGGAACTACGAGACCCTGCTCGGCAACGGCGTCGGCTTCTGCATCGAGCCGGCGCTCCGCGGGCTCCCCGGCGGGTGCGACGGACCGGCCTACCGCGAGGCGCTCGCGCGCCAGTCCCGGTACTTCAATGCGCACCCGTACCTCGCCGCCGTCGCCGTCGGCGCGCTCGCCCGCGCCGAGCACGACCGCGAGCCGGCCGAGCGCATCGAGCGGTTCCGCACCGCGCTCTGCGGACCGCTCGGCAGCGTCGGGGACCGGCTCGTCTGGGCCGGCTGGCTCCCGCTCTGCTCGCTGCTCGCGCTCGCCGTCTTCGGCGTCGGCGGCGGCCCCCTGCTTGTCGTCGGGGGCTTCCTCCTCCTCTACAACGCCGGTCACATCGCGCTGCGGCTGTGGGCGCTCGAGACCGGGTGGCGCAACGGGCTCCGCGTCGCCCCCGCCCTCGGCGCGCCGGTGCTCCGGCACGGGCCGGAGCACGTCGCCCGCGCGGCGGCGCTCGTCGCGGGGATCGCCATTCCGCTCGCGCTCTCGCGCGTCATCGGCCCGGGGCGGACGCTCCTCGGCGTCGAGCTCGTCGCGGTCGTCGCCGGGGCCGTCCTCCTCGCCCGCCTCCACGGCCGGGTCGAGGGGTGGCGGCTCGCGCTCGGCATTCTCGCCGCCTTCGTCCTCTTCTCGGTGCTGCGCAATGGCTGAACGGACCGTCCGCGTCGTGAACCGGAACGGCGTGCATGCCCGCCCTGCCGCGGAGATCGTGAAGTGCTCCTCGCGCTTCCGGAGCGAGATCACGCTCGTGCGCGACGACCTCGAGGTGAACGGGAAGAGCATCATGGGCGTGATGATGCTCGCCGCCGAGCAGGGCGCGACGCTGACCCTCCGGGCGCGCGGCCCCGACGAGGACGCGGCCGTGGACGCGCTCGTGCAGCTCATTGACGGCGGGTTCGGGGAGCGCTGATGCCTCGTCGCCTCGTCGGCATGCCGGCCTCGCCCGGCGTCGCGATCGGGCGCGTGCACCTCCTGCGCTGGGAGGTGCCCGAGGTGCGGCACCGCATCGTGCCGGACGAGGAGATCTCCGTCGAGAAGCGCCGGCTGCGCGAGGCGCTCGAGCGCGCCAAGGCGCGCGTGCGCGGCGTGCGCGCGCGGGCGGAGCGCAACGCGGGCCCCGAGGAAGCGCAGATCTTCGACGCGCAGCTCCTGCTGCTCGACGATCCCGAGCTGCTCTCCGGCGTGGATGGCCTCATCGAGCAGAACCTCGGCGCCGAGAAGGCCTTCGACGTCGTGCTCCAGGAGTGGCGGCAGCACTTCGCGCGGCACTCGCACGCGATGATCCGCGAGCGCGTCGGGGACCTCACGGACATCCACATCCGCGTCCTCACCCTTCTGCTCGGGCTCTCCGACCACGACCCGGTGGACCTGCCGCCGGGCGCGAACGCGATCCTCGTCACGCACGATCTGACACCGACGCTGACCGTGCAGCTGGACCGGTCGGCGATCGCCGGGATCGCGACCGATGCCGGGACGCGCACGTCGCACGTCGCGATCCTCGCGCGCTCGCTCGGGCTCCCCGCGGTCGTCGGCCTCCGCGACGCGACGAGCCGGCTCACCGGCGACGAGCGGGTCATCCTCGACGGCTCGGCCGGGACGCTGCTCGTCGACCCGACCGAGGAGGAGATCGGCCAGCGGCTCGAGCGCGCGGAGCGCGACGCCGCTGCCGAGCGGGAGCTCGCCGGGCTCGCCACGCTCGAGCCGGTGACGAAGGACGGCGCGCGGCTCGTGCTGCGGGCGAACGTGGATCTTCCCGAGGACGCCGAGCGCGCGGCGACGAGCGGCGCCGAAGGGGTCGGGCTGATGCGCACGGAGTTCCTCGTCGTCGGGCGCACGACGATGCCGGACGAGGAGGAGCAGCTGCGCGCCTACCGGCGCGTCGTCGAGGCCTTCGGCGGCCAGCCGGTGGTGATCCGCACCTTCGACATCGGCGGCGACAAGCTCCCGGTGGGCGGCTTTCCGAGCGAGCCGAACCCCTTCCTCGGCTGGCGCGCGATCCGCATGTGCCTCGACCAGCCCGACCTCTTCCTCGTCCAGCTCCGGGCGCTGCTGCGCGCCGCGGTGCACGGCGACGTGCGCATCATGCTCCCCCTCGTCGTCAGCGTCGGCGAGGTGCGCGAGACGCGCGCGCTGCTCGAGCAGGCGGCCGCCGAGCTCCGCGAACGCGGCGTCGAGCACCGCGCCGACGTCCCGCTCGGTGTGATGATCGAGACGCCGGCCGCGGCCGTGGCGGCCGAGACGTTCGCCCGCGACGTCGCCTTCTTCAGCATCGGGACGAACGACCTCGTGCAGTACACGCTGGCGGTGGACCGCGGCAACGCGAACCTCGCCTCGCGCTTCACGCCGCTGCACCCGGCGGTGCTGCAGCTCATCCGCCGGACGGTGGAGGTCGGCGCGGCGTACGGGCTCGACGTGACGTGCTGCGGCGAGATGGCGTCCCAGCCTCTCACGGCGTTCGCCCTCCTCGGGCTCGGCGTCCGGCAGCTCAGCGTCGGCGCGCGCGCCGTGCCCCTCGTCAAGCAGCTCGTCCGGTCGGTCACGCTCGAGCAGGCGGCGGCGGCGGTGCGCGCGGCGCTGGCGCGCCCGACGGCGGCGGCGGCGGAGCACGAGCTGCGCGCGCACCTGCGCGCGATCGGCGTCGATCAGTCCCTCCTCCTCGACCCGTACGATGGGTTGCCGGAGCCCGACTAGGCGCCTTAACTTCGATGACTGCCGCCGAGTGCGGCTCCGTCCCCGTCCCTCGAGAGCTCACGTGTCCCAGCGTTCCCTCTTCACCTCCGAGTCCGTCACCGAAGGGCATCCCGACAAGGTCGCCGATCAGATCTCCGACGCGGTGCTCGACGCCATCCTCGCCGACGATCCGTCGGCGCGCGTCGCGTGCGAGACGCTCGTCACGACCGGGCTCGCCTGCGTCGCCGGCGAGATCACGACGACGACCTACGTGCACATCCCGCAGATCGTGCGCGACACGATCGCCCGCATTGGCTACACCGACGCGACGTACGGCTTCGACAGCCACACCTGCGCGGTGCTCTCGACGATCGACCGGCAGTCGCCCGACATCGCGATGGGCGTGGACACCGGCGGCGCCGGCGACCAGGGGATGATGTTCGGCTACGCGACGGACGAGACGGACGCGCTGATGCCGATGCCGATCCAGCTCGCGCACCGCATCACGCAGCGGCTCGCCACGCTGCGCCACGATGGCACGCTCCCCTGGCTGCGCCCCGACGGCAAGGCGCAGGTGACCGTCGCCTACGAGGACGGAGGCCCGGTCGAGGTGACGACGGTCGTCGTCTCGACGCAGCACGCGGACAGCGTCTCCAACCGCACCATCCGCTCGGCGGTGATCGACGAGGTCATCGCCGGAGCGATCCCGGAGGAGCTGCTGGCGAAGAAGGTGAAGTTCCACATCAACCCGACGGGCCGCTTCGTCATCGGCGGGCCGCAGGGCGACGCCGGGCTCACCGGGCGCAAGATCATCGTCGACACGTACGGCGGCATGGGGCGGCACGGCGGGGGCGCGTTCAGCGGGAAGGATCCGTCGAAGGTGGACCGCTCCGCGACGTACGCCGCGCGCTGGGTCGCGAAGAACGTCGTCGCGGCGGGGCTCGCGCGCCGCTGCGAGGTGCAGCTCGCCTACGCGATCGGCGTCGCCGAGCCGGTCTCGATCATGGTCGACACCTTCGGCACCGGCGCGGTGCCGGAGCGCGACCTCGTCGCCGCCATCCGCGACACGTTCGACCTCACCCCGCGCGGCATCTCGAAGGACCTCGACCTGCGGAAGCCGATCTACTCGGCGACCGCGGCGTACGGGCACTTCGGCCGCACGCCCGCGCGCTCGCCGAACGGCCGGAAGGCGACGCTGTTCACCTGGGAGCGCACGGACCGGACGTCGGCGCTCAAGCGGGCGGTGCGCTGACCGCGCCTCCGCGGCGAACCTGCCCGCGGGCGGGGAGTACTTGATGCACGGCCGGGGCGCGTGCGCGCTCCGGGATTCCGGCCGGGGCGCGCCGCGTTCCGGGCCGCCACAGGGAGCGTGCCGCGAGAGGCGATGGCGATGGTCGAAGTGACGGTGGCCCGGCTCGGGCTGGACAGCTCGACGAACTCGTACGTCCTCATCCTCCAGGAGAAGGACGGACAGCGGCTCCTGCCGATCTGGATCGGGCAGCCCGAGGCCGAGTCGATCGTCATGCACATGCACGACCTGAAGCGCGAGCGCCCGCTCACGCACGACCTCTGCAAGAGCCTCATCCTCGGGCTCGGCGGCTCGCTGCGGCGCGTGCAGATCACCCGCGTCCAGAAGAACACGTACTACGCGGAGCTGCACATCCACCGGGGCGACACGGTCGTCCACGTGGACGCGCGGCCCTCGGACAGCATCGCCATCGCGCTGCGCATGGCGGCGCCGATCTTCGCGCCGGAGTCGCTTCTCACCGCGATCGAGACCGACGACGGCGAGGAAGGGGCGGTGCCGGGCGGCCCCGACGAGCCGACGGGGACGCCGGAGGGCGAGCTGAGCGCGGAGCAGCTCAAGGAGCACCTCGAGAACCTCCGTCCCGAGGACTTCGGGAAGTTCAACCTGTGAGGCCGCCCGCCGTGCGGCGGCTCGCCCGGCCGATCGGCCGCGGCGCCGCGCTCCTCGCCGCGCTCCTCGCCGCGTCCCTGCCGGCGCAGCGCGCCGCCGCGCAGCTCACGGAGCTCGCGCCGCCCCGCGACACCGCGGGCATGGTGCGACGGGTGGACGGGCGCGTCGTCCGGCCGCACGCCGGCGACGTCGCCCCGGTGCCGGGGATCTGGGTCGTCCTCCACCGCGTCGGCTCCGATGCGCAGGGTCCGCTCGACTCGATGCGCACGACGGCGAGCGGCGCCTTCCGCTTCCGCTACACCGCGACGGGCGTCGGCGACGCGATCTACTTCCTCTCCGCCTCGTACGGCGGTCTCGCCTACTTCTCGGCGCCGCTGCGCGACGCCGCCGTCTCCGGGGACGACGCCGACATCCTCGTATACGACACGACCTCGCGTGCCGTACCGATCGCGGTGCGCGGCCACCACATCGTCGTCGCCGCGCCGACGGACGGCGCGCGCGAGATCATCGAGGTCTACGAGCTCTCGAACGACTCCTCCGTGACCCGCGTCGCGCCGTCGTCGGGCGAGCCCGTGTGGAGCGCGCTGCTCCCCTCGGGCGCCCGCGCCGCGGTGCTCCGCGAGGGCGACCTCGGCGCCGACGCCGTCGTCTTCGAGGAGGGGCGCGTCAACGTCTTCGCGCCGATCGCGCCGGGGCTGCGGCAGCTCGCCTACTCGTACGAGGTGCCGGCGGACGCGCTGCCGCTGTCGATCCCCGTCGAGCACCACGCCGAGACGCTCGAGGTCCTCGTCGAGTCGCCGAGCGCCGACGTGAGCGGCGCGCGGCTCGCGCGCACCGACCCGGTGAGCGTCGAGGGGCGCAACTTCTCGCGCTTCCTCGCCGACGAGGCGCCGCCGAACGCCGTCGTGCGCGTGGCGGTCGGCGAGGCGGCCGCGGCGCGGCGCGGGCTCCAGCTGCGCGTGGTCGCGATCGCCGTCGGGGCGGCGATGCTCCTCGCCCTCGCGCGCATCGCCGCGCGGAGCCGGCGGCGCGGCGGGCTCGTCGTGCGCGCCGGCGACGACGACCCGGAGCGCCTCGCCGGCGAGATCGCCGCGCTCGACGCGGCGCACGAGCGCCGGCGCGCGCCGAGCGATGCGGCGACGCGCGAGTACCGTGCGCGACGCGAGGCGCTGAAGGCGCGGCTGACCGACGCGCTTGACCGGCAGCATCAGGAGCGGTAGCTTCGGGCCACAATCGAAGACGCGGGCAGGGGACACGGAAACCGGTGCGATGCCGGTGCGGCCCCGCCACTGTGACGGGCGAACACACGCGCGCTCATGCGAGCCACTGGCCGGAACGGCCGGGAAGGCGAGCGACGCGGCCCGAAGCCAGGAGACGACTCCCGTCCGCGCCACACCAGACCCTCGGGGGAGGGCTCGTGGCCGGCCGCGCTCCGTCTCGCGCGCTCTGCTGCAGGCATCCCTCGACCGCCCGGGATGCCTGTCTTGCGTTCGGTCCGCCTCGTCGCCGCTCTCGTGCTCGCGCTCGGCGCGTGCGCTCCCCCGGAGCGCGGCGCCGACGCGGCGGTCGACGACTTCGGCGACACGATCCGCGTCGTCCCCGCCGCTCGGCGCATCGTCTCGCTGAATCCGGCGACGACCGAGATCCTCTTCGCGCTCGGCGCCGGCGACCGCCTCGTCGGGCGCACGCGGTGGGACCGCTATCCCGACGCCGCCCTCGCCGTGCCTGACCTCGGCGATGGCATCCGGCCGAACGTCGAGGCGGTGCTCGCCGCCCGGCCCGACCTCGTCGTCCTTTACGCGAGCGACGACAACCGCGCCGCGGCGCAGCGGCTGCGCGCCGCCGGGGTGCGCACGGTCGCCGTGAAGGTGGACAGCGTCGCCGAGTTCCGCCGCGTCGCGAGGCTGCTCGGCCGGCTCGCCGGCGATTCCCTCCGCGGCGAGGCGGTCGTGGACTCGGTGGACGCGACGCTCGCCCGCGTCCGCGCGGCGACGCGCGGCCTCGAGCGCCCGACCGTCTTCATCCGCTCGTGGAAGGCGCCGCTCCTCACGATCGGCGGGGGGAGCTTCATGACGGAGCTGCTCGACGTCGCCGGCGCGCGCAACGTGTACGCGGAGCTCCCCGGACCCTCGCCGCACGTCTCGCTCGAGGACGTCGTGCGCCGCGATCCCGACGTCGTCCTCGCCTCACCGGAGGGGCGCGACGACATCCTCGCCGATCCGGCGTGGCGCGGTGTCCGCGCGGTGCGCGAGGGGCGCGTCCTCGCCTTCGACTACGAGCTCGTCGCGCGGCCCTCCGTCCGCCTCGGCGAAGCGGCCGTCGCCCTGGGGAGGCTGCTGCACCCCGGGCTGGAGCTCTGACCGTGCGACGCGCCGCCGTCTTCTGGATCGTCGCCTCGCTCGCGCTCGTCGCCGCGGCGATCCTCGGCGTCGCGCTCGGCAGCGTCGACCTGGCGCCCGGCGACGTGCTCCGCGCGATCGCCGGGCGCGGGGACGAGACGACGCTCGCGATCGTGCGCGGGCTGCGGCTGCCGCGCGTCGCGCTCGCCGCGGTCGTCGGCGCGGGGCTCGGGCTCTCCGGCGCGGCGCTCCAGGGGACGCTGCGCAACCCGCTCGCCGAGCCGTACCTGCTCGGCGTCTCCGGGGGCGCCGCCGTCGGCGCCGTCGTCGCCGTCTCGCTCGGGCTGATGGCCGGCGCCGGGCTCCCGCTGGCCGCGTTCGCGGGCGCCGCCGCCGCGGTGTCCGTGGCGATCGGCGTCGCGCGCGCGGCCGGCGGTCGGGGCGACCCTCGCGTCCTGCTGATGGCCGGCGTCATCGTCGGCGCGTTCGCCAACGCGGCGATCATGGTCCTCCTCGCCGGCGCGCCCGCGGACACGGTGCGCGGCGCGCTCTGGTGGATGATGGGCTCGGTCGCCCTCGCGACGTGGCCGCAGGTCCTCTCGCTCTCGCTCTACGTCGTGGCCGGCGCGCTCGCGCTCCTGCGCGCCGCGCGCGAGATCGACGTCCTCTCCCTCGGCGAGGAGCCGGCCGCGGCGCTCGGCGTCGCCGTCGAGCGCGCCGGCACGCGCGTCTTCCTCGTCGCCTCCTTCGTCGCCGCGGCGACCGTCGCCGCGGCGGGGCTCGTCGGCTTCGTCGGTCTCGTCGTGCCGCATCTCGTGCGCAGCGCCGGGATCCGGCGCCATCGCCTGCTGCTCCCCGGCTCCGCGCTGGCCGGCGCGGCGCTCGTCGTCGTCGCAGATCTCCTCGCGCGCACCGTGCGCGCGCCGGCGGAGCTGCCGCTCGGCGCGGTCACGGCGCTCGTCGGCGTCCCCTTCTTCCTCGTCCAGCTCCGGCGGCTCGCGTGATACGCTTCGACGGCGTCGTCGTCCGTTATCCGCGCGCGAGCGCCGACGCGCTCGCCGGCGTGGACGTCGACGCCGTGCGCGGCCGGATCACCGCCGTCGTCGGTCCGAACGGAAGCGGGAAGAGCACGCTCGTCCGGGCGCTGCTCGGACGGGTGCCGGTGCGGGCGGGGGCGATCTCCGTCGACGGCGTGGCGGTGACGGCCGCGGGGCGGCGCCGGCTCGCGCGCGACGTCGCCGTCGTCACCCAGCGCGAGGAGCCCGTCTTTCCCCTCGCCGTCCGCGAGTACGTGTCGCTCGGGCGACACCCGCACCGCGGCGCCTGGAGCGCCGGCAGCGCGGAGGACGAGCGCGCGGTGGACGCGGCGGTCGCCACGGCGGAGATCGAGGCGCTCGTCGGCCGGAGCACCGACACGCTGTCCGGGGGCGAGTGGCAGCGGGCGCGCATCGCGCGCGCGCTCGCGCAGGGCGGCGATGCCCTCGTGCTCGACGAGCCGACGACGTTCCTCGACATCGCGCACGAGATGGCGACGTTCGAGCTGCTCGACGCGCTCGCCGCCAGCGGCCGCGCCGTGCTCCTCGTGAGCCACCAGCTCAACCTCGTCGCGCGCTTCGCCGCGTGGATGGTGCTCCTCCACCGCGGCCGCGTCGCGGCCGCGGGCGCGCCGGGCGACGTCATGCGCGGCGAGATCCTCGAGCGCGTCTACGAGTGGCCGCTCGTCGTCTCGCGCGATCCCGCGGTCGGCGCCCCGTCGCTCGTCCCGCTGCGCCGCCGCACCCGGTGAGCCGCGTGCCCCATTACTCCGATCATCCCTCGCAGATGCGACCGCTCTCCCGCGCGCTCCTCGCGGCTCCCGCCGCCGCCACGATCGTCCTCCTCGCCGCGCGGCCGGCGGCGGCGCAGGAGGTGCGCACGGACACCGCGACGCTCTCGCCCGTCGTCGTCACGGCGACGCGCGGCATCGCCGGCGCCCGCACGAGCACGTCCTCCACCTCCGTGCTCGACGGCGCGAGGCTCCGCGCCGCCGGCGTGCGCACCGTCGCCGATGCGCTCGAGTCGGTCCCGGGCATCACCGTGCTCCGGCAGGGGAGCCCGGGCGGCGTGACATCCATCTTCATGCGCGGTGGGGAGAGCGACTACGTGCGCATCCTCGTGGACGGCGTACCCGTGAACGAGCCGGGGGGATTCCTCGATGCCGCCAACCTCACGATGGACGACGTCGAGCGCATCGAGGTCGTGCGCGGGCCGGCCAGCGTGCTGTACGGGTCGGAGGCGGTCGCCGGTGTGATCCAGATCTTCACGCGCGGCGGGCGCCGGCAGGGGAGCGCGGCCCGGGCGAGCGCATCGCTCTCCCTCGGCTCGCACGAGACGCGCGACGCCTCCGTCTCGCTCTCCGGGGTCGGCGCGGTCGGCGACTACGGCGCCGGCGCCTCGCGGCATCGCGTCGGCGGCTTCCACGCGTTCAACGACCGCCACGAGAACACGACCGTCGGGGCGACGCTGCGCACCCCGGCGCTGCGCGCGACGGAGGCGCGCGC
>DASUSM010000075.1:0-3545 GCA_036375115.1 Gemmatimonadaceae bacterium | reverse complement strand
GTATCCCGGGAGAGACACGACTCGCCGGCCGGCGTACGCGCGAGGCGTATCCGGAATCGAGCACGCGCGGCGACCTTCGCGCGTGGGACCGGAGCGCCCGGAGCGTCACGGAGCCGCGCCCCGTGCGCGGCGCGTCGCGGGACTTCGCGCCCGCGTCGGCGGGGCGGAGACACGGCGTCGGCTCGTACGGCGCCGGCAGCACCGAGTCGCCGTCGCCGCGGGCGGGGCGATCGGCGACGCGCCCGGAGCGACCGGCGCCGGCCGTGCGCGAGCGTCCATCATCGCCCGACCGGTCGTCGGCGGGCGCGTCCTCCTCGAGCGGATCGTCCTCGGGCGGGTCGTCCTCGGGCGGCTCGGAGCCGCGCCCCGCCTCGAGCGAGCGTCCCTCGAGCGAGCGTCCCTCCAGCGAGCGCCCGCCGCGCTAGCGTCGCGGGATCGATCGGCAGGATCTCAGGCGTCGTCCGCGGGCTCCAGCGCCACGTGGGCGGCGCCGCTGCCATCGTAGGAGACGTGGACGAGCCACGGACGGCAGCAGACCTCGCAATCCTCGACGTACCGCTGGGAGGCGCCGCTCCCGGGGTCGAGCGCGATCTCCACGCTCTCCGCGCAGTACGGGCACGTGACCAGCGCACGCACGTCGGCGACGCCGTCCCCGAGGGGGAACTCGTCGTCGAGCGGGTCGGGGGAGAAGTCATCGTCGAGTCGCATGAGGGGCGTATACCCGCGATCGCGCCGGCGGTCCCCGTCGGTCGGCCCACGCCGGGCCGGGCACCCGCACCTCGTCCATTGACAGCCGAAGGCGCCCGCTTCTATCTTCGCGCCAAGCGGGGCAGGCCGGCGCGGGCCAGCCCCGAGCATTCCAGTGCGCTACTGTCGGGACTCTGGGGTGATCCGGAGTCCCGTCTTCACATCCGGGCGGTCCTCGTCCGGGAAGCCCGACGCGGGGGGCTCGAGACCCGCGAAGTGCCGGACGCGCAACACACGCGCGTCCGGCTCGTCACTCGACTGGGAGTCAGGCATGCGTACGACCGGCACCGTGAAGTGGTTCAACGACGCGAAGGGCTTCGGCTTCATCACGCCGGAGAACGGCTCGAAGGACTGCTTCGTGCACCACTCGGCGATCCAGGGGAAGGGCTTCAAGTCGCTCCAGGAAGGGGAGCGCGTGGAGTTCGACATCGTCCAGGGCCAGAAGGGGCCCGCGGCGGAGAACGTCGTCAAGCTGGGTAGCTGAGCGCCACCGGCGGCACGCCGGACCGCGCATGTCGAGGGGCCGCCCGGATCGTCCGGCGCGGCCCCTCGCGTCTCACCCCCACCGCACGCCCTCATGGCCCTCACTGGCGCATCGCTGCGCCGCATCTGGTCGCGGCTCTCGCCGCTCCCGGGCGGACGCTGGCTCTTCTCCCGGCTCGTCGGATTCGGCGTCCCCTACACGGGGACGATCGGCGCCCGGGTCGTCGAGCTGCGGCCGGGATACGCGCGGCTCACGCTGCGCGACCGGCGGAAGGTGCGCCAGCACCTCGGCTCCGTCCACGCGATCGCCCTCGCGAACCTCGCCGAGGCGACGTCCGGTCTGGCGCTGATGGTCGGGCTCCCCGACCACGCGCGCGGGATCCTCGTCGGGTTCGAGATCGAGTACCTGAAGAAGGCGCGCGGCCTGCTCGTCGCCGAGTGCGCGTGCGGCATCCCCGAGGTCGCCGACTCGCGCGAGCACCGGATCGAGGTGGACATCCGCGACGCGGCGGGTGACGTCGTCGCGCGCGCGAAGGCGCGCTGGCTGCTCGGGCCGCGCGGCTGACATCGCGCATCGGACGGCGGCGTCCCCGTGAAGAAGACCGTCCTCGCGTACGGCATTCTCGGCGGCGTGCTGATCGCCGTCCTGAAGAGCGTCGAGTACCGGTACCTCGTCCTCGAGCACTCGCTCGAGATCTACGGCGGGATCGTCGCGCTGCTCTTCTCGCTGCTCGGGATCTGGCTCGGACGGAAGCTCACGCGCGTCCGGGAAACGGTCGTCGTGCGCGAAGTGCCGGTGCCGGTGGAGGTCCCCGCCCCGGCGGGGGCGCCCTTCCGGCGCGACGACGCCCGCGTCGCGCAGCTCGGCATCACGCCGCGGGAGCTCGAGATCCTCGAGGCGATGGCGGCGGGGCTCAGCAACCGGGAGATCGCCGAGCGGTGCTTCGTGAGCGAGAACACGGTGAAGACGCATGCCGCGAGGCTGTTCGACAAGCTCGCGGCGAAGCGCCGGACACAGGCCGTGCAGCGCGCGAAGGAGGCAGGGCTCATCCCCTGAAAGGATGATTTCGTCGTGCGCCACGCGAAAATCACTCGTTCGGGTGACGCGCGCACGGCGGGCCGAGACGAGATTCCCGCCCGTCCAGCCGTCCCATTCCACCGGCAGCGGAGCTCACCATGAAACGGACCGTCCTCGTCTTCGGCCTGATCGCCGGCGCCATCCTCTCGCTGTCGATGCTCCTCGTGCTTCCGTTCCAGGACGCGATCGGATTCGACAGGGGAGCGGTCGTCGGCTACACGTCGATGGTGCTCGCCTTCCTCCTGATCTTCTTCGGCGTCCGCTCCTACCGCGACAACGTGGCGGGTGGCACGGTGCGCTTCGGCCGCGCGTTCGCCGTCGGCGCGCTGATCGGGCTCGTGGCCTCGGTCTGCTACGTCGCGACGTGGGAGGCGATCTACTTCGGCGGACTCGTGCCCGACTTCTCGGCGAAGTACCAGGCGCACGTCCTCGATCGGGCGCGGGCGGAGGGAGAGAGCGAGGCGGCGCTCGCGCGGCGGAAGGCGGAGATGGACGAGTTCGCGAGGCTCTACGAGAACCCCGCGGCCAACGTCGCGATCACCTTCCTCGAGCCGCTGCCGGTGGCACTGATCGTCGCCCTCGTCTCGGCCGGAGTGCTCAGCCGCCGGCGGAGGCGCGGCGCCGCGAAGCTCGTCTCGCCGGGGACGCGGCTCGCGACGTGACTCCGGTCCGGCGCGCGAGCGACTTGGTGCCGGCCACGCCACGGGGAGCGGTCGAGGTGAAGATGCCCCCCGGACCGCCCTCAGCGCCGCGCCGCCGCCCGATACCCGAGCGCCGCGTTGAGCCAGCGGACGAGCGGGAGGAGCGCGACGTACTCCCGCTCGAGGCGCTCCGGCAGCCGGCGGTCGAGCAGCTGCGCATCGGTCAGCGGACGCGACGCCGTGAACGACCGGAAGCGAAGCCACCGCGCCGCGGGATGATCGGAGGCGTAGCCGCGCGGCGTCCGCGTGAGCATCGCCTCCTCCGTCAGTCCGCCGAAGCGCCGGCGGAACGCCGGTGCGAGCACGATGCGCTCGAAGCCCGCCTGATCCTCGGCGATCGCCTCGCGCAGCCGCGCGAGCGCCGATGGGGGCGGCATCCAGAGCCCGCCGGCGGCGAAACCGGCGCCCGGCTCGAGGTGGAAGTAGAAACCCGCGCCACCGCTTCCGCCCTCCTTCCGGATTCCCGTCTCCGTCGCGCGGTGGTGGAGCCAGACGCCGAGGTTCGTCTTGTACGGCGACTTGTCCTTCGAGAAGCG